>JAAELB010000447.1 GCA_024227155.1 Desulfobulbaceae bacterium
ACAGGCCCCTTTTCTGTTCAGGAAGACCTGTGCAGGCAAACAGGGCCTAAGGATGTAGTGTCACCCAGACTGGAAGTTTCTTATGCTTTGCAGCTTGGAGATCGGCCATGTAACATTCTTAAGGGTAATCCCTATGACATGGGAGAACAGTATGTTCCTCAACAAGAGTTGAGACAGACCATGCATCAGGGAAATGTTCATCATTATGATAATAGGGCACCAGGTGCGCCTGTATATGGACAGACCTTTGTCGAGACAAGGTTATCAAATAGTCAGCTGATGACCTCTAAATCTCTAGAAAGATCAGTAGAGGAATTGCATACTATTGTGAATAGCTTGCAACATGAGGTTCACGAGGAAAGGGCTGCCAGAAATGCTCAGCAGTGTGATATTGCTAAGCTTCAGAGTAAAGTAAGAAAGTTACAACATAGTACTCTGCAAGCTGAGTGTCAAGAGAAACTCATGACAGAACAGATTCATTCTATGAGTAATAAACTAGATAGAGTGAATACAGACATGAACTACTGGAGTAAGTCTATGGATGCTATGAATGTGTCTATAAAGAAACTTACTGGAAAAATCAAGTCATGGGGGAAATATCTCCAGGAAGCGAATTATGGGGCATCTAAGAAAGAGCCTTTAAATCCTAATCAGGAAATGCTGAAAGATGCTACTGGGAGATATGAGACAAAGAAGCAAGGACATTGTCAAACTCCTGGGAAGGCAACTGGCATTCAGCTGGGAGACATTACCGTTCCTTCAGGTCCGGGTACAGTGAATACTGAAACGTTAATGAACAGACAAGACACTGTTACTCAGAGCACTCCAGTTAACCTTGGGTTAACTACAGAAAAGGAGGGGTTGTCTACTGATATACAGGTGCAACCTGGATCCATGACTGAAGATTCCCTTGTAGTTCAGGACATGAGGCATTTTGGTGAAAACGTGGTTCAGCTGCTGAAAACCACCACTGCTAAACCTAGATCTCTATGGTTAGAGCAAATTCTCAATATGA
>JAAELB010000448.1 GCA_024227155.1 Desulfobulbaceae bacterium
AGCAAAATTGAATTTAACCAAGTTGTATTTGCAGGGGAAGAATATACGTTGGTGGTCTATGTATCAGTGTATACTAGTCAGCAAAATAAAAAAAAATCACGTTATTTGGTTGATATTTGAAAGTTAACTTTCTACATACTTCTACAGAAATAGTTTGAGCAAAAATCTAGTAAATCCATTTGGCCATGTAGCTTATCGAACGCGAATTTGGTTCTTGTTGTCATTAAATGTGTGTTTGCAGGTAAATGGTCATAGTTATGTGGTTTCTTTGGGGGGGTTTCAATATAGGAATTGGAAGGGCTTACAGGGCGCTTTACTTGTGGGTTTGGGGCGATTATGTCTGGTTGGGGCTTTTTGTTTTGTTGGGTCACCATTGGGTCGTCCTCATTGGGACGTTTTTTGTTCAACCTCGGAGGGTGAGGCTTTCTTCTTGCATGTGTATTCATGGTATTCCTACGTGTCCCTGCACGTGGTACAGTACCATTATTCGTTGAATTCGTGGCATCCTTGTTTTGTCCTATTGTATGTGTAATGGTGGTCCTTGAATGTTTTTGATTAACATGACCATGGTTTTCAGCCTCGAGAT
>JAAELB010000449.1 GCA_024227155.1 Desulfobulbaceae bacterium
GTATAGCAGCGCCTTTTCTCATTACAGGTACGATCAAATACCTGAACCTTGCCAGCTCCTGATTCCAGACAATGTTCAACAATGGCTTTGACAATAAGCGGATTGGTGTTAGCAGCCTGTTCTGGTTTTCTATCCCACCCGATATTTGGTTTAACCACAACCTTATCACCAGGTCGAACAAATTTCGCCATTGAACCAAGGGACGCCATGACACTCTCCACCAACTTGGCATAATCTTTACCTTTGGCAAGAGCGATTTGTGGAGACGCAGCCCCTTGGGCAAGTACCTCCAAGACAGAAAAACGTGGAACTGCAACGGAAAGACCTGCTGACCATAGAAATACTTCACGTAGAAATTTTCGCCGATTCATAGGTACCTCTTTGAAAAGGGTTCAAGGTTCATACCTTCCTAATAAAGAGTCAAGCGTCCAGTTAATCCCAAAAATTCTTTTGGAATTTTACTAAAAAAACCTAGTCACATTCGATAAAAAAATGCTGCGGAGGAGTTATTTCGTCAGGGTCCTGCTAATTGCCTCCTTCCAGCCAGCATATTTTTTATTTCGTAGCTCCTCAGAAAGCCCTGGAGTAAATTGCTTATCACGTTTCCATCTCTTACTAAAAGCCGAGGGCTCAGGATAGACACCTGCCTGCAGGCCTGCAAGGTAGGCAGCACCAACGGCAGTGGTTTCTAAAATTTCTGGTCGATCAATGGGAGCATCCAAAATATCGGCCAAAAACTGCATTGTCCAGTCAGAGGCTACCATCCCACCGTCCA
>JAAELB010000450.1 GCA_024227155.1 Desulfobulbaceae bacterium
CGAAAAACAGTGACATTGAAGTCCGTATTGATTTGGTACGATCGGAAACGAATGTCGAGTACAGATTTATAGGTGAGCAAACCTGGACCGCTAGCCCGTTCCAGAGCATAAATTTTTGTTGCGGTTCCGGTGACGAACAAGAAGCGCTCAAAGCCGTTGATATGTGGCTGGAATCTGCATGAACTGAATCAAAACAGATGATTCCCCCGGAGCACTCGACGCAGATCCGCGCGAAGGACTCCGGTAAATGAATCAAAACTACAGTTGTAAGTATCTCCCATTCGTCTTGTAGTAAATGGAGCAACTTTATCACCTGATAATTTGAAAATATTCTCTCTTGAAATTTAAATATCCATGTCAGGCTATTCTGAAAAACATTTTATCTACAAGGGTCGAAAGTAGCTTTTAGAGTTGTTAGGCTTTAGGAAAAAATTGTAATAACCTTAACAGGAATTATGGACAAGTGGTCGTCACTCTGATTTCAGTTAACCTTTCCCGGTGAAAGTTATACATTGTTATCATCGCTAATATGGATGAAAATATGTCATTTCAAGACGTGCCCCCAGATCTTTTTGCTTGTTTCCTGTTTTTTTCAACCTGTTCACTCTTATCCGCAGTATCAGTCATGGCAAATTCCCTTTATTGAATGTTATAATGGATGGCTGTCACGAATAGAGTAGTAACGTTTCTTGTTGGAGAACAAAAGTATAGTACCATTTATGGGGTATCAAGCAAAAGGGACAATGATGAGGAACCGGTTTCTCATTGAAGCGTTCTAAAAAGAAACGCACCGGCCGGATACCTCTTTTATTTCTTTTGCCTAACAGTCGTGGTGATTGTATAATGGTATATTCAATAAAAAATAAAACGGTGGAGATCGCAAATGGATAGATTTCTGAAGTTTTTTACTGATTTGCTGCCATTGATTTTGCTGTATCCACGATGGGCGCAGGTAATATTTTCGATTACCCTGGCACTCTTCTTATTCTCACTTTTCATCCTCCTTGTTCTCTATCCAACTATTTCTAAAAAGACCAAACCGACAGCCAAAACAGCTATAACTGACACTGCTGATCCTATCTTTGTAATTGATAAGCCGTTTATCCGGTCATCTGATCCGATAATTATAAGAGCCGACAATGCCTCTGCGGATAGGGATATTGCGTTAAATATTGAGTTTGATGGTATTTTATACACCAATAAAGGAATACCATTCAGCAGCACCGGCAAGCAGCATTGGAAATTTACCCTGGATAACCAGAATGTAACAGAGGAAATGCTCAGCAATACAACCCATCAGATACGGATGGGGTTTGTAGGGGAGCAACTATCGAACCCAAGAAAAATCATTTTCAATGATCCCACTGAAAAGGCTACGATCAGCGAAGCCGTTCATACAGCTTCAATAGAAACTACAGACGAAAAAATACTAGGAAAAGGTGGCCTGCTTGATGGCAGAAGAGTGAGTGAAGGCAACGTTAAGGGGTTGACAATCCTGGTAGAATTTCAGGATGTTTCGGCAAGTCTCAAGGTGGCTGAGGTCGACAAACTGTTAAACGCAGAAGGGTATGACAAGCAAAACAGTACGTGCTCTGTAAGGGAGTATTTTAAAATTGTCTCAAATGGTAAACTTGACTATCTAAATATTGTTGTCGGACCTGTAAAACTAACAAATAATCGTAATTTCTATAGCCAGAAAAGCCTTGCTGAAGAGGCTCTTGATCTTGCCATACGTGATTTCAACATTGATCTTAGTGGGTTTGATTCAAAAAATGAAGGTATTGTTGACGCAATTAACTTCATTTACGCGGGATCACCCGCTTACAGCGGCTATCTCTGGCCGCATACCCATGTAGTAAATTACAGCCACAACGGTATCAAGACAAACTATTACAGTATTTCAGCATTGGGAACGTCTGTTGAAGATTTCAGTATTGGAAGTTTTTGTCACAATGCTGGGCACATGCTATGCAGATTTCCGGATCTGTACGACTATGGGAACAGGGATGGGGATAGCAAACCGAGTCAGGGGATGGGTATCTTTTGTTTAATGAGTGCCGGTAGCTATTTAAACCAAGGCCGTACGCCATCTCCGGTGTGTGCATATTTAAGAGATCTCGTTGGCTGGCCTGATAATGAAGTGTTACTGAATATCCCAGGAAAATATGAAGCCAACCATGGAGATTATAATACTCTTTTCAAATATAAAACCAATAATCCCAATGAGTATTTTTTAATTGAGAACCGATCGCAGATCGGGCTCGATTCTTTCTTGCCAAGCAGCGGTCTTGCTATATACCACTGTGACATCTATGGATCAAACGAGTGGCAGGACGCGACGAAGGATCGTCACTACCAGTGTGCCCTTATTCAGGCGGACGGTTTAATGGATCTTGAGAATAATCGTAATTCCGGTGACAAAGGCGACTTATGGGAAGATAGAGCCGGCACCGCCTTGAGTTATGATACATCACCGTCATCAAAGAAATGGGATGGCGGAACGTCAGGATTAATAGTACGGGATATCAGCAGTGCCGGTGAGAAAATGACCTTTACCACCGAATAAACTTTAAAGGCATGATGGAGAGCATGCAAAACCAGGGGAGGCAATATTGATATTTAACAAAACGGTTGAAATAATACCTGTTTTCCATCACCTTACAGGCTGATGACATCATTGGTTCTGAGTTGTCCTTCGCAATTATTCGTACTTTCGGAAATCATTGACAAATTTGCATGAGTTTGCCAAGCTGGTATCATGATAAAAACGTTACGAAATCTTGTTTTGGTCATATGGTCAAAGACCAAAATCTCCTCGAATCTTGCTGCCGAGAATCTTGCACTTCGCCACCAATTGGCCGTAATGAAACGGACAAACAAGCGGCCTAAAATTCGAATAGCGGATCGGCTCTTCTGGGTGTTGCTTTGCCGAACTTGGAGTCCTTGGCGCAAATCTCTTGTTATAGTAGGGCCGGATACTGTTGTGCGCTGGCACCGCAAGGGTTTTAAACTGTTCTGGAAATTCAAATCCAAAGGCCCGGGAAGACCTCAAGTTAGTCGTGAAATCCGTGATCTTGTCAGGAGGATGGCTGCAGCCAATCCAAGCTGGGGTGCGCCCAGGATTCATGGGGAATTGCTCAGGCTGGGTTTCGAGGTTTCCGAACGAACCGTATCGAACCTGATGCCCCGGCGTTCGACGAATTCAAAGCCGTCTCAGAGCTGGCGGACTTTCCTAAAAAATCATGTGGGCAAGTGTTCGATTGACTTTTTCACTGTTCCGACAGCCACCTTCAACATCTTATTCGTTCTGGTGATTCTGCGCCACTGCCGCCGTAAGGTCGTCCATTTCAATGTGACCTCTAATCCGAGTGCTCAATGGACAGCCCAATAGGTCCTGGAAGCCTTTCCCTGGGAGACGGCACCGAAGTATCTGATGCGTGACCGGGACTCGATCTATGGTGTTTTCTTTCGCAATCGAGTGAAAAACATGGGTATCAAAGAAATTATCTCGGCCCCGCGCGGCCCTTGGCAAAAGGGCTATGTAGCATACTGCACCTCTTGAGTATTGTGAGACACGATTAAGCGTGCATTTTTTCTTA
>JAAELB010000451.1 GCA_024227155.1 Desulfobulbaceae bacterium
AAACTTTTTTAGTATCACTGGATAAGTGCCTCGAAGGTCTCACTACGTTCACTATCTGGTGATAACTCTAAGTTTATGATTTCAAAGCGATCTCATAATTTCTTGTTTTTTATTACAGCTTCTATGGAGTAAGGCACTAATGTTAAATGATTCTCCAGCTTTCTCGGAGTCTGCGCTACCTGTTTTTTATTGCTGCTTTTATTGAGTAAGGCACTAATCCTATAAATAGCATAAAGGAACAATTGCACAGTTAGGCTATGTATGGTAATTACCTAATACTGCGAGAATGTTAACTTCCGGCACCCCTGGCAACTCTTTTGGAGGCCGATTATGAAATGCTTTTATACACCCCTCCTGATTGTTCCCCTTTTTCTTACTTCCCCTTCTTGTTCCCTGACAATCAGTACCAATTATAAAATAACTTTTTCTATGATATCAGGCGAAGGCGGATATGTGGATCTGGAAAATGTCATAACTGCGTTGCAGCTTTTGACTGTGCTGATGCCTGATCAGGTTTTATAAGAGGCGGACATCGATGGTGACGGAAAGATCGGTCTTATTGAAGCAGTAACGATAATGAATCAACTAAGCAATTGAAACCGAGGAGGAAACCATGCCAGATTCACGAAAAGTCGTTATAACATTCCTGTTTCTAGTGCTGTCATTAATTATCCCACTCCCTTCAATTGCAGAAATCCCGCAACAGTTGAACTTTCAGGGACGTCTTCTTGATAACGCTGGCGCCCCGGTTGCCAATGGAACCTACTCAATGACCTTTACCATTCATGAAGAAGCGATAGCAGACACGCCGCTGTGGACCGACACACAGGATGTGCTCGTAATAAACGGCATTTACAACGCCCTGCTTCCCGGTGATCCAGAAACCAATCCGTTTACTGAGCCTGTTAAATTTGGCCGCTACCTTGCCATCACTGTCGGCACTGATCTTGAAATGACACCCCGCCAGACACTCACATCAACGCTGTTTTGCTTTTTGTCTAGCTCGTCTGAAGACTCCGAGCAACTGCATGGCAATACGCTCTCAGACCTCGATGATCGGTACGTGAACGAGGGGCAAGCCGGAATTGTTAACTCAGATATGATTGAGGACGGCTCCATCACCTCGGGAGACCTCGCTGAAAGCTATATATCTTCGAGTGGAGGTACCATGAGTGGCGGTTTGATAATGCAAGGGAGTCTTGCTGTAGGCTCACATGTCAGTCGGCCTTTTTACAACACCCTCGGTACTGGAACACCTGTTTCCGGTCATATCAGGAATGAATATGACCTTTTTATTGCGGACGACCTGGAGACAGCAGGAAACGTTTTTGCATCCGAAAATCTTTATGTCGGAACCGATAACAGTACCGACGACGATTATATTTATTTTGACTATTCGACCCTTGAGTTCATCAGATGGGAAGAAGACCTTGATGACAACTCATCCAACGGTAATAACGGTGGTTTTTATTTATCTGATGATTTAGAAATCTCCGGTAATCTCGGTATCGGTACATCAATTCCCACAGAGAATATCCATATTGATGCGAGTAACTCAGGTGAACGCTCATTTCTTAAAATAGAATCGTCTCATCAATCAAATTGGGGTGAGGCAGGGCTGCGAATAGAAACGCCTCAAAACATGTGGCATCTAAGAATGGACGATGACAGTAACAACAATATTCCTGCTGGATCGTTAAGTCTTAGAAATCAAAATAGCGGTACAGAAGTTATAACCTGGGATGAGACAGGAAATGTCGGCATTGGTACAACCACGCCAAATAATAAGCTTGACGTAGCCGGAACCATAAGGGCCGAGGAAATTATCGTAGACTCGGGATGGGCGGATTATGTTTTCCAGGAAAACTACACTCTTATGGATTTGGAAGATGTTGAGAACTACATCAAACAAGAGAGACACTTACCACAGATTCCATCGGAATCCGAAGTAAAGAAAAACGGTATAAGCTTAGGTTTATTCCAAGCAAAAATACTGCAAAAAGTTGAAGAATTGACACTTCACGTGATTGAGCAAAACAAGGAGATCAAAAAACAACACGAGATAATTACTAAGATACGTTCTGAAATAATAAGGCTACAGAAAGATAGTTCCTCGCAAACGGATTAAACGGGAAAAAAGGAAATTCTGTTGCATGCATTCAGGAGAATATGATGACAACGAAACCTAACGCACAAAACCACTATTTTATCCTGGTTGTGATATTCTTATTCTCGCTTGTGGAATCGATACTACCTGTTCCATCACAAGCAATGGAGTCGGTAGCAGAACACCGCACAATAGAATCACCACCAGGAGGAGTGAGTGAAGATACCGATGTACTAGCGATAAGAACTATCAGGAATGATCAGCGCAATTATATAATCACACCGGGAACACGGGTTGCGATTCATTCACCAGAAATCAGACTGACCCCAGGTTTTCATGCTAAAAGTGGCTCACAGATTGTTATGGGGGCCCCTGTAGTCTATCTGAATTTTGTTGTTTTGGAAGACGACGCAGACTTCCCAGATCACGATGGAATAACAAGCACTTGTGGAGACGTAGGCGGATGTTGCCCTGATCGAGCGGGTTCATATCATTGCATCGTTGAAGAGGATATTCATTGGCTGATTGATTCAATCAATGAGACCTTTGTTTCCAATGAAGGTAAGAAAATTTTCGATCTCCGTGTTGGGAATGTTACATTATACAATGAATTGACGCATAATGACAAGTATACAACAGATCTCTATTCTGAGTTAGTCTTACTACCTATGATATACGAAGAAAGCGAATATAGTTCAGCGGTTATAAAAGAAGCCTATAACTCGTGCTCAAGTCAGACCCTCTGTAATCACGATGCAATCAATGTCTACATATACGAAAATCGGTTTCACGATGAAGGCAACAACGGTCGTGGTCATTACAATAGTGGTGAGCCCATAATTCTCGTGGATTTTGATCGAGTGAAATACGATACTGTCACTGGTGGAATTAAATTTGAAGCCCGTCCCTTTGCCCATGAACTCGGCCATGCTTTTAGACTCGCCCATACATGTGAGGAAGGTGTGACCAATGCAACAATTGATTCAAACCTGATGGCCTCTCATTTTTTTTGCGGCACCCTTGATGATAACGCTGCCGATGAAAATTATTGTCCAACACTTGCGGATGATAGATATGGAGCCCGGGAAGGAGGGGTGGCGTATACATCGCTTCTAAACTGCCCGATATCAAGCCAGGAAAATTACCAGGAGTATGGCCAAATAGAAGTCATGTATTGGCATAGTATGATAATTCAGAATAATCTACGGCCGAGTTTCCCACACTAAAATTGGCTCTTCTTCCATTAGCTACAACCAATCCCTGGCAGGGGTGCGTCCAGGATTCATGGGAATTGCAAACAAACATACGCTATCATACTGTTATTGCGTAGAATCAACAACAGGCGACCTTCTATGCAACTTGTTTGGCCTCTTTTGAGGCTGTTGAGAACAAAATTTGGATTATGAGGAAATAAATCGACCTCGGAAATCTTTTATATGGAATATCCAGAAAACAGGGCAATCCTTGCCCTTTTATCACAAAATGTTAAAAGTGAGAGCAGTGGTCTCCAATTGACTCGGCACAAAAACAGAGTGGTAGCTGGGAATCTCGGTTTAGTGTTGGACGTACGCCCAAGAAGGGGACCTGATACTCTGGCGTTTACTCTGAACTGCTTTTACCTGCGTGGAGCGCATTACAGCCACTGCTTTTGCCCTTAATGCTGATACCCTGGACGGTGTCGACTCCTTGGCTCTACAAAAGCGAGTTGCAGGAGAATGCGCCGCAGGCTCCTCCATAAGGGTCATCGCCACCGACGGTAGCGTTATTTGTGAAAATGATGATGATTCCGGTGCGCGCAACTCTCTTGATGCCGCCGACGGTGTGCCGATTAATGCGGTGTTTGTCGATAAAGACGGCAGGGTCGGCATCGGGGAGAAGGCGCCCATTGCCACTCTGCATATAAAAAACGGTGACTCGGGAGTAGCTCCAAATATAAATTTTGATGATCTAATAGTTGAAACAGCCGGCAACACCGGAGTCGTCATCGGTTCAGGGACTACCTACGAGGGAGCGCTCTGGTTTGGAAACAATGTCGGTTATTTTAGAGGTGGAATTAGATATTTCCACAACAGTGATGCCCTGGCGTTTAACGTCGCCAGTGCTGAGAAAGTTCGGATAAATAACGCCGGTGACGTTGGCATAGGCACACAGACTCCCGGCAGCAAGCTGGATATGTCAACGGCACTGTTACTGCCACTTCCTTTGTGGGAGACGGCTCCGGTTTGACAGGGCTTTTCGGTTCAACGGGCGGGGTTTCAAATACTGGCTCCACAACCATAGGTGCAGATACCGATGCTGACAGTGTCGGCGTAATCTCTCTTCAGACACGAAATATCGCAAGGTTGACCATCGACAACGACGGCGATGTCGGCATCGGCACTTCGAGCCCGGCGACCGACTTTCATCTCCATAATAGCTCTTATCCTCGCTTGAAATTGACAAACACCGCCACCGGCTCTGGAGCGCTTGATGGTATTGAGATAGCTATTCCAAACACCGGAGACGGCAAGAGCATGGATATTGCTAACTATGAGCAGGGGGATATCCGCCTCTATACCGGCGGTACGCTTAAAATGCGTATCGATAATGATGGCTTCGTGGGGATAGGCAAGACAACACCCACTACCAAGCTAGATGTCTCGGACAAGATTCGAGTCTCTGGAAATACTTGGCCTCTTGCCGGTGAAGGCTTGGAGTTTGGCTACAGCCCCGGAACCAAAACCGGCACAATAATCTCCTATGATCGCGACTCCGGCACTACCGGTCCCCTACACCTTGGGACAGGTGGGGTCGGAATCGGACCGGGAGCCACGAACCCACAACACATGCTCCAAGTGGACGGAAACGCTGCAGTCACCGGTGATTTTGCCTACACCTCAGCCAGGACCTATAACTATCAGTTTCCCGCATCCGCTTTTGAATGTGTTTTTATCGATGTTACACGGGATGGTGACACTTGGATACCGAATTCCCTGGAACAATTCATCCCTGATTTTATCTTGGATCCAGCTAATCCACCAACAACCAGCCAAGAACCGACTGGTTTCATGCGTATAAATTATTGGATGGGTAGGAATGTGGAAGTTCTTCAATTGCTCGCACCAGTTAACCTTCCTGACGGAGCTGAGATTGTGTCTCTAAAGGGATATTTCTATGGAGGAACCTCAAGATCGATTTCTTTGCAAATGAAAAACCCGATGAGTTCCAACGAAACAACGATAACCTCTGCAGCAAGCTCTTATGCTGGTTCAATGAGTTTAGTACAAGCCGTTGAAAGCACCATTGTTTTACCTGCACATAGATATATCGACAATTCAAAGATGTACACCCTACGCTGGTGGTCCACCGGTGGATTATTTCAAGGAGGAATATTCACTGGGGCGACAATTGTGTATAAGGTCGATCATGTCGGCTACTAGGAGCTTGTCCGAGAATAGGTATTTCGAAGTCTACGCTATCTGTTCAAACTAGAGGCATTTTCAAAAAAATACAGGCTATACCAAAAACCGCAAGAAAAGCGCCTACCCAGGCTCCAGATGCAGGTCTCTCCCGGGTAGCAATCCAGAGTATGGGTAAGATGAAAATAGGGGAGGTGGCTGAAAGTGTAGACACGAGCCCTACTTCACCCTCGGTTAAGGCAAAGAGCAGGAAGGTCACCCCTAAAGCCATACCAATTATACCACTGACTCCAGTCTGAATTAAAAGTTTGCCTGTTAGCGGAGTGGACAGATGTCTGTCTTTTGGACGGTTGAAAAACAGAATGGCAATTAAAGCCAGAGCTGAAATCCCCACCCGTAATGCGGAGGCGCTCAGTGCATCAACACCAGTGGCCATGATTGGTCGGGCTATGATGAGGGAAATCGCCTGACAGAGTGCTGAGAGTAGCCCAAAAATAATCCCAGTTCGACGAGGACCAAGTCGTTTTAGAGTAGCAAACATAAGGGTGTCTCCGATCAGAATGCCAATTATCGAAGACAAGCTCAGTACCCAAAAGGCCTCGGCATTGAGAGTCTGCCAGCCTCCTCCAAACAGAGACATGACGATGAGGGTCAGAGAAACAATTATTAAGCGCAGGCGGTTGAACCTCACTGCACCGAGAGTGCGAGCCGGTGTTGTGGAGAACAGTCCTCCACACGACCAGCACAGGGCTGCGGCCAGAGCGGAAAACTCAGCTAGATACATGGTTTCCTTCTGGACCAATGTTTAATGATGGTTGGGTTAATGGTTGTAGATCAGGTTTTGTGGCTAAGAATATGCTCCAGGAATTGACTAGTTCTATCCCATTTTGGATTTTTAAGAACCTGATCTGGACTACCCATCTCAACAATTTCCCCTTCACTCATAAAAATTACCCGGTCGGCTACTTCCTGAGCAAATTGCATCTCATGGGTTACACACATCATGGTCATTCCTGATTTGGCCATATCAATCATAACTTCCATAACTTCCAAGATCATTTCAGGGTCAAGAGCTGAAGTAGGCTCGTCGAGAAGCATAATTTTAGGATTCATTGCAAGGGAACGGGCAATGGCAACTCGCTGTTGCTGACCTCCAGAAATCTGGCCGGGAAATTTGTCCGCCAGGTGCGCTATTCCCACCTTTTCAAGTAAGGCCATTGATTGGTCAATAGCTGTCAGTTCCGGCATATTCCGCAACCAGATTGGACCCAGGGTGCAGTTTTTTAAAATATTCAAATGGGGAAAGAGGTTAAAGTTTTGAAACAACATCCCTACATTATTTCTGATAATGTTTGCAGCACTTTTACCATCTTCCAGAGACTGTCCGAAAATTGAAATTTTACCTTCCTGGTATTTTTCCAGGTGGTTTATGCAGCGTATAAAGGTCGATTTACCTGAACCGGAAGGACCACAAATCACGATGATTTCTTTCTCTTCTACAGCGATAGAAACATCTTTGAGAACATGGAAATCGTCGAACCACTTGTTGAGCCCGGTGACTTCAATTGCGGGTGATTGGGTTGGCTTGTTTTCTGGCTTGTCCATATCTGTCATCAGCGATTTTTATTGAGCTTTTTTTCCAGATTTTGACTGTATTGGGACATCCCGTAACAAAAAATAAAGAAAAGAAAGGAGATGGCGACCAACGGTTCGCTGTGTAATCCAAACCATTTTTTGTCAATTGAGATATTGCGGGCCATAAGCATGATATCGAATAAGCCGATGATTGAGACGAGGGTTGTATCCTTGAACAGACTGATAAACGATGTCACTATGTTTGGTATCATTGCCCGCAGAGCCTGGGGTAAAATGATAAGGAACATTGTTCGCCAGTAGCCCATCCCGATAGATTTTGCTGCATCGAATTGACCGCGTGATATAGTTTGCAATCCGCCCCTAACTGTTTCAGCCATGTAGGCGCCGGAGAAAATGCAGACAGCAATGATAACCTGGGCAAGTTTGTTAAGGTCCATTGTATTTGGAAAAAACAGTGGCATCATGGTTACTGACATGAAAAGTACAGTAATCATCGGAACTGACCGAACCAATTCAATGGTCGCAATGGAAAACCATTTCAACACTGGCATTGTTGAACGCCTGCCAAGGGCCAGCAATATACCAATTGGCAAAGCCATCACAATAGAGAATCCTGAAATGATCAAAGTAATGAACAGACCGCCCCATGACTCTGTGCGAACGTGTTCCAGCTCAATCCCTTGAAAAATTATAGCGATTAACACTACTAATCCACCCAGGAGCAGGAAGAATCCCGCCTGGTCAGCCTTTTTCCCCAAAAAGGGCTCAAGCAATGGTTCGAGAATCTGACTTGTTTTTTTTGATCCCAGATAGAGCAACAGGGTATCGATGTATACAATCAGCAGATATGCCAAACCCGTGCAGGCGAGGAGGTAGTGAATAGTACTACGCTCACCCCCTAAGAATATATAGGAAGCCAAAAGCGGGTAGAGGATAACTCCTGTTGCACCAATCTGCAGTTTATTCGTCACTCTTTTTAAGTTAAGAGGAAGAATCCACAATAAGCCGAAACCCAGTCCAAGGTTAACTCGCCATTGCAGCTCATCCGGGTAACGCCCGTAAATAAGATTATTGAACCAGTGAATAACCGCAGCCCAGCAAGCTCCGTCTGAATTAATCGCCAAACATTCCCTTCTATCAGAGGCGATCCAGACTGCGTTGACCAAGGCCCAATCAATAAATGGTCGTATCAGCAAATAGAGTAGAGCGAATACGGTAACGGTTAACATGGTGTTCCAGAAACCGTTGAAAAAATTCTTTCTTAACCAACCTACGAGCCCATGGCTTGTTACTACTGGCGGTCGACTCGGTCGTGGAATAAATTTACCTAGTTCACTATTTTGAGTAGCTCTATTGTCCAATTTACCCTTCCTGCATCTGAATGCGTTTATTGTATTGATTCAGGAAAAAGGAGATCGTCAGGCTTGCGCACATATAAAAACCCATAACCATTATCACAATTTCAATAGCTCGACCTGTCTGGTTAAGCGAGGTTTGCATGAATACTGACACAAGCTCAGGAAATCCTATGGCCACGGCGAGTGACGATTCTTTCACGATGGTTAACCAAAGATTAATCAAGGGAGGCAATATAGCTCTTGCGGCCTGCGGGATAATAATAAGGCGTAATGTTTTTAGGGGTGGAAAACCTATTGCCGTTGCGGCCTCTAATTGCCCTTTATCAATAGCCTGTATTCCAGCACGGACGGTTTCTCCTATGGATGCCGAGCGATAGATTGTCATTGCTGTAAAGGCGGCAACAAGTGCCGTTGGAACAAAACCACCATCCTTGTAATTAAATCCTTGCAAGGTTGGAATCACCCAGCTCAAGGGACTTCCACTTACAATAAAGATGCCCATCATCACTATTACTATTATACCCAATAGTGCATGATAATACGGTAAGCGCTTCCCTGTTTTTTTTCGGTAAGTGTTTGATTTCCTTTGTAACAGGAATATGGATAAAATGGCAGGAATAGCAGCTATTGCTGTCCATATGAATTCAGGTCTAAATGCTGGAGACGGAAAGTAAAAACCTCGATTATTGAGAAAAAACAGCTCAAGGAGAGCATAGCTCTGTCTTGGTCCGGGAAGAGTGGAAAATACAACGATAAACCAGAATACTATCTGAACCAAAAGTGGAATATTCCTAAAAACTTCCACATACCAGCGGGCAAATTGCGCGACCATTGTGTTTTTTGACAGCCGCAAGACCCCCACCACAACTCCCAGCAAAGTGGAAAAGATAATGATAAGCACTGACAGAACAAGGGTATTAACAATACCCACGAGGTAAACTCGCCCATACGACATGGATGGGTCGTAAGGGATAAGCGACCAGCTCACATCAAAACCTGCTGTTGAGCCGATAAAAGAAAAACCAAATGGAAGCTCCATCTGGCGGAGGTTGGTGGCAATATTTGAGATAAGGTAATAAGCAATTCCCACGGTGACGACCACCACAAAAATCTGGATAAACCAGGATCGAACAGATGAGTCGTAAATGAGATTCTTTAGCTTACGAGTTGAAGCATTTAGCTCATTTTGTGGAGCTGCCATATTCTACCTTATAAAATGGGTGTTTGTAACGCTTACCCTGTTGCATGGAGCGGTGTGACGAAATGGAGGGGAATCCCCTCCATTTCGTTTTCAAACTAGCCCGAACAAATCGGAACTTTTGAAGTGCTTGGATAAGTGCCTTCACGAAATTCATTCATAAAAAACAACAGATAAGCGAAGACTTCGAATGAATTTCTAAGGCACTAATTATCTAAAAGATTTAGAATATAAGAGACCACCGCGAGTCCACAATTCATTGAGTGTACCCTTTCTTTCGAGGGCAAGTGCTGTGTCGGGTCCAAGATTTCGGTCATAGAGCTCTGCATAGTTTCCAACCTGCTTGATCACCTGATATGCCCAATCGGCATTAAGACCCAATCCCTTGTGCAAATCCCCTTCTAAGCCGAGAAATCTTTTTATTACAGGATTTGTTGTAGTTTTGCGAATTTCGTCAACATTTTCAGAGGTGATACCGTGCTCTTCCGCTTCAAGCATGGCAGCGAAAGTCCATTTCACAACATTGGCCCAGGCACTATCATTTTGACGAACAGCAAAGGAAAGAGCTTCCTTAGAGATGGTTTCAGGAAGAACAACATAATCTGCAGGCGTTTCAGCTGAGGAACGGGCTGCGGCCAGGCCAGATTTGTCATTTGTAATAGCGTCACAGTTATTGTTGAAAAAGGCAGTATTACGCACGGCCGAATCATCGAATACGACCGGTTTTATCTCAAGTTTATTAGTACGGCTGAAATCTGTCAGGTTTAGTTCTGATGAAGTACCTGTCAATACGCAGACAGTCGCACCTTTCAACTCTTTAGCCGAGTTGATACCAAGGTCTTTACGAACCATAAAACCCTGTCCATCGTAAAAATAAGTATCGAGAAAATCGAGTCCTTGTGCTGTATCCCTGGAAAGAGTCCAGGTCATGCCTTTGGAAAGGAGATCACCGGCACCACTCTTGATTGAGGTAAAACTTTGAGCCCACTGTACTGAATTGAACTTTACCTTACTTTTATCTCCAAAGACGGCGGCAGCTACTCCTCTACAGATATCTATGTCCATTCCGGACCAATCGCCCTTTTCATCTACTGTGTAAAATCCAACAAAGGAATTGCCAATAATACAATTGACAAATCCTCTCTCTTTTGCAGTATCCAGTGTCGATTGAGCAGCGGCTGCCTGAAGAGGTAAAATCAACAATCCACCCAGAACCATGGCGGTAATAAAGATTTTATAGCTCATTTTTTTCATCATATATCTCCTAAAAGGTTAAATTAAAATGACGGAAGTTGCCTCCGCACAAGTTTACAACTAAAGGGGGGAAGGTTGCCCAGATACTTTGCCTGGCCCCCCGTTGAAGGTTAGAACTTACAGTCCCAATTGCTGTGCTAGGACGTTTTGATATCTTATAATTTGCAGTGAATTATCTATGTTTTAACAAAGTTTCGGGCAAAAGAAAAGTAATCCTTGGTAAAGCTGAATATTTCAAGTTATTAGTAGGTTGGAATATCCGTTAGGGCTTATTTTTTTTATATCACCTTCAAAAGGAAATCGTAATGAAAGCAATTGTTCTGGGTATGGGTCAGCAAGGAAAAGCTACCATACATGATCTTGAATCAAGTGATATCATTAAAAAGATCGTTGCTGCAGATCTTTTTCCAACAGAAGAAAGTTTAGCTGAAGCCAACAGGTTTCTAAGTACGAGAAAATACAACAAGACGTCAACCCTCAGGCTTAATGTCTCTGAAACTAAAAATCTAGCTGATGAATTTATAGCTGCTCAAGTTGACGTAGTTATCTGCATGCTGCCCATTGCTCTCGCTCTTACTGTTGCTCGAGCTACACTGAAGGCGGGAATCCCTTTCGTTAGTTCTAATTACACCTATGATCTTGCGCAGTTACATGATTCTGCTGTCAAGAGTAATAATATCATTCTACCGGAAATGGGGCTTGATCCTGGTATTGATCTGGTCATGGGCCGTTTAGCAGTAGACGAATTAGATGTGGTACACGGCCTTAATTCATACGGAGGTGGAATTCCTGCTCCAGAATGTGCAGATACGAGCCCTATCAGATATAAAATTTCCTGGGTTTTTGACCGGGTACTTGATGTATACGTTCGTCAGGGGGAAATGATGAAAAGGGGCAAACGCTTTTCTGTCCCCGGCACTGACTTGTTTAAAGAAGAAAATTTCCATGAAATTGAATTTGATGGAGTGGGAAAGGTAGAAGCGTACCCCAATGGAGATGCCTTGCGATATATCAAGATTTTCGGTTTGGGCAGTGATTTACAGGATATGGGCCGCTACGCCTTACGATGGACTGGTCATTCACAATTTTGGCGTACCATGGTGGGATTGGGGCTGTTGGAGGAAAAACCGGTTACAGTAGATGGCGTTAAGGTCTCTCCACGGGCCTTTCTTTCAAAATGCTTAACTCCGAGGCTCCAGTTTGGCAATAAAGAAAGAGACGTTGCACTGCTGCGAGTGGAGGCCTGGGGTCTAAAAGATAACAAAAAAGTAAAAGTAACGTATGATCTCGTTGATTACCGGGACACTGAAACAGGATTATTTGCCATGAACCGCACCGTCGGATTCACCTGCAGTATTGCTGCACAAATGATTCTTTCAGGGAAAATTACAGAACCTGGTGTTCTCTCTCCTGTACATCATGTTCCTCCCCATGAATTTATGAAAGAAATCGAGGCCCGTGGCATGCAGGTTGATCATAAAATTGAGGTCATGGAATAAGCTAAATAATTGACAAAAACATCAGGAATACTATGAAAAAGTGTATCGGAATACGAAGAGAAGACAAGAATGAGTGGGAAAAAAGAGTTCCCATAATCCCGGATGCTGTGAGAGAGCTAATCCAGGCAAATAACCTGGATATTATTGTCCAACCCTCAGAAATCAGAGTTTTCCAAGACGAGGAATATCGACAGGCCGGTGCTGAGATTAATGAAAGCCTGGATCATGCCGATGTGGTTTTTGCCGTTAAAGAGATTCCAGTTAAGCTTTTAAAACCTAAAAAAACATATGTGTTCTTTTCCCATACTATTAAGGGGCAGGAATATAACATGGGGCTGTTAAAGCGATTGATGGAGCTTGGTTGTAATCTGGTTGACTATGAAAAGATGAGTAGTGAGCAAGACGCCCGCATCATTACCTTCAGTCCCTTTGCCGGGATGGCCGGCACAATAGAGACTCTCGTTGCCTTTGCCCGAAAAAAGGAACTTCAAAGCATAAAAACTCCTTTTCAGGATTTGAAACAGGCGTACCATTACAGCACGATTACCGAGGCTGAAGCCGACATAAAGAAAATTGGCGAGGACATATCAAAAAATGGAATTCCGCCTGAACTTCATCCTCTAACCATTGGCATTTCCGGGTATGGAAATGTTGCGAAAGGGGTGCAACACATCCTTGACCTTCTCCCCATAAAAGATCTTAGCCCAGATCAACTGGCCAAAGGACTTGCCCAGGAAGAGTTGGATAACTCTTATATCTACAGGATCGTTTTCAAAGAGAAAGATCTGGTGAAACCGCTCCAGGGTGAATTTGATCTTCAGGATTATTATCAGCATCCCGAAAACTATGAAGCAATATTTCAGCGTTATCTTCCCCAGCCTCAAATTCTTCTCAATTGTGTCTACTGGACTGAAGATTATCCCAGATTTATTACCCGCGAGAACTTGAAGTCGAGTCTTGGTCAATCTGCCGAAAAGGGGTTACAGGTTATCGGAGACATCAGTTGTGATATTGAGGGAGCTATTGAGATAACGAAAAAGTCGACGATGCCAGATAAGGCGTGCTATACATATTTTACTAAGGAAGATACATTTCAAGATGGAATTTGTGAAGGAGGTGTCACAGTCATGGCAATTGATAATCTCCCCTGTGAATTCCCTCGTGAATCTTCCTCCGCTTTTTCCGATGAACTGAAAAAATATGCGGTAGCCCTCGCTTCTGCTGACTACGGTGTTGGCTTTGAGGATCTCCAGTTGCCAGAAGAGATGAAAAAAGCTGTAATCCTGTTGAATGGTCAACTCACCCCTGATTATATGTATCTTAAAGATTTTCTGTAGACAGGTGGGCGGTGGTAGTTGATGGTGACAAGTAGTTTCTTTCCAAAAGATCGTTATCCCGAATATTTCATGAAATATGCGGGATAACCATCATATCCAGCACCCCCGCCAATAGCCAGGGCTCTTTTATGAATTGAAAGTACTGCAACAATCTGATTCGCGTGCTCAAATGCTAAATTCTCCCCCTCCTCCGATACATCCATTAAATCAACAGACTCATTCAAGCACATAGATTTTAGAACAAATTTACCGCACCTTTTGGGGTCGCATTTCTTCTAAGATATCTAAGATCGTTTTATTCCAACAGAGAAAACCTCGCCCTCAGGGCAAGGTCAGAGCTCAGTGGTTTTGCCACCTGAGCAGTCATTTGTTACTCATTGGTTCTAGTTGCCTCGAAGACAACTAGAACCAATGACTAACAAAGGGTTGGCTTACCACTTCATAAGAACCATAATTTTCTTTATCTTCAGATAATATTTCGCTACAGTAGGACGGTTTGGAACAATAAGTAAAAAACTAACACGCAAAGCCTGATAAGTGCCTTGTCGGGATTGGTAGCTATTTATAAAATTACTCTAACTTCCTCAATCATTCATCTAAATGAATATCTCGAAAAAGTACCTAAAATACATATTATTAAGTTTCAGCTTATTTATCTTTACCAATCAAGCTTTTGCGGCTTTTAGTTGGGATTTGGATGATCCATCAGACTATACTGTTTCTGATTCAAGGGAGGTAGATGTTAGCAGTTCAATAGCTTCTTTGAAAGAAGGTACTTTTTTGGAATTTATTAGCGCTATTGACACACCTGGTAGTGCATATCATGCGGATATATCTACTGACGGAAGCACAATATATGTTGCGGATGCCTCCAGCCTACAGATTATTGATATTACAGATTTGTCATCACCTGCCATTATAGGCTCTTATTCTGCACCATGTCATCGAGTGGCTGTTTCAAGTGATCAAAGCATTGCTTATCTAGCTGGGAATACTGGTGGATTAGTCATTGTAGATATTTCCAATCCAGCTACTCCCACTTTTATTACCCAATACACTACTTCAGGAGTTGCTCGGTCTGTAACACTCTCGGCTGATAATAATACTGCTTATGTTTTATTTGGGGGCACGTCAGGGTCAGGAGGTTTAGTGATTTTAGATGTTTCAACTCCTTCTAGTCCATCATTAATATATTCAAATTCTTTAACCAATAGTTTTCAACAATCAGTACTCTCAAGTGATGAAAATTACTTATTCATCGGTGATGGTAGTGGACTTAGAATTTTTGATATTTCAACCCCTGCATCATCTGCGTTGATTGGCTCTGTACCACTTCCCAACTTTATCATCGATGTTGTACTTTCAGCTGATGATAATACTATTTACGCCGCTAGTTCAGGTGATGGGCTAGCAATTATTGATGTTTCCAATCCGGCATTACCAGTGTTGATTGGTGCTCATGATAGAGGATCAGGGCAGAGTGTTGCTCTTTCTGCAGATGGCACGAAAGTTTACTTGGCAAATGGAGGCAGAACGCTCGAAATTATAGATATAACTACACCGGCAGCACCTGTGTTAGTTGGTGAATTTGATGCTACAATATCTGGGGTTATTTCAGATGATGGTGATTTAATCTATGCAATGAACGGTAGCAATGGTTTAACAATTCTAAGATCTCCTCATAATTCAGAAATATATTCAAAAAATAAACCATATGTAACCCCAAACACCGGACATGTTTTTGCTTCGACACTTTCTTCCTTTATAGAAATATCAGGGACAAACAACGAAGGAACCATTTCTTACCAAGTCTCAACAGACGCAGGAGCAACATGGAACTACTGGAACGAAGCAGCCTGGACAACAACAACTCAAACAGATGGTACGGAAACTTCATCAGCTGCTGATATCGATATCAACATTAGCACCCTCGACACAGATGGAGGAAGCTTCACCTGGAGAGCATATTTGAACTCAAATGGAACCCAAAAGGTTGAGCTGGATAGTGTTGCCATTGAAGGAACTTTTCTTAATGTTGTTCTTACTGACCCTACAACAGATATAGATGTTAATAACGAAGGCTGGTTCCCTATAACAACAGAGGTAACTTGTGATTCTACCGATGATTGTGGGGAAATTGAGCTAACACTTGATCCTATCGGAGATTTCTTTTTTGAGCGAACAGAGTTTGGAGGTGAAGAAGACTGTATTACAGATAATGTATGTATAGCGAGAGCAGATTCCGATTTTGGGATTCATAACAGCGTTAGTGAGGTTTCTTTTAACTGGTTTGATTCTCCTGCTGATACCGAATGGTATAATGGCGCTTGTGGAGCTGATCCAACGGTGCACAGCTATGGGTATTGGGGGGACGTAGTTGGTGGTGGTTGGTTCCCACCTGCAGCAGTAGGATCTCCAATGTGTATACATCTGATTACCGATGATATTTATATTGATATAGAGTTTCAATCATGGGAAAATACTGCTTTTTCCTATTACAGAAGCACTACAGGAAAAGGCATCATCCCAACAACACCAACCCAACCATTTTACACTGACAAACCTGCAAACCCTGTCACCGTAAATTTAAGTGCAGGAGAAACACATACAGAAACTTTTTGGGTTTATGCTGATGGAACTGTTGGAGATAGTTTTGACTTCTTTACTTATGCAACACCTGTAGGATTACCCGATTTTAGACAGAACTCAGAGAAGCATGAAATTACACTTATTGCCCCAGCGCCAAATAGGCATCCAACGGATATCCAGATAGACGCAGCAAACTCAGATACAGTAGACGAAAACCAAACAACAGCAACAGCCATAGGAATATTAACAACCACAGATCCAGATTATATTGCAGATTCACATACCTACTCTCTAGCCTGTACTACTGCAGGAGCCGATGACGCACTCTTCCAAATCAGTGGATCCAACCTTCAAACAAACGCCGTTTTTGATTACGAAACCCCAACAGACAATGGCGCTGATGGAACTTATGAAGTGTGTATTAGAACCACAGATGATGGAATAGGAAACTTAACCTATGATGAAACAGTCACCATCACCATTAATGATCTTAACGACACAGCCCCGGTCATCACCTCATCCAATACCTTCAGTGCTATTGAAGATGTAGCAGATACAACTACTCTGCATACCATTACTTTCACCGATGCAGATACAACTAACGGAACAACGATTTACACCATAACAGAAGACACCGACAATCTATTTGAGGTAGATAATAGTGGGATAATTTCTCTACAATCAGGAAAATCGCTTGATTATGCTGCCTCAACATCACACACGATAAAGGTAACGGTTAATGATGTTGTCAATACTTCAGCAGAGCAAACCATTACGGTGACTGTTGGTGATGTTAATGACAACGCCCCGGTCA
>JAAELB010000452.1 GCA_024227155.1 Desulfobulbaceae bacterium
ACGAGCCTGGAAAGGAGCATCACACGGTGGGCTACTCAACAGTACTACACATGTACAGGTCAAGACCTGACATCAGTACATCCCCTGTATAGGATTCATCGCAACAAGTACGCAGGTACAGGCAACTACAGTGAATACGCTACACAGTTAGCTGGAGATACTGCTACTACACGTTGAACATTGATCTTGTGTACACACAGTACACAGTCAGTACATGAACCAACACACAGGTCGAGTACGCAAGAGTGTGAGAATCATGGATTATCTGAGTGACGACCAGGGCATCGACCCTAGGTTACAGACAGATTTAGAGCGCATTGCCAAAGACAAACAAGCCTCTGAACGGGATGCACAGAAAGCAGATGCTTTGGAGCAGTACACACGTATGGTACGGAACCACGACGAGGAGAAACGACAATTGATAGAGGACCACGACCATAAAATGAAGGGGTTGGTGCGCGACATCAATACCGCAGGCCTCTCCGACGTCCTCCAACATGTCTCCCACGACGTCCGACCACAATACGT
>JAAELB010000453.1 GCA_024227155.1 Desulfobulbaceae bacterium
AAGTTTCTTTATCCTGGATTTTTGCAAGTTGAGCTTTTTTGGAAGCGAGCTTTTTTTTGAGTTTAGGATCAGGCTTATCATTGTCAAGAGAGCTTTGATAATATTCTTGCCTGAGATCAATCAATTCTGCTGCAAGCGCTTGTTCTTTTTTCCATTTATCTTTTGTTTTTTTAAGCTCTTTTTCAAGAGATTTTATCTCTTTTTCTATTGCCTTAACTCTTTTTGTCTCAACCTTGACATCATAGATTTTATCACGGGTTAAAGCCTTATGTTCCCGATTAAGGGCATTGAGTTTTCTTTCAAGATTTTCTACTGCAGCAGGTTTAGAAGTTAAGAGAACTTTTACCCTTGCGCTGCTTGTATCAAGAAGGTCAATTGCCTTATCCGGCAGGTACCGCCCTGAAATATATCTTGCTGACATGCTTGAGGCTGCTGTTATTGCATCATCACGAATTATTACACCATGGGCCTGTTCATATTTTTGTTTTAGTCCACGCAGGATCAGGGTTGCTGTCTTTTCTGAAGGTTCATCAAGATAAACTGCCTGGAACCTTCTAGCAAGGGCTGCATCTTTTTCAAAATACTTTTTATACTCAGACCAGGTTGTTGCAGCTACGGTTCTAAGTTCTCCCCTTGCCAATGCAGGTTTTAAAAGGTTTGCAGCATCACTTCCACCTGCTGCACCTCCGGCTCCTATCATGGTATGGGCTTCGTCAATAAAAAGGATTATGGGTTTTTCTGATGCTTTTACTTCGTTTATTACATTTTTAAGCCTGTTCTCAAACTCACCTTTTACACTTGCGCCAGCTTGTAAAAGACCCATATCAAGACTTATAAGGCTTACATCTTTTAAAAAATCCGGCACATCCTGTTTTGTTATTCTCAAGGCAAGTCCTTCTATGATTGCTGTTTTACCAACACCTGCCTCGCCAACAACAATGGGGTTATTCTTTCTTCGTCTTGCAAATATATCTATAACCTGTCTTATCTCTGTGTCTCTTCCAAAAA
>JAAELB010000454.1 GCA_024227155.1 Desulfobulbaceae bacterium
ATCTGCATTAATACATCTGATCCAGACATAACAAAAGTAGGTGCTACAAATCGTTTTGAAATATTGATTTTCTCTTCAAAAAGTTCAAGTTGAAAAAGTGGTATTAATAAATAATCATTAAATTTGTCTATTTCATTATCCCAAAAAATTTTTAAAATATAGTTCATCTTACGTATTTTTGCAGGATCGCCACCTTCATGAACATCTTTGATATCCTCGGGTTCTACATAGGAAACACATCTGGTGCCAACTGAATCGAGGCTATCTGTTTCTTCAATTGAAGAAACATTTTTATCGTAACTGTCCCACTTTTTTATTCCAATATAGACAACAAGAGGCTTATCTCCTTCAACATCAAAAGATATATCTTCAAAGGATCTGGATTGAATAAATGCATTTCCAGGGTATTGTACCCAGGTTCCATCCTGAAAAATCAATTCGCAATTATCTATTTCAATAACACGCTGAGTCAAAGAGGAATCTTGAACTGAAATTTTATTACACCCCCAGAAAAAAGGTGTGTGGTATTTATTGTGGGGTGTTATTAAAGATTTTAAAAAATTGTCATTCTGTTGAAAATGCTGGGGTTGAAGGAAAAGACCCGGGTGCCATAAAATAGGTTTTTCAGGACTATTCATCCAATATAGCTCCTTTTATATCATGTTCTTTTAGGCGAATGTTTAACTTTACATCTGTTATCACAGCGACTTTTTTCTTAAAAAATATAATCCCTTTTTTTTCAATTTTATGGGGTATTTCAAA
>JAAELB010000455.1 GCA_024227155.1 Desulfobulbaceae bacterium
ATAAACGGTGCCTGTGGTTTGTGTTTAGTGCGTATACAAGATGGCATAGTAGCAGGTCCCTCAGAAAATGAGCGTTTGCTCCTCGCTGAAAATCAAATTGCCAAAGGCATACGACTTGCGTGTCAGGTATTTCCAAAAGACAACCTGCAAATTGAAATTATAAATAAAACTACAAAATCAGAATGGAAGACAATACCCGGAGATAAGCATCATCCCATTACGGTAAAGCCTGACGATCTTTTGGGCTTTGCGGGGGAGCACTATTACTCATCAGGACAAATTACCCATCCCTACGGTGTGGCAGTAGACCTTGGAACCAGTTCTATCAGTTTGTCTCTTTATGATTTATCAAACGGTCATTTACTCACAACACGATATGGGCCAAACCCCCAGATCAAATTTGGCACAGATGTCTTAACCAGGTTATCAGTTGCATCTGAATCAGCTTGCATAGCAGATGAAATCCAGCAGATTGTTATAGCAGCATGCAAAAAAATGCTATGGGATATAACAGTTCATGACGGTCTTCACCTAAAGCAAATAACCCGATTGGTATTTGTTGGCAATACAGCGATGTTAACATTGTTGACGGGGAATAATTTTAACCTTCTTCTTGACCCGAAGTACTGGATGATTCCAATAACCTTATTATTACCAGACACTTCAGGCTGGGCTTCTGCCTGGAGCATTTATCCACAGGCTGAGATCACTATTATTCCACCACTTGCGGGGTTTATTGGTTCCGATTTAACGGCTGGTATGCTCTCCATTTCACTGCTGGAG
>JAAELB010000456.1 GCA_024227155.1 Desulfobulbaceae bacterium
AACAACTTTCTTTTTAGGTTTAGGTAATATTAACGGTTGTGCGAACAATTCTAAATTCATAAATGAAATGTTGTCGGATATGGTAGTGGCGTGGTAATAATGTCTCAAATCGGACTGATTGGTTTGATAAAGTTTTGAAAGGCTTTTGTAGAGCATCTTTTAAATTTTTTGTATTTTAAAAATTTAAAACCTAAACGAAAAAAGTTTTTCAAAACTTTATCTTAAAATAACAAATTATTTTTGAATAATAATTACCCTGTTACTATTTTAACAAAACTGCATAATAATCTGTGTCTTTCGTACTATCCACTTTAGTTACTCCATTAATGAATGAATTTTTAGTTGATAATGAAACTTATTCAGGCTATCAAAGCAAACAGAAATAAGAATTAGTAGCTTTTCATATTTAGAGAGAATAAAAAATGGATAAAAAACTAAAATATCGTTTGATCACTGGTAAGGATGACTCAAGCTTTTGTGAGAGAATTTCAAAGTTTGTTGAAGAGGGTTATTGTCTGTATGGTTCGCCATCAGTGACTTATAATGGAAAAGATGTTATTGCTGCCCAGGCAGTGATTTTACCTGAAGACCTTAAAAAAATGAATATTCCCTCATAAGCTTTGTTTTGAAAAAATGTGATTAAGGTTTGCCTTTAATAATGCAGTTGTCTGGCTAAGTAATTGTAAAACAAGAGAAACGCCTTTATAGCTTTTCTATAAATAGAACTTGACATTTGTAAATAAATATAGTTGTATTAATGAATTAGCATTCATTAATTATAACTTTATGGAGTAAAATATTTTGCCTAAAGATAAGCAGAAAGAAAAATCAAAAAAATATTATGAGATATTAAAAAGTGCAGGATCAGTTTTTGCGCATTTAGGATTTCATAAAGCAACA
>JAAELB010000457.1 GCA_024227155.1 Desulfobulbaceae bacterium
TCACAAAGTACTCCGTTATCGTCAGGGAATTCATTCTCAATAGCTGGTGGTATTTTCTGGACTTCAGACATCGTAAATGAGCTTTAATTTTGCCTCGAAAAAAATGGACTCTTTTATACCACGTCATCCCGGCAGGCTTTTCGCCGGGATCCAGAAACATCACCATTGCTTGGATTCCGGCTAAAAGCCTGCCGGAATGACGAATCGAAATGTCCAGTTTTTCTCTAAACCACTGATGTTACGTGTTGTGAAAAGAGAGTAACATGCAAAACTTACGAGGTCTCTACTTACCTTGCGCGCGGCTATCTTCAGAGAATTTGACTTATTTTGCAACATGCAGCGTTCCTTCCCTGGTCAATCTATATTTTTGTAA
The DNA here is from genome assembly GCA_024227155.1 of Desulfobulbaceae bacterium. Taxonomy (GTDB): domain Bacteria; phylum Desulfobacterota; class Desulfobulbia; order Desulfobulbales; family Desulfocapsaceae; genus Desulforhopalus_A. The sequence goes on from JAAELB010000457.1 coordinate 374, forward strand.
CTTACTCTTGGGTTTTTCAGGGATGGTCATCTCCACAAAGCCCTGTTGTAATGCTGGCTGCAAATACTTTCCAATAAAATTTTTTCTGTCTTTCAAGTTCAAGGATTTCATAATTTCTGCTCTATTCATTTCACCTTTCAGAGCTTGAAGGAGTTGTTGAACATGGGGGGTATCATGGGGGGGTATCATGGGGGGTAGACGTATTATCCAGGGACTTAATAAACGTTGGCCGCGGAAACTCCATGGTAAACATGGTGGTATAGTGTATTTTCACCTCTGGACAGTCGGCCTCTGCCAGGGCTGAATGAATGCGCTCAATTCCAGAACCCATTTTTTCGATATAATCGCAACGAAGAAGTAAACTGGCAATAATGGGGTTACGGCAGACACTCCGACGACCAAAGTCTTTTTCCTGCAAGCCTTTGGGTAAGCCACCAGGATTATATATTTCAACCCGGTCATCAAATATTTCAACCATGACATTAGCACCATCCTCGGTGTAATCTCTATGGCAAACGCTATTGATTATTGCCTCACGAAGAGCTACCTCGGGTAATTCCAGGATCTCTTTTCGGCGTGTACTCTCTGCTGTAATTTCCCAGCGCATTTGTAGGTGCTTTTTGAGAAAAATCAGAGCATCTTCCACATTTTCTACGATGTTACCAGTAAGATCCTTGCGATCAAGGATATAGGCTTTGGAAGTCCCTTTAAAAAGAGCGCAAACAACATTGACATGAAACAGGCGCAGGGTTGGTTCTTTGGTAAAAAAGAGGACGCCTGTCTGGTTAAGGAAAAACTGTTCATCTATATACTCACCAGCACCTAAGTTGGTAAGGAGGTTGGCGATATCATTCTTGGGTGTAATATTTGCGAGTTGTAGAAAGTGGTTGAGACGGTTTTGATCGAGCGCTTCCTGCCAATCAAGATCTCTTCGGATCAGTTGGTCAAATCGAACCTTTCCTTCTGCCTGAATAAAAGCGGTAATATCCTGAGTGGACATTTTTTGTGAGCTGGCACCATTACGTAAATAAAAGCCCTTATTGCAACGATGGGGTCTATTAACACCTTCTGGGATATGAATAACCAGGATGTTGTGTTGTGGAAGTTTTTCCAGCTGAATTGCCACTGGTGGATCACAGGCAGAAGCAATACTTTCTATTTGCGAGAGCGCTTTATTTGAGGTATCGCAGCCATGAATAATATTACTATCATCCACGCCTATGAGTATACGCCCACCAGAAGCATTGGCAAAGGCCATCATTTCTTTGGACAGATCGGAGTTAACAGTTCTTTTAAACTCAAGGGTGTATCCTTCTCCCTCTTCAAGGACAAAAGCCAGCTCATCTTCTGTTGTTGTTTTATATCCCATGCAGCCAGCTTCTCAGTGAGTTGTAATATTTCTCGCCTATTCCTTTTAGTCTGGACACCTCTAGGGGCTTGTCCGAAAATTCCCTGAGGATGAAGAATAGTGAAAAGCGATTGGATTAAGCTTCTTCAACTTTCTTGATCTTCCATATTGTAAATGATTAGCAATTACAAACCGAGATAAAAAGATTCACTACTTCAGGAAAAGTAGCCCTTCTGGCCCTCAAAAATTGAAAATCACAGAAATAACACTACATTTCATACATCTATTAATGTCTTGTACCGTTACCTCTTGCAACATAACCTTCAAAACGATAATATCCTAACCCCGATAAACGGGATAAGTGCCTCGAAGGTCTCACTCCGTTCACTATCTGCCGGTAGCTCTAAGCTTATGATTTCAAATCGATTTCATAATTTCTTGTTTTATTGCCAGGCGTTCAGGAGTAAGGCACTAAATTAACTCGCCATTACTTCACCACATTGTGAGATTTATTGGATATATCAGCAAATAAAATCAATTTTCTCCTTTCTGAACTTGGCTGGGTCTACAAAGGAATAAAAGGTTGGCTGACTACACCTCAAGGAGTTAGGCAGGGTGGGGTTCAAGATGAAGACAAAAAATCTGGTATCCCTTACGTTCGGTGGCCTGAATCAATTCTTAAAAATAAGCTCCTGCAAAATTCTGTAGAACAATTAAGTGGAGCAACCATCTCTACCGACCCCGTCCAAGAAGCACAAAAATCCGAAGAAAAAGGTTTTAGAGAGAAATTTGAAGCTAAACATCGTTCAACAGATGGCCACTTCGTCCGATCCAAAGCGGAGATGCTTATAGACAATTGGCTCTACATGGCTGAAATTGTACACGCATATGAACGCAAATTACCTGTTGAAGAAGATGTCTACTGTGACTTCTACTTACCTACCGGAAAAGTGTACATTGAATATTGGGGTTATGAAAATGAGAAAAAATACCTGAAACGAAAAAAGGCCAAGAAAGACATTTACGAAAAATACGGTTTTAATCTCATTGAGCTAAAAGACGCACATGTTCAGAACCTTGATGACATTCTACCAAGGCTGTTGCTGAAATATGGAATTCAAGCATATTAGTGCCTTACTCCTGAACTTCTGTCATAAGAAACAAGAAAAACTCATGAAACATTTCACATTGCCTAACACCCACGTCTTCGTCATGCCCGATAACTACCTCGGCCATGACGAAGTCGGCCACCGCTGCTGTCATTTCCGCATGTTTTTAGCGGAAATCCAATACCAAGATTATATATACACCCCGCGCGACTTACTTCTCACCCTCCCCTGTTTCTTTAACTGATGCACGATTCCATAGAGTTTAGTCTTGGTGTAGCCGGTTTCTTCAAACAGTTTATCTATACTTATTCCTGTGACACTGGCAGCAATCAATTCGGCAACACGGCTTGTGGCAGTCCCCTTTCCACTCTGTTTCCCGCCGCTATTTTTGAGGTTGCCAGCTGCGTCACTTTGGGGGGCGGATTTTGCTTTTTTCGTTTTTGTTGCGGCTACAGGTTGAACTGCTTTGTTCTTTTGCTTGAAGCTGGGCTGAATATCCATATCTATGCCAAAAATATCTGAGAGGTTGGCATCATCAAGAGCGTTGGTGCTCTTCTTTTTAGCTTTGGCCAGGAGTTTATCCGCTGTATCTTCCACCGCTCCCGCTATAAGATCTTCAGTATCGACACCTCGTAGAGTGAAAAACAGGGATGGGTCTTCATCAAATCTGGCACCTATGCCATAGAGGGTTGCTGCAACATGTTTGCACATTGAAGCCCAGTCTGGACAGCTGCAATCAAAGCTGATTGTCTTCGGGCTTGGGAATAACCCTTCTTTCTCGTTAAAGAATGTTTCGGCCAATGATTTTGGGAACTTACCGCCAAGCAGATCCTGTAATGATTTCAACTGTCCTTCACACTGGGTTTGAATTTCTTTCCAGCGGGACTTAGTAAGAGCTTTGATGCTGATGACCACTTCATAGGGTTGTGAATCAGAGCCATGCACAAGGGCGCGAACTTTTCCAGGGCTTATCTTCAAATCCAGGACCGCTCCATGGCGGACATAGCTTCTCCCCCTGCCGATACGGTTTTTATAGTCGGCATATCGCTCAAGATTTTCATTCCAGGATTTGCCCCACCAGGTGTGAGCCAGAGTCTTGCCCTCTATAACAACCGGCTTAATGTCCGGCATTTTTTTCTTGAGTTGCTTGAGTTTTCTCTCTGCCTTAGCCTTTTTTTGGGCTACAGAAACATATTTAGGATATCCCCAGCTCATAGTGTCTGCCCCTATTTTTATAAGATGAACAAATACGGATTATAGTTTCAGGGTGAAAAGATCAAGCAGTTCATCTGTGCCCATCTCTGTTATCCAGCTTTCTCCGGATGCTGCTACGACCTGGTTTGAGAGTTTTGATTTCTCTGTCAACATCTGGTCAATTTTTTCTTCAATGGTTCCCTTGGTCAAGAATTTATGTACCATAACATTCTTTTTCTGGCCAATACGAAAGGCCCGGTCTGTCGCCTGATTCTCAACCGCCGGATTCCACCAGCGATCAAAGTGAATCACATGGTTGGCCGCAGTAAGATTAAGGCCAACACCGCCCGCTTTGAGAGATAATACAAAAAACGGCACATATTCAGACCCCTGAAACTGTTCGATCAATTGTTTTCGTTTACCAACAGGAACACTACCATGCAGAACCAAACCTTCCCGCTTGAAAATAGTTGCCAGAAATTGAGATAACGGCTCGGTCATTTCCTTAAATTGCGTGAAGACAAGAACCCGTTCTCGCTTCTCGTAGATTGTTTCACAGATTTCGCGCAATCGCTGAAATTTACCACTTTCTTTTTCCTCAAACAGTTCCGAGCCAAGATACTGGGATGGATGGTTACACAACTGCTTGAATTTCATAAGTGCGGAGAGGATGATCCCTTTTCGTTGGATACCTGTCGCCTCTTCAATGGCTGTTCTTATACCTTCGACAACCTCGCCGTAGAGCACAGTCTGTCTCTTGCTCATCGAAGCCCAGGTCTTCACCTCCACCTTATCGGGGAGATCAGCAACAATCGATTTATCACTTTTTAAGCGCCGGAGAATAAACGGGTTAACGACCTTTCGAAGATTTGCATAGCCATTCGGGTCATCACCCAGCCCTTTGGCAAAACCCCCGAACTCTTTTGATGTACCCAACAACCCCGGATTAACAAAGTCAAAGAGGCTCCAGAGATCAGATAATCTATTTTCAACCGGGGTACCGGTCATAACAATTCTATTCTCGGCTTTCAGATTCTTCACAGCCCTGGTCTGCTTTGTGCCCGGATTCTTGATGGCCTGCGCTTCATCAAGAACGATGTAATTCCAGGCATAGTCCTGAATCCAGGTGTATCTCTGGGCCAAACCGTAGGTTGTTATTACCAGGTCAAGCGCGTCCAGTTGCTCTGCGGCCAACTTAGGAACCTTAGCCGGCTTATGCATATCCGGATGGGCCACACAATATGAAAGAGTTGGGTAAAATGACTCTATTTCACTGGCCCAATTTGCCAAAAGCGATGCAGGGATAATCAGTAATGAAGCTCCAGCAGATGCGCCCGTTTTGGAATTATCTGCTTTGAGCGCATTAAGAAACGCCAGTACCTGCACTGTCTTGCCCAAGCCCATGTCATCGGCCAAACATGCCCCAAGTTTTAATTTATGGAGGAAAAATAGCCAGTTGAGACCATCCTGCTGATATTTTCGGAGTTTAGCCTTAAATGTTTTACCCGGTGTAACTGGCCCTATCGCCTCGGGGCTGTGGAGCTTGTCAAAGACTGACTGCAGCCAGTCTCCATGGGAAACACCTGATATAACATCGGCATCCTCAGCGCCTAAGAGTTTTTGCGGGTTCATGGAGAGGCGCATGGCATCTAAAAGCGTGACACCCTCTTCATCATTTAGCTCACGGGCCTTTTCATAGGCATCCAGAGTCTGTTTGAGTTTTTCCGGATCAACAGCAACCCACTTGTTCTTTAAAAAAGCAAGCCCTTCAGATTCCTGCAGCAGACGACGGGCCTCTGCCTCTGATATCTCTGTATCGCCAATCATCAGGCGGGGTGCAAAATCAAGCAGGGCATCCATACCGACCAGAGATGGTATCTTCTCCCCGATATTGATACTAACGCTGATACTAGTCGACTTTTTCTTCCACCAGTTAGGGATACGGCAAAGAATGCCTGACTCTTCATACAGCGGAATCTCCCGCAAAAACACAAACGCCTCGTGGGCAGACCAGGCCAGTGGACAAAACAATTCACCGTTTTCCCGCAGCTCTGCCATCAGCTTACTCTTTTGTGCGGCGGTATCTACAGTCACAAGGAGTTCTAGAAGCTTGTTGTTATCTCCGGCATATTCTTCGAGGGCAAATTTTAATGGCAGGTGTTTGGACTCCCCTTCATCATTTAATCTGGTGGAATATGTGGCAAGAAATGCAAAAGGTGCCTCGTGATTTTTATTCTCTACCAAGTGGAAGTAAATTCGCCCCACCAGATGCACATCAGGGCTATATTCCTTAACAAACTCTTCAATAGACCCGTCATAATCGGTAATTTTCCGATTGAAAATCTGGTGCAGCTCATCCCACATTGCCACAAGGACATCCTGATCAAGATACTCACCTCCGGCCATTAATGGTGCCGACTCCAACAGCGAAACAATCTCATCATCTGTAAGCGAAATTGCAATTTCACCACGAAGCTCTTCTATATCAGGGGTAAGGCTCAGCTTATGGATAAAGCTACCGGCAAATTTTCGCCAGTATGTGAGGGACGAGGAGAGGGGTATTTTAATGTTACTGAAACCAAGTAAAAGAAGCCAACTACCTGAAGGCTCAGAATAGTGGTCATCTATTGTATTTTGCAGCAAACTCTGCGGCTTACTCATCCTGCCTGGGACGGACACCCGCTCAAGTTGGAGTGAGCCATCAGGCATGATTATCGCTTGAAGTTCATCGTAGGGCATAAATCTCAATCAAGAAAAATTTTCTTTAGTGCCCACATAGGTATCTTTCAGATTCCAAGGCAACTATCTTCGTTAGCGAGAGACAATAGCAGATTTTTTTACGATTAGAAAGCACAGTAAAAACTATTGTGGCCTCGTATAATGTGCAAAATCAGGGTGATTTTTTGTATTAACAGTCCGTTGCCATTCCTCACCAATTTCCCAGATCCCGTCTGGGATTTTTGATTGGGTTGCAAAAAATATCGATATGATATGTAATACAATGTAGCACTAAGACAACGGTAGATAGTGAACGTAGTGAGACCTTCGTGGCATTTATCCCGACTTATTTTCCGTTTATCGGGGTTAGATGGTTCTTGTCCAGATATACACAAATCGCATTTTGCAGCAGAGTCTATTTTTTACCTTCAAGGAGGGTTGTTGATGAAGTTTCTTCCCCAGAAAATAAAGCATAAATTGTTGGTTGCACTTGGTGTTTTACTTACTTTGATGATTGCTGTTCCAACGTATCTTTCTTACAGATCAACGATGCAAGGTACTTTAAAACAACAGAATTTTGAGCTTCGCTCACTTATACAGAGAGTACTCGAAAGAATCACTACTCAAAAAGGCAGGGAGTTGCAGCTGTTAGCTCATTCGGTTGCATCAATGCCAAGTGTACAGGATAACTTACAATTTAAAAACCGCAGTGAACTTCAGGATATAACCGGGCCACTGTTTGAAAAGTTGGGTAAGTTGATGGACCTCAACGTTTTCCATTTTCACAAACCCCCGGCCATCTCATTTCTTCGATTGCAAAAGCCTGAAAAATTTGGGGATGACTTATCCGGCTTTAGAAAAACCGTTGTTCAGGTAAACGGGCAACAAATTGACGCAGTAGGGATCGAGGAAGGGGTTGCAGGTTTGTCCGCCAGGGCAGTAGTTCCCGTTTTTTACCTGGATAGAAAACACACAGGGTCTGTTGAATTTGGGGCTCCACTAAATGATGAGTTGCTGATCGATATAAAAAAAGAGATTCTTACAGATCTTTCTCTGATTGTACGCGATGGAAACGGATTCAGATACCAGGCGAAAACACACAATCTCACGATCCCAAAAAAGAAATATGCTTTTCTCAAGTCCGTAATTAATACAGACAAAATTTTCGTCAAGAGGGTTGAGAAAAACGGAAAGAGTCTACTTACTGCCTACATTGCAGTAAAAGATTACTCTGGTAATGGTGTAGGTGTTTTAGCAATTCCAAAAGATATAGGTCCGATCCTCGCCATAGCCAAAAAAAATGCATTGTTTACCATGGGGGCAGGCCTGTTAGCTCTTGTTCTTATTTTACTGTATGTCTACATTCTTTTTTCCCGATTAATTGCTAAACCTATCAACGAATTCACTCTGCTTTTAGAATCTGCAAGTCGGGGAAACCTCGACACCAACGTAAATATGGAAGGAGTCCGCTCTGTCAATTGCTCAAGCATTAGACAATGTGGAATAGAAGATTGTTCCATGTTCAATAAAGAAGGCTATTGCTGGGAAAAAGCGGGCTCCGCTGCGGAGAATGTTCAATGTCCTAAAATTATCAGTGGCGAATACTCTTCATGCTCTGAATGTAAAGCTGTTTTTCAAGCAGCTGTGAAAGATGAATTTGCCGAACTGAAAGCATATCTCCATGCTTTCATGAGTAATGTTCGCACATTGGTCCTTGATGTTGGCAAAAGTAGCACAAACCTTAACCAGTCATCGGATAAACTCGTTAGCATATCCCAGGTAATTGACCAAAATTCATCGGACTCTGCCGACCGTGTAAGAAATGTCGCAGCTGCAGTCGAAGAGATGAGCAGCAATATGGCCTCGGTTTCTGCGGCTACTGAAGAAGCATCGGCAAATGTTCAGGTAATGACGACTGCAACTGAGGAAATAGAATCGACTATTGGCGATATTCAGCAGTCTACATCACAGGCCAAAAACATTACGAATATGGCGGTTACCGAAGCATCAGACATATCAGAAAAAGTCGATGAGCTTGGCCATGCTGCTATTGATATAGGAAAAGTAACCGAAACCATAACTGATATCTCAGATCAAACAAACCTTCTGGCACTCAATGCGACTATTGAGGCAGCCAGAGCAGGTGAGGCGGGAAAGGGCTTTGCAGTAGTCGCCAATGAGATAAAGGATTTAGCCAAACAAACAGCAGATGCCACAGGTGAGATAAAAAAACGTATAGAAGGTATTCAATCATCGACGGAAATCACAGTAACCGGTATTAAAAAGATTTCAGAAATAATATCTGAAATTGATGAAATTGTATCAGGAATTGCCGTAGCACTTGAAGAACAGAGCGGTACCATGGCTGATCTTACCAGCAATATCATGCAGGCTGGGGCCGGCATAGAAGAGGTCTCCGGGAATGTAGCCCAGAGCTCTTCAGTTTCCCAAAAAATAACAACCGAAGTCGCAGATGTAAACAGTGCTGTTACAACCATCTCTCAGGAAACAACTCAGGTAAGAGGAGATGCCGAACAGTTAAGAAACCTTTCCCAGGAATTAAAACATCTTATTGAAAGATTTAAGGTTTAACTGAAAAATAACCCCCTCTCTACTTGAATGCAGAGAACAACTGCAGGGCTAAAGAGTACATTTGATATATAAAATATACTCAACGAGTTTGTGCGAACAGACAGCTAAGAGGTTGTCCTGGAATATAAAATTTCTGCCAGCTTATCCGGGCGAGGAAAATCGTGAACATATCACCTCCGTCAGGGTCGGCTGAGACTTATCCCTGTAGCCATAGCGAATGCGCACTACTGGTTTACCAATATGAAAAAGCCTGGAGATATCGATGGGTGTCGCTGATAACACAAGATCACAGTCGACTCCATTGATAGTCGCCTGGAGATCCTTCACCTGCCGATCACTGTAGCCGATGGCCGGCAATAGAGGACCTATGTTTGGATACTGTATAAAGATATCCTTCAGTGTCCCCACAAGATAGGGGCGTGGGTCCACTACCTCAGCTGCCCCGAACTGGTTGGCCGCGATAACACCTGCCCCATATTTCATCTCACCATGGGTCAGCGTCGGGCCATCTTCCACTACCAGTACACGCTTATTTTTGATGGTCTCAGATTTTTCTGCGGTAACTTCTGATCCCGCTTCGATGATCAGCGCCTTTGGATTGTGTGTTCGAATATTGTGTACAACCTGCTCTATATTTTCCCGGAGCGCGCTGTCAACCTTACTGATAAGCGCCACATCGCACATCCGCATATTGGTTTCGCCGGGATGGTATGTGAGCTCATGGCCGGCCCTGTGTGGATCGAAAACCACAATATTCAGATCGGGTCTAAAGAACGGGGTGTCATTATTACCGCCGTCCCAGACAATGATGTCAGCTTCTTTTTCGACTTCAGAGAGAATCCTGCCGTAATCCACACCCGCATAGACCACCGCGCCCATGGCAACCACCGGTTCGTATTCCTCACGCTCCTCAATGGTACACTGGTGTGTTGCAAAATCTTCATATTGTGCAAACCGCTGGACGATCTGCCTGGTAAGATTGCCATAGGCCATCGGGTGACGGACTGTAATTACCCGTTTACCCATCCCCTGAAGTATTCTCACAATTTCGCGACTCGTATGCGACTTACCGCAACCGGTACGCACCGCGCATACCGAAATCACTGGTTTTATCGACTTGATCATGGTGTGCGGCGAACCCGCGATCATGAAATCCGCACCCGCTGCAGTTACTATAGACACCTTATGCATTACCTCTACGTGGGATATATCGGAGTAGGAAAACACCACCAGGTCAATGGAGTTATCTCGAATCAGTTCGACCAGGTTTTCATCTGAATATATTGGGATTCCATCAGGATAATGTATACCTGCGAGTTCTGGCGGGTACCTTCGTCCATCAATATCCGGGATTTGCGTGGCGGTAAAACAGACTACCTTGTAGTCGCTTGTATCCCGAAAATAGATATTGAAATTATGAAAGTCCCTCCCTGCAGCACCCATGATAATAACTTTTTTGATCATATCTCTTCCTCCAAACCGCTCATCCCCACCTGTTTCTGCCGCCCTGTTTGCCTGGTTCACCTATTCTGGTCATATCCCTATTTGCTTAAAATCGGAATGATCCTCGCCAAGGCCCAGTCGATGTCATCCTTTGTAATGGTGAGCGGCGGGGCGAACCGGATTATATTATGGTGGGTTTCTTTGCAGAGCAGACCCGCATTTTTTAGTTTTTCGCAGTATTGACGTGCACCTTCTGTTTCAGGATGAAATTCAACGCCGATAAGCAGACCGCGCCCTCGTACTTCTTTGATGTTTGGATTGTTCATCTTTTTGAGTTCTTCCTTGAAATATAGACCCATTTTTTCAGCGTTTTGGATAAGGCCGTCCTCGACCAGGACCTTGAGTGCACTTCGGCCTACCGCGCAGGCGAGGGGGTTACCTCCGAAAGTTGAACCATGCTCACCCGGCTTGAGTACGCCGAGAACTTCAGCATTAGAGAGAACTGCAGAAACCGGGTAGAAACCGCCTGAGAGCGCCTTGCCAATAAGAGTCAGATCCGCTTCGACGTTTTCGTGTTCTTCGGCGAGCAGTTTGCCGGTCCGTCCCAGGCCGGTCTGTATCTCGTCAAAGATCAGAGTTATACCTGTATCGGTACATATATTTCGGATATCTCTCAGGTATCCATCGGGGGGAATGATGACACCCGCTTCACCCTGAATAGGTTCCACAAGAAAAGCCACGGTTTTGTCGGTAATGGCAGCTTCCAGATCTCCGGCATCACCGAATTCAATTACCTTAAAGCCGGGGGTGAAGGGACCGAAGCCGGTCGAGGATCCAGGGTCTGTCGAGAAAGAGATTATTGTGACCGTTCTTCCATGAAAGTTGTTACGACAGACTATGATTTCAGCCCGGTCTTCAGGTACACCTTTTACCATGTAGCCCCATTTACGTACCGCTTTGATCGCTGTCTCAACGGCCTCTGCACCTGAATTCATGAGCAGGACTTTGCGGGAATTGGTCAGCTCGCAGAGTTCTTTGTAAAATGGGCCAAGCTGATCGTTTCGAAAGGCGCGGGAGGTGAGGGTGAGTTTTTGGGCCTGCCCGACCAGCGCATCCATGATCTTTGGATTGCAGTGGCCCTGATTGATTGCGGAGTAGGCAGAGAGGCAGTCCATGTATTTGTTACCTTCAACATCCCAGACCCAGATTCCCTGGCCCCTTTCAAGGACTACGTCGAGCGGCTTGTAGTTTTGTGCACCAAATGTATCTTCAAGAGAGATGTATTCACTGGATTTCATACAGTTTCTCCTTTTAAAGTATGCTGTTGTTTATTTCCGAAAATGGGCTTTCACTCCCAATGGTTCATAGCGAAACCCTGTTTTTCATAACAGCGCAGTGGTGTCATTGTTGCGACTGATCCTACCTGGTTCAGCCAAGCTGGTATAATTAATTTTCGCTGCTTTTCCTTCTTCAAGTCAAGGTAATTCCATCTTGTCGAAGAGACTGCAGTCTTCCCGGATCAGAGAAGGGAGAGGAAAATTACAAGGTTGCCAAGTTCACCGCATCAGATGCCGCGCCAAATGATTACTTTGGTGCCAGCGTAGTAATTGGAGCGGATCTTGATGATGGAGCTGCAGGTATTAATTCCGGTTCGGTATATATCTTAGGTGATGTGAATGAAGACAACCGGATAGGGCTTGAGGAGGTACTGTATGATCTCATTGAACTATCCGAGTGAAACTGGATGATTCTCCTGCTGTCAAATTCAAATAAGGGTTTTGTCGGGTAGTTTCAATAATGACTTGTTGTGATCTACAGGAATATATTATCGATCATGATCTCTTGTAAAATGAGGCTGCAGGGGATCAATGGCCACCATATATTTTTCTGCGATGCCCAACCTGAACAACAAGAACCACCAACTTGTCATTTTCAAGTTTAGCAAGAATCCTGTAGTTTCCCACACGCCATCTCCAGAATTCTCTTAAGCTCCCTTTGAGATGACCGCCAAGTGCGGCAGGATTTGGAGATACTCGTTCTTTAAGGAATTTTAGAATTATCCGAGCTTCGGAAGCATCCAATTTTGCCAATTCTTTTTTTGCTTTTGGGGTGAAGTTAATCTGCCAGGCCAAGATCTTTCTCCACCTTCTCTAAAGGAATTGCTTTTTCACCACTTTTGAGAAAATCCTCATAAGCTGTTTCAGCCATATAAACATCTTCTAAATCTTCCAAAGATCGTTCAATGGCTTCTCGAAGAAAGAAACTTTTTGTCCTTTTGGTTGCTTTAGCTAAAGCTGTCAACCGTGCTGAAATATCGTCCGGTAATTGTACAGAGTGCATGTGGGGCATAGCTCTTCTCCACTATTATTAACCTTATTAACTCTATTAAAGTTAATAATAATTGAAGATATTGTCAAAGCAATATGAAAAGATATGTGGAGCGCAGCAGAATCACTCTGTCTCCGATTTGAAAGGTCGGCGTAGCGTAGAATGACCTTGATAAACTATTACAGATTTGCTAGACTTAATAGGAACTTATGGCTAATACTACCCCTTCTGAATAAGTTTAGTGCCTTACTCCAGAAAAGCAGCAATAAAAAACAAGAAAGCTGGAGAGTGTTTTAACATTAGGAACTTAAAGTAACCTCCGTGGCACTTATCCAGCGATACTAAAAAAAATTTCCGACTTGTCGGGTTAGTGTTCTTGTTATAGAAATTTTTCACTGCTTTCCATTGACAACAAAATACATTGAGCAAAGTATCCATAACCAGTGCTAAAAAGAAACGCGTTTCCTCGGGTATACCTGAGCTGGACCGGCTCATGGGGGATCTGTATATCGGTGACAATGTTCTCTGGTATGAAGACATCAGCAGTTTCTCATCTGCATTTTGTCTGAGCTTTATCAAAGAGACACTGGTCCGGAAGAGGCCGCTAATCTATGTGACGTTTGATCGTTCGCCAAAAAATGTGGTCTCTTTTCTCGGCTCGCAGGCGGAAAGCCAGCACCTGACGATTCTCGATTGCTTTACTAACGGAAAAGGGGATCGCTCAGATGTCTTCAATAAATTCTATGAAAAAAATGGAGCTCTCTGGCCTTACAAAGTTATCAAGGTGAACGACCCGACGAGTCCGGAGCATGTAGGCGAAGCCATATACGGTCTACATAACACTCTCTCTGGTGACGTGCATTTTATCCTGGACAGTCTCACTGGCATGCAGTCACTCTGGGGTGGGGAAGATCATGTTATTGATTTTTATGGCAAGACTTGTCCGCGACTCTACGAGCTGGACACTATCGCTTATTGGTTGATCGAGAAAGGAGCGCACTCCAACAGGTTGAAAGCAAACATCAACAAGATAGCACAGGTTGCAATTGATCTTTCGGTGCGCCGGGGAAAATCGACGCTCAAGATTCTCAAGGCAGAAAAGCGGAACTCCAAGTTCCTCAATGAGCACCATGAATATCTCTGCGAGGGATCAAATATAGTTTTCGAGAGCCAGAGGCAGCTTAAGCCCAGGTTTGATCTTGGGGCAAAAATAAAATCCACTCGGCTTATGCGTGGTATTTCGCAAAAGAAGCTTGCTGCGCTTACAGGTGTGACCCCAAGTACGATCTCACAGGTGGAAAAGAATCTCATATATCCGTCGCTTCCCGCCCTGTTTCGCATTGCCGAGAGTCTTTCTGTAGAGGTTGCCACCTTATTCAAGGAACATGGGGCTCAGCAAAACGTCTATGTGTATCCTGCAGACAGCCGATCAGTTACCTCCCTGACAAAAATTATCAAAGACAATGCCGAAGCGGAATTATTGCTGCCGCCAGACATCGATACACCGGCAGAAGCAACAGTCATAAGAATTCAACCAGGTAAAAAATTGGGCGGACATTTTTTTGCCCATAAAGGAAAAGAATTGGGTTATCTCGTTTCAGGCCAATTGGAGATGACAGTCGAAAGTCAGTCATACAAGGTTAACCCCGGAGATACCATTTATCTGCAAAAAGATATTCCGGGAAGCTGGAGCAATACCTCTGAACAGACCGCTGAACTTCTCTGGCTGATGTTCAACGAATGATGGACTCGTAAAAACTGGCACATCGAGAAAGTATCTCGATGTGCCCTTTATAACATCTTAACCTGAGATTATCCTTTGAGAATTGCCTCAGCCGATTCTTTTTGAGCTTCCGTCATGAACGGAATGCTGGTTTCGCTTTCTGTCTCACGGTTGGCACTAAACAATTCATCCCTTGTAATCTCTGATAAATTGAATTTCCGCACACCAGCCATCAACTGCTGCAGGCCGCAAGAGAGCTTATCAACATAGCCTGCTATGGCCACTGCACCAAAAGGTACATTCTTCATTTCATCAGCGCCAACTTTTTGTTTTACGGCCTCCCAAGCCGAGAAAATTTCTTCTGGGTACTTGCCAAAGCTTTTAACGGTTTGCGGTAGTTCATCCCAGTTCCCACTTATTTCCGTTCTTCTCTCGGGATAAAAGGTTCCTTCAATGTTGCTGCCCAGATATCCTGGAATCATCGGTGCACGACCCATACACACCAGTTTTGTGTAGGGTGCACCTAAAGCCAAAGCCTTAAAAATATGATCCTCACGGGCAAAACCACCAGCAAAAGAGATATCCGGAACCTTGATACCTTTATCATCAAGAATCTTACAGTAATCATAGGCCTTGGCATGCAGGGCCAGGGAGGGAACCCCCCAGTGTTCCATCATATTCCATGGACTCATACCGGTGCCGCCCCCAGCACCGTCAATGGTCAGTAGATCAAGTTTGGCATCTGCAGAATATCGAATAGCCATGGCCAAGGCTTCCATACCATAAGCCCCTGTTTTCAAAGATATTCTCTTAAAACCTATGCTTCTCAAATAATCCACTGATTCCATAAAGGACTGACGAACTTGCCCTACGGTATCCAAATCGGTAGCCCCAAGCCTGCTATGCCTGGCAAAGGCGGTAATTGCACGACGCTCAAAGGCGGCCTGCACGCCTGGGTCTGTCGGATCTGGATCGACAACATAACCTCGCTCTTTGAGAAAAATTGCATATTCTAGTGATGTGACCTGGATTTCTCCTCCGATAACCTTGGCGCCCTGCCCCCACTTGAGCTCAATAATTACGTCATCTCCATATTTGTCGATGACATATTCAGCAACGCCATTTCTGGTATCCTCAACGTTGAGTTGAACGAAAATAGCTCCATGCCCATCATCATAACGCTTAAATATATCGATTCGTCTATCCAACTCAGGTGCTGAGGTTATTTTTCCACCACCCAATTGCGATTCCTTATCAACACCAACAACATTCTCACCAATAACTATGGGAAATCCACAGATAGCTGCACCGGTTGCAAAAGAATTCCAATACTTGGTAGCGATAAAAGTTGAACCCAGGGCTCCGGTCATAATGGGCACACGGCATTTCACTTTAACCTCATTGCCGAAAACCGTTTCGGTATTGGCGTTGGGGAAGACGCAGTCGTCGGGATCTTTGGTCATTCCCTCACTTAACCCGCTGGACCCATAAGCATATCCCTGGATTCTCAGAGCATGATATCCGAGGCCAAGAGAGGTTACATTGCTTGACCCAGAAGTAATTTTACCGAATTTTCTTGGATAGAGCATTTTACGGCCCCTCAAGGAAGACATCCAGGTCTCACACTTACCTTTACAGTCAGAACTACAAAGTGTGCATAATCCGGATTCACAGGGATTACCTCTGTTCACGGTACCGAGAGCATCATTATTTTTGGGCCATTGAATCATTTGTTCGTCTCCTTTTCTGGTTAAATGAAATAATTATTTTCTTGAGCCAATACAGGTGGAGTAATGATGGGTGCAAAAGTGAGCTATTCGACTGAATTAGCAACACATTCCGCCTTTTCAATATATAACAACCTCCTGTTAAAAATGGAGGTTTCCTGGGAACAGAGGCCAAACGCGAAGTTGTGTGCGGGCAAAAAAAAAGGCATCTGTCCTCAGAATAGAGGAATCAGACACCGTTGTCTCAATGGTACTATTAAGCTACACGCCTTTGTGCAACTTTCAATAACATGTGAGCAACCAATGTAGCTGTACTTAATTGTGTTGTCAAGAGAAAATCTACCAGAGAATAGGCATGTGCACTATATATGGAAAATAATTAAACTAAATGTGGATAAAGGATTATAAATCTTCCGACAAAATCAGAGCTTCAGCAATTTCCAGCATGGATTTACGGGTATCCATACTCCGTTTCTGAATCCAGCGATATGCTTCTTCGCCGTTCAACCGGCGACGGTCCATAAGAATCTCTTTTCCCCTTTCGATCTGTTTTCTGGTCTGGAGTTCCTGTTCAATAACCCTTGTTTTTACAATAAGTTCAGTGTTGTGGATGGCAACTGCAGCCTGACTCGCAACTGCACTGAGCATGTTGATATCTGTTTCAGAGAATTTATGGGGCTGACTGGTAAAGCAATTAAGTACACCTATAACTTTCTCTTCCTTGCCTTGCAGGGGAATACTCACCATTGAGACCAGCCCCAGGCTGTTGGCCATCTCTTTTTCCTTGAATCTGTCATTATTTTTCACATCATCAATCACGTAGGGACGCTGGGTGGAAAGCACATACCCTACTACGCCTTCATGTAGTCGCAACGCCCTGTCTTTCACATATTCCGGCTCAAAGGATTGGGTGGCCCTTAACTTGATGAGGGGAGGATTTTCGTTTTCATCCACAAGCCACAGCGAACATATCTCAACTCCTGTGACTTTGGCAGTTACCATTACAATCAGTTTAAACAAATCCTCTAAAAAAACATCAGAAGTGATTGCCTGGCTGATATCCATCAGCGCCTTAACATAATGATCATAAGTGTGTTGAGTAGATGTATTCATGCAAGGCCATGTATTGAAGAGGTAGACGTGGAACCACAGTTTCTGTCGCGTATGCCAATTTCCTGATTATGGCTATGTGCTGAAAGGATGTAGAAACATACTTTCAGTGTTTCCCTAGAGAGTCCAACCCTTTGCGGGTGATAAGATTGTATTGCAAGTCTGAGTCGGTTTGGATAATGCCCATACCATCCATGGTTTTTAAAATCTGCTGGAGTTTGCGCAACTGCATACCCGTTTTCCCGGCAATAGTTGCGGTGGGAACAAGTTGGGGCCGTGTGTTGCGTAAATTATCCGAGAGAATGGCAAGAATTTGAAACTTATATTGATATAGTGACATAGCGACCTCCTGCTTGGTGGTAAGACGGGGCTAAGTTACTCGTGGATGCTTCTGTTTATACGTCATTATCTGCTCAGAATCCTAAAACAAACTGCGGTAAACTGCAATCGAAAAATTAATTACAAATTAACATATTAAATTATATATAGCCAAAATGAATCTTCTAGAGAATGGCTCCCTCATTTGTGTCTTCCTTCCTCAAACTTCAGTTTCTTGATGGAAATTTCTATTGAAGATATTATTGTCTATATCAAGCTACTCCAAACTAACCCCGTAGAACTCTTGCCAACCCTCCATAACAGCCAATTGAAAAAACATGAAATCCATATGCATCTTCCTAGGAGCTTGTCCGAGAATTCGGGTAAAACCACTTAGGGTCCTCCAAGGAGGAAGAAAACCGGACACGATCTAAACTTTGCCTATAATTTTATCAGGCTCAATTTGTAAACTTTGGCGTGTTTGTACCTGTAAATATATTTTCTGGATCGAAGTCTACGCTTATCTCCCGATAACTACCTCGGACATGACGAAGTCGGCCACCGCTGCTGTCATTCCCGCATGTTTTTAGAGGCAGATAAGCGTAGACTTCGATCCAGACTTCAATGCAGAGAAAAATTTTTCCGTAAAAGCTGTTCCAGATACCCTACTCCCCTTTCTACTCCATTTGTTTTTTTAAGCTGACTCGACACGAGCCGGGAGTGTTCCTGATATTCTGGCACAGTTCGGATTTTTCTAATAGCATCTGTCAAAGCCGTGACGCCGCACTCCTCCCTTGGAACAACAGTAGCAACACCCATCCGCCTGGCACGAACGGCAACTCCTGGCTGATCCCTGCCCCAAGGAACAAGCACCATGGGAACACCGTACATCATTGCTTTCATCACAATTCCATGGCCAGCATGGCTTATAACCATACAACAAAGGGGGAGAATTTTACTGTGGGCGAGATAGCCTGTCACATGGACATTTGCTGGTACACGACCAAGTTCGTCTTTTCCATGGGACGGGGCCAGAGTCACCAGTACACAAACATTCATTTGCTCAAGGGGTTTTAATGCTGCACGTACAATATCCATATCCCCGGGCTGGGGGCTGGTACTCAGCGTAATAAGGACCCATGGCGGCCCGGAGCTGTTCAACAACTCCTGCTCGTTTCCTGATATTTCCCAAAACATAGGTCCAACATATTTATGATGGCCAGGGAGTTCTCCTGCACAGATATCAAACTGTCGATCCGTTGCATGTAGAACCAGGTCGGCCGTTTTTACATGTGGCAACAGCCAGTGTTTATACATCTGCCCGCCAACTTTTGAAAAATCGGCATCTCGCAGATGATGAAGAGAGTGGCCAAAATAAAAAGATGGATTGAGAAAACAGCGTAGAGCCCTATATTCCGTGGTCAATATCTCGCCAAGGCTAATACCAAAAAGGGACGTAATCACAACAGATGGGGCCCAGGCTGCAAGAGACTTTTTAACAAAATCGACACAGAATTCTCCCCATATTTTAAATGGGCTATGGATGGTTTGAAAAGACTGCGTTTTTTGGGAGAGCAGCATCGAAATGGCTGCTTCAAAGAGATTTTCCAGGTCAAGTTCATCTGGCAGGCAGATGGCTGTCAGCCCTGAACTCGTCACAGCCTCAACAGTCCCTTTATCACACACCACACGCAATTTATGCCCACGTTGTTGTAGTGCGATCATAAGAGCCAGTAGTGGTGGCCAGTCACCCCCACCACATCCGGCAACAACACCTAAAATGCGATAGGATGTTCTTTTTTCATCTTTCATGCAGCCTCTCACTCCTCAAACAACAACGAACGTATCTACCCCGGTAAAAAGGAAGAGCACCAATGAAAATATTTTTCAAAATCCGTATTTACTCGCCTTACTTATCAGTGCTATACTTTGCCTGAAAACCTTCACTTCAACCGGAGACCGTAGCGGATGGCCCAGAAAAAAGTATCATTATCCCCAGAACTTATAGAGCAGATTCTTATAAAACTTGGATTTTCAAAGCCCCCAGCAATTGACCTTCCAGGACTAAGCGGGCTCTACAAGGCGTGGTGCAGCAAGGTTCCCTTTGACAACATCCGCAAAAGAATCCATCTGGCAGCAAATTCAGCTCATCCCCTTCCGGGACATGACGACACGGAGTTTTTCCAAGGGTGGTTGGACTATGGTGTCGGCGGCACCTGCTGGGCCGGGAATGCTGCCCTGCACGCCCTGCTGGACAGCCTTGGTTTTTCCTGTTGCCTGGCTACAGCAACCATGGAAATCGGCTCAAACCAACAGCCTGACCACGGCACCGTTGCAGTACAGTTCGATACCAATCAATTTCTTGTTGATGCATCGATGTTACACAACCAACCTTTACAGCTCATCCCCGGAAAAACTTCGAGCATTAACCATCCAGCCTGGGGGCTCAAATGCTCGCCCCATGAAGAGAAATGGCTCATCCACTGGCGCCCCCTGCATATGTTGGATGGTTGCGACTGCAGAATTGGAAACTTTTCCATTTCAAGAGACTCTTTCCGCCAACTCAACGAAGAAAGCCGCAAACGATCCCCTTTTAATGACAGCCTGTATATACGGCTCAACAGTGAAGAAATCGTTATGGGGATATCGGACGGAACTGCTTTCAATTTCCTTGCTTCCAGTGAAATAATCAAAACCACATTGACCCACGAGAAGAGGCTCAAACTACTTATTGAGCAATTTGGCATCAGTGAGGAGATAGCTTTCCGGGTACCCCCTGACCGGAACACCTAACCCAAATCTTTCACGAAACTTTTGGGCTAATCCAATGGTCCAACGATTATTTTTCTGGTATTTCTACCATAACTACTGTTCCGGTTGCGCGGACAGTATTCTCTGCAAGAAGTTGCAAATCAACAATCACCTTACGTCCCTTAATTTCAACAACCTTGCCCCGCACCTCCAGTTCCACGCCAAGAGGGGTGGGTTTTTGATAGTCAATTTTAATTGAAGCAGTAACGAAACGGGATATAGGTTGCCCGCTTTCCTTCGCCTTTGCTGCTGCAGCTGTTCCTGCACCGTGACAATCCATCAGGGAAGCAATCATTCCACCATAGACAAAGTTAGGGAACCCACCGGAATATTTAAGTTCGGGAGTATAGCGACAAACACTTTCGTCCCCATCCCAGTAGCTTTTTAGATGCAGTCCATGTTCGTTGTTTCGACCACAACCGTAACAGTTTGCATAATCTTCAGAATATTGATCCTGAAAGGCTTTCCCACTCATCCCGACCTCATATAGTTGTTAAATTTATGTGTTACGATTCATACAATGTCTCTGCAAAGACTCTATCAGCCACCAATCGTCCAGCTAAACGAGCGATTTCTGAAGTGAGCTGTACAAGAGCAGCGTTATCCGGAGCAATCGATCCGTCAGGTAGCTGCTGGTTATTTTCAAAGCCCACCCTGGCATGGCCGCCAAGTTTTACAGCCTGAGCCATAATACCATGTTCACTCCTGCCAAACCCACACGCCATCCAGGGGCTATTTCGCTTAAGCGCTGAAACATAGGGATGAAGATCATAGTTTTCTTCTGCGGTTTGCTGGTGGTACCGTCCCATTACGAAAAGAAGCAGATGTTTTTCCCCGGGAAGGATACCCTCATCACACAGAGTTTCATACCATCGCACATCCTCTGGATTATAGAGAATATACTGAATCAGGGCACCAGCACCATGCAATTCTGAAAAAAATGAATGGCCAACATCCACACTATCTCGATCTTTGATGATTTCACGAAGACCACAGGATATACAGTGGGGAGCCAAACGTTTCATCTGCTCAATCTGTTCTTCGGCCTGATAACGTCCTGCCGACTCAGAAGAGACCTGGAGCAGGATTTTGTCCCCCACTTCCCTTTGCAGTTCCTTCAACACCGGGCCATAGATTGTGTGGTCAAGGCTGTGCTTCCCCTGAATGTCACGAACATGAAAATGCATCATCCCCGCCCCCGCTTCAATACAGCTTATAGCCGTTTTAATGAGCTCTGATGAACTCAGGGGTAATTCGGGATGATCCTGCTTTGTCTTACGGGCACCATTCGGTGCAACCGCTATCAACATTGGTTCATTGGCCATTTTTTCTCCCGATGCCACACCGACAGGGCTACAAACTTCTAACGGTGTTAATCCCCGGAAACCACCCCTGCAGCAATACCGATTTCCGGCATAACATCGTAGAAATTCACCTCAGGGGCATTCCCATTATTCACCCTGTGTGCAGCAGCTCCGGCAATCCATGTATGCAGCTCCATGGCGCCAATACCTGCCGCTGTAATTATTTCGTTTTGATCCCACTCATCATAAGTTTCCAGTTTATTCGTCTTTAAAATGTCTAGAAACTGCAGGTCAGCTTCAGCATTTAGATGCATTTGGGCAGCCGTACGCTCACCGCGAGCAATCATCTCTGCACCCTCATGGTGCATATCGTACAAACGCTCAAGCCACTGCTGTTTTGTCAAAGACTGAGGACTCTCACCACCTGAAAGCTGCCAGGCAGCCACCGGTTCTTCACCTTCACCAATGCCAGGATAATACCTTGTGGGATGATGTGACATGCCACCTGATGCAAGAAACAATACCCGCTTATCAAGTTGTTCAGTAAAACGCCCCACCGCCTCGCCGAGCTGACGGGAACGTATAAATGGTACAAAAGGCGGGGTAATGCAGTTAATAAAAACGGGGATTACAGGCCTTGCCGACAGTCCTCCGAGCATAAGTTGGATTGTCTGGGAAAAAGCGTGATCAACTGTCATCTGGTAGGAAACCGAGGTATCGACCTCCTGCCTTCGCAGATCCGCGGCAAGCTCTTTAGCGAGATCCGCCGGTACATCGAGGGGACCCGCAAAACCGCCTATATCCCCAACTGCCTCAGCCTGGAAGCCAACACAGAAAGACGGCATAAGTTTAAGAAAAAATCCATTAAAATGATCAGAACCAAAAGCTATCACCAGCTCCGGGTCAAAGGCGCGGATGGCATCGGCCTGGGCTTTAAAAGAAGCCTGTAATTCATCCCATCGCTCAGGTTCTTTTTTATAACAATATAACAGCGGGCTGTGGGAGGCACATATCAATCTGGTATTCATTATAATTTCTTCCTCTTAAGATTTGTTAGTCTCAAGCCCAACCGGCCCTGAATTAGTAGGGGCAGTAAAAATTCTCTCAATATGTCTCTTGCTAATTCGCCACCTGCCGTCTGCACCATACTGATACTGATCAATAAAATCAGCAACTAGAAAAGGTGTTGCCGGAGAAACTGGTGGGGCTCCATCGCAGGCAAAGGTCAAACATACACTTGTACCTTCTGCGCACTGTTGATTGAGAAGAGTTATCTTTAAACCCGTCTGCAGATGTCTGGAAGTACGTACACCTGTCGCTTGTCTTCCGCTAAAGATCTTACGGATCTCATCCCTGCCACGACTTTTCCTGGGGCCGTGGCTGTAACTGGCGTCCTCGGTAAAAAGATCCACCAGTTCGTCAACCTTGTTGTAGTCAAGGTAATGACAAAAATCCACATTCAAGGTTGCAATAGCCTGTAAAGTCTCAATACGCAACACTCTTTCTAAGAGAGTCTCCATGTGCCAATGTTCCTCTTTTCTATAGTCACAGGATTTTGCTGGGTTCCAAGTTTTTCTATGCAAATTTCCACGGGCCCTCCGGTCAGGAGGAAATTCGCCTGATGGATAGATTTTCTCTCTTTAGAAGGCTTAAACGCAGTACCGCAGGAGATAACATCACCAGGACTCAGGGTTTGAAACTGACTGATAAAACTTACAAGTTCCGCAACCTTATAATTGTAATAGCATGTATTATCCTCGGCAACACTGTCCCCGGCAACCCGACAGCTGACTGAAAGATTATCAGGATTAGCCACTTCATCCCTGGTGACGAGCCAGGGGCCAAGCACTCCAAAATTATCTGTCCCTTTGTACCGCCCGGCATAGGAAAGATGCTGTTCCCGCCGCTCGAGTTTATCAGGGTCCTGCTCTGAGGCGTAAAGCGCCTGGTAATGAAAGAGATCCGCTGCACGCATCTCATTACCGGTAATATCATTAAAGATCGAATAGCCGTAAATATAATTATGAGCGTCCACAGCGTCTACGTCGCGGGCAATATTTCCTATAATCACAGCGAGCTCAGGCTCCGGATGCATACTGCCATAGTAGCTTCGCATAACCAACGGCTGACCGCTCCCCACAAGGCATGAGGCGGGTTTAAGAAAAAACGCGGGATGGTCCGGGGCGGAAATCTTACGGCTATTACTTGCAGAATTATTCAGCGCCACCCCACATATTTTCCCGGGTTTTGGCACAGGAGGCAGCCAGGTAATCTTCTCCTCAGGAACTATTTTTGAACTGCCGGCTACCGCCAGAGCCTCTGCTGCAAGAGCCGGCCCCTCTTCTTCCAGCTTTATGAAATCAATCATTCCACAGCGGAGTTTTTCTTCCAATGGGAGAGCTAGTGCAAGATCAACAATGCGTGATTCACTATCTATCACCCCTATTCGTGACTCTCCTTTGTAAATAAAACTGACAAGTTTCATCTAATCCCCCAATTTTCTATTATCTTCTCCAAGTATCACCAGAGCCAACTCGAACCAACAGTAAGATTATCAAGACTCAGCAAGGGGTCGTAGAATGACGGATAATTCCAATCAACCCCCCATACCTGCCTTGACCAGTCCATACGTTTCTTATCAATTACCGTAACCAAATCAATAGAATAACACCGATAAACGGGGGATGTTATTTTCAATTATTCAGATGGGAATATGACTGGAAAGAGATTTTTTTGAGAGGCGTGATGGTGTAATTTAACAAGTTCTTTAGAACGTTCTACATCCTTCAAACGGATAGCTTCATATATTTCGTTATGTTCCTCTTTTATTTCCATTATTCGATTGAGGCGCAGGTCTTCTGTTTTAAATCGTAGAAAAATCTTCTGACAAATATCCCGATACTGAGAGGATAAGATATCATTCCCCACCATATTGAGTATTCCTCCGTGGAACTCTGTATCCAGAATAAATAGCTTTCGAGTAACATGACCGGTAATTGCTTTTTCGTACTCCTCTTTGCGTCTCTTTAATTCCTGCAGGTCCTTGCCTGTCATATTCCGGATTGCATTACCAACAAACCCCGACTCCAGGACTTCCCGAATGGCAAAATGGTTTTTCGCTTCTTTCTTCGTCAGTTTATGGACGGAATAACCCTGATTCGGCACAAAATCCAGATACCCCTGTTGGGCCAGAATGCTCAGCGCGTTATTGACCGGCGTCCTGCTGACGTCTAACTGTTTCGCCAGATCAATGAAAACCAGCCTCTGGCCGGGAACAATTTCATAATTGAGCATTAACTCAATTATTTGCTGGTACACTTTCAATGTGAGATTACTGTGTTTCTTCAAAACCGCTGTCTCCGCCTGTTTTACAAATCATCCACCAGCCATTCCTGCCTATGCCCCACAGCAATGCTATCCTGATTTACTATCCTTATGCACTGTATCAGACACGAAAAGTTATTCTATTAAGGCTGACATGTCAACTCAGTTGAAACTGACTTCGCCTGCAACTTCACCCTCACCCATACCCATACCGCCCAAATCTACTAAATTCAAAAAGCTATATCTTGACTTTCACCTTATTGCATGTAATATGGCATGTAAAGATATTTGTACATCTTGCTAAAAATAACCGCAAGGAGACATCCGCTGCCAGTTTAACAGGGAGAATCCATATGAAATCCTTCCAGGAATTACTGAAAGAATCAGTTAGCGCACACGGCCATATATGTGCCGGCCAGGTACTTGGAGTACGCATGGCAATTCTTGGCTGCCACCTGGTAGGCATAGAGAACCCAAAAGATAAACTCTTTCGAAAAAAGCTGATCGTCTACGTAGAGATAGATCGTTGCGCCACCGATGCAATAGCAAGTGTTACAGGGTGTCAGCTTGGTAAACGTACGATGAAATTTAAGGATTTCGGTATCAATGCCGCAACTTTTGTTAACCTCGACACCCGCATTGCCTACCGTATCATTTCAACCGAAAACTCCCGGGAATACGCTCATCAATACGCACCGGAAGAAACCACGCTTCGACAGCAGCAAATAGTTGGCTATCAGCATATGCCCGATAGTCTGCTTTTTGATGTCCAGCGTGTTCAGATTTCCCTTCCTGAAAATGATATGCCTGGACCTCCTAAACATCACACAATCTGCGATTGTTGCGGACAAATAGTCCGTGATGGCAAAGAAATCCAGTGCGGTAATGAGACGTTATGCCGTCCCTGTAGCGACAAAAGCTATTTTAAAATCATTGATCCACAGGAACTTAGTCAATCCGCAGTAAACTTTTTAAACTCAAGAGGGCTCTGACCCGGCTGCGTATAAAGCCATACTTCAAACGATATAATTCATTATAGATTTATCTTTTCATGTAATTATCGACACCAACAAAGCACTCGCTAATCCGAACTAGTGCATTTTCAAACAGAGGAGACAGGTACCGATGAAATCAATCAAAACAAAAGACAAAACAGTCTTAAGATCGCTGGGACTCGGCGGATATTTTGGTGGTGGTGCGGAGGGTATGGTAGATGTTAAAAACGGCAAAATAGTCCGTGTTCGTCCGATGCGCTATGGTTGGAAATACGACAAGAAAGACGTGCGACAATGGAAAATGGAACGTGATGGAAAAACTATTGAGCCAACCTGGAAATCGCTGCCTGGCCCATTTTCTTTAGCCTATAAAAAACGAGTATACTCCCCAAACCGGGTACCGTATCCAATGAAGCGGGTGGACTGGGATCCTAATGGAAATCGAAACACCCAGAACCGCGGGGTAAGTAAATTTGAACGTATTTCATGGGATGAGGCCAGTAAACTCATCGCCGACGAGATAAGAAGGGTGCATAAAAAGTATGGCGTCAATGCTATTTTGATGCAGGGTGATGGCCACGGCGAATGTAAAACAATCAACACCCCCCATGGACACCCGGGCGTACTGCTCGAATATCTTGGCGGCTTTACACTCCAGGTACGTAATCCAGACAGCTGGGAAGGCTGGTACTGGGGTGCCAAGCATGTATGGGGACAAGGTGCCCAGGGCATAATGTACCCGGCTGCAAATATCGTCAAAGACACCATCGAAAATGCTGACATGGTACTTTTCTGGGGTTGTGATCCAGAAACCACACCTTGGGGTTTTGTCGGTCAATTTGCATCCAGACTCTGCTACTTCTTTACTGAGGTTGGTATCAAGCAGGTATATATTTGTCCTGATTGCAACTACGGTACCGCCATTCATGCAGATAAATGGATCCCGGTATTACCCAACACCGATGCAGCTCTCCAGCTCGCTATAATCTACACCTGGGTCACTGAAGGCACCTATAACAAGGAATATGTTAAGACCCACGCCGTTGGAATGGAGCAGGTAGAAGAGTATGTACTAGGCACAGAAGACGGTGTAGCAAAGACGCCTGAGTGGGCATCGCCAAAATGCGGTGTGCCGGTCTGGACTATTAAGGCACTTGCCCGGGAGTTCGCAGATAAAACCACATCAATCGCCCACTATTTTGGTGGTGGTTTCATCAGGGGACCTTTCTCCCATGAGCCCGCCCGGCTAGAATGTATCATGCTCGGTATGCAGGGACTTGGCGGTCCTGGGGTGCACCAGCATCAATTCACCTATTTCGGTCTGCCCCGTGCTGAAGGGCTCGGCGGAACATTCTTCTGGAACCCTGAAATTGAAGAGAGAATTGCCCTTCCTGTTCTCAGTTCAGTAACAGCATGGCAGCAACAGGTGATCCCCAAGACACTTATTCAAAACGCTATTCTTTCAGACGAGCCTATCACTTTTAGAGGCACCGGCGCACAGAATGCTCTGACCCATGATCAATTTGAAGAATACACCTTCCCAATCCCCAAAGAGGAAGATGGTTCTAAAATTCATATGATCTGGACAGACAGCCCCTGTAGAATTACCTGCTGGAACTATGGTCACGAGACTGAGCTTGCCATGCAAAACTCACAGGTTGAATGTATAGTTGCCCAACACCCCTGGTTTGAAAACGATTGCATTTATGCAGATATTGTACTACCAGCCAATACCTATATGGAAGTTGACGACATCCTGACCAACATCCGCCAGGGCACCATGCAACCCAATATCATGCTTGCGGAAAAAGCAATAGAGCCTGTGGGTGAATCCAAGAGCGATGCGGAATGCGTAATGGAAGTTGCCAAGCAGTTTGAAGGGATGGCCGAGCAGATGGGTATAAATGATTCGGTAGAGGACCTGCAAAAACTGATTTGGGGTTATATGGGTGGTGAAGATCTCGTATCCTGGGAACAACTGAAAGAAAAGCAGTACTGGATTTACAATACCCATCCGGATTGGGAAGAGGATCCCCCAGGGTTCCGCGAGTTCTATGAAAACCCTGAAGAGCATAAGCTGAACACTCCCAGTGGAAAATTAGAATTTTATTCAGAGGCCATAGCAAAGGCTTTTCCCCACGATAAAGAGAGAGGCCCCATCCCCAAGTGGATTGAAAAGAGTCATAACCATGACGAGCGGATGTCCAGCCATCGGGCAAAGATGTTCCCGCTGCTGCAGATGTCCAACCACGGTCGCTGGCGTGTACATGCCCAGTGTGATGATATTACCTGGACACGTGAAACTCCGACTATGAAGGTAACTGGTTCCGATGGCTATAAGTACGAGCCATGCTGGTTAAATCCTAAAGAGGCGGAAAAACGCGGCATCCAAAATGGCGATATCGTCAAGGTGTTTAACGAGCGAGGAATCGTTCTTGCCGGCGCCTACGTAACAGAGCGACTGCGGGACGGGGTTGCCTACATCGATCACGGCGCACGACACGATCCTATTAAAACCGGAGAAATCGAACGTGGGGGTGCTATCAACACCATTACCCCTGGTGCTATCACTTCCGAAAATTGTGTCGGCCAGATCGGTGGTGGCTATCTTGTGGAAGTACAAAAAGTAAGCGGCGAAGAAATGGACCAGTGGAGGCGCGATTTCCCCGATGCCTTTGCAAGAAAATATGATCCGGCAGCGGGCCTTCGCGTTGATGCCTGGATAGTTGACGGAGGTAAAAAATAATGAAAGTATTTACTGTAGATCTCTCGGTTTGTAACGGCTGCTACTGCTGCCAAATCGCCTGCAAAGATGAGCACGTAGCAAACGACTGGACTCCGTATGCCAAACCACAACCGGATACAGGACAGTTCTGGCTCGGCCTCACAGAAAAAGTCCGGGGCCACGTGCCACACGTAAGGGTCACCTACACCCCTTTTCTCTGTAACCATTGTGATGACGCTCCCTGTATCGAAGACTGCAAGGCGGAAGCAATTTATAAAAGAGATGATGGTTTAGTTATCATTGATCCAGAGAAATGTACTGGATGCAAGCTCTGTGCTGACACCTGTCCACACGACTCCATCTATTTTAATGAGCAAATTAATATTGCCCAGAAATGTACCGGCTGCAGCCATCTTCTCGACAACGATGAAGAGTGGACAGTACCCCGTTGCGTCGATCAGTGCCCCACCGAGGCGTTACAATTTGGTGAGGAGGCGGATTTTGCA
>JAAELB010000458.1 GCA_024227155.1 Desulfobulbaceae bacterium
AGCCAGGGCACCGGCGGAGCATTACAGGCAACCGGCAGCACCACGGTCACCATCGAAGTAACCCCGGCGCAAGACGACAGCTACAGCACCAGCGAAGAAGACACCTTGAATGTCGCCGCCAGTGGCGTGTTGATGAATGACGCTCCCGGAGTAGTGACTGAAGTTGTAACAGCGGGCCATACATTGAGCTTCGATGCCGCCAACGATAGCGATGCGACCTGGACTGACGACAATGCCACCGGCTTCGACTGGTCTATCGGCAATTTTGGTACAGATGTCACCCATACCAACTCTCCCACCACGGCATATTCCGGTATTACAGCAGCGTATCATTTCACAGGTGCTGGAGGTGCGACAACAGACACGTTTGGGGATCTCCCATCCGATCCTACGGATTCATCGGCAAGTTTCGAGATATGGTTTCGCCCGGAGGGGTTCAGCGGACAACAGATGCTGTTCGAGACCGGTGGTAACGACAATGGCACGAGTTTTTATCTGGATGA
>JAAELB010000459.1 GCA_024227155.1 Desulfobulbaceae bacterium
ACTTTTTTTAATGTGGCTCCATATTAGAAAAGGTCAATAGAAATTAAATCGGTAGATTTTTCATTCGATCTGTTATTAGGAGCCTGCCATGCGGCCCACATCCAATTTGCCCATGAATAAAGGTGAACAGGTCGCTTCGGCCTTCTGCCAGCAGAATAGGTTCCCATGCCAGAATTTATTGGATATACATGGCAAGCTAATACAAAGATTCAACTCTGATTACCCCCACAATTTGAATTTGGTCTTGAAGACAACTCTGGATATGGTTCCGGGGGCATTTGTCCTATACAACCGATTTGATTTTGATCGCCAGGAGATCATCACCCATCATGGTTGGCAGTGTCCGGAAGGGTTTCGAAAAAAAGGTCGACTTAGCGGTAGGATTTGCTATGAGGAGCTAATAAGAGCCGGGCGACCCTTTGCCGTATTCAATGATCTGCGTGAAAGCATTTACTCTCAGTCGGATCCAGATATAAAAAAGCATTTTTTAAGGGCCTATATCGGATATCCTGTGATTTATGATGGTGATATCGTCGGCTCTCTGGAAGTATTTAATAGGGAACCAATACGCTATGATGCAGCTCATGCCAACATTATGGAAATGATGGTTGGCCTGGTTTCTTTTATCGAAGAACGTCAGCAGGTAGAAAAGGATTTAAAGAATAAACTGGCCCATGAAAAATTGCTGGCTGACATTACTACGAATGCAATCTCGGGAATGGATGCTGAAAATTTTCAGATTTACTTCTTGAAAACCATCGGCAGGTCATTAGGTGTCGAAGCTGCGGCCATCTTTTGGCACGATAAGAGGACTCATCGTTTTTCAAAATTGGCCCATTGGTATGCTGATATTATACCTGAGCCATCAGACTGCTGTGATATTAACCAACTGCTTGATTTGAAGACGGTATCCGAAACGATAAATAACAATACAATATTTAGTTGTGCAGATGCTCGCTTGCTATCGAATAATCGAGTTCGTCAAGTCATGCACCAGCTTGGACTAAAATCAATTCTGCTCATTCCTCTGTGCAATCAGATGGAAGTATACGGAGTCTGTGCCTGGCAATTGATGCAGGCACCGCACAGATGGCGTGGCGAAGACATATCCTTTCTGAAGACAGTCGCACAGATTTTGACTCAAAAACTGGTCAGCTGCTCAATTGAAAACCGTCTGGACGAAAGTGAGGCGCTCAACCACCAAATGCTTCAATTGTCGGCTGTCGCCATCTATCGTGTTGATCTGGTCCGGCAACGATTCGTCAAAGTCAACGATCACATGTGTCGCGCCACAGGATATTCTGAAGAAGAACTGCTGGCCATGCAACCCATGGATTTGCTCACGCCGAGTAGCCGGGTGTTGTTCCGTAAGAGGTGTCTGGCCATGGCTGCCAGTAAGCCGGTCACCAGCGATGTGGAGTTTGAGATCAAGACCAAAAGCGGGACTTTAGAATGGTGCCAGTTTCATATTCGTCACCTATACGAGAATGGGAAAATTACGGGTGCCAATGTTGTGGCGCACTTTGTTACCGAGCAGAAGAAAAATGAGGCTGAGCTGGCCAATTATCGAAAAGAGTTAGAGTCTCTGGTGGAGGCTCGCACAAGCGAACTTGCCAATGCCAATGAACAATTGCGTGAAGAGATTAGAAACAGAGTTCAAACCGCTGAAAAACTGCGGGCCAGTTCTGATAGCTTGAAAGAGATGAATACAGCCATGCGCGTCCTGTTAGACAAACGCATGGAAGATCATCAACGCGCAGAAGAGCATATCCGTTTGAACCTGAAAGAACTCATCGATCCTTATTTAACTAGATTAGAAAACAGCGGATTACAAAGCAACCAAGATCAGTTGCTGGAGGTTATCCGAATGAACCTTGAGGAAGTTGTTGCTTCCTCCTTGCCTGAAATTTCGTCCAAGTACTACATTTTTTCTCCAAATGAGTTACAGGTTGTCAATCTGATTCGCAAAGGCAAGACCACCAAAGAGATGGCGCGTTTGCTCAATTTGTCCACACGGACTGTGGAAACCTACCGCAATAGCATACGCCAAAAGCTGAACTTGAAGAAT
>JAAELB010000460.1 GCA_024227155.1 Desulfobulbaceae bacterium
CCTGAAGATGGCGGAGTTGACCCATTTGAGGAAGACTTTTGCTGACAACGGGTATCCGGAGGAGTTCGTGGAGGTAGCTTTGCGGAAGGGTCCCATGACGGCTGAGGAGGAGGCTGCCTCTGGGGATCGTACTCTGGGTGACGGGGAGGAGGTGGAGGAATGTGGCACTTTGGTGGTTCCTTTCATCAAGGAGTTGCAGCCGGCTCTCAGGGCGCTTTGTACTAGGCTGAATTTGAAGCTTCTTTACAAGAGAACGGTCAACTTGGGCAATTTGCTGGCTCCTAGAAGACCGTCCACTGGTAGAATGCAGCAGAAGAATGTGGTCTACAAGATCTCTTGTAAGCAGTGTGAGGTTAGTTATGTTGGTCAGACCAAAAGAACACTAGCCACAAGGGTGAAGGAGCATAGCCGGTCAGTAGATGCAGCCAAGACTTCCTTGTTTGTTGACAGAAAAGGAAAGAACGACACAGGTTTGCCTGCTCACTGCTTGGACACTGATTTCTCTCATCGATTTGACTTTGACAATGCTGAGGTGCTGTGCAGAGAGACCCACTGGGGTAAGAGGTTGAAGAAGGAGGCCATGTATATTGCAATGGTGGAGAACACTTGCAACATCCAGAAGGGCAGAGATTTGAACCCTATTTGGCTCCCTCTGCTGCGGCATTTTTCATAAACGGTTTTCTTGGTCCGGGGACGGAGACTGCGTGGTGGTTGGTTTTTTCGTGATGCCATGATCGCGGAAAGGATGTTATTTCGTGGTGGCCACTGCCACGTCCGTTTTTTCGCCTCCTGGGGTTTTTTCAACATGGAGTTTTCCATTTTTCGGTGAAATGGTTTCTGCTGCTTTATGGTTTTTTGATTCGCTGATTTTTTGCTCTGGTGCTTTGATTGGGTATATTTCTTCATTCCATTCTTTTTTCTTCTTTTTTACTAGTTGGGAGGCGTGGTGCTGGTGCTCTGACAAGTCCCTTTCTCATTTCTTCGGAGATGAGATTTCTTCTGAGATAGCTTTGTGATCTTACCTGATGAAGGGGAAACCCGAAACGTCGTAACCTTTAACAGACTGTGATAATGCTCCTTTGTTTTATTCACTGA
>JAAELB010000461.1 GCA_024227155.1 Desulfobulbaceae bacterium
CGGCCGTTTGTTCGTCCGTTTCATTACGGCCAATTGTTGGCGAAGCGCAAGGTTCTCGGCAGCAAGATTCGAGGTGATTTTGATCTTCGACAATATGAGCGAAACAAGATTTCGAAGTGTTTTCATCATGATTATAGCTTGGCCGGCGCATGCATATTTGTCAATAAATTCAGAAAGTATGAATATTTGCGAAGGACAAGGGTGCCTTCGTAATATCGCTTAATCCTGGCCCGGATCAGGCCATTATATCAGGCTAGGGCGTTTATGATTCCTGGCTGCTACATTTAATGATACTTAAACCACACAGTACTGAGAAAATAACTTCACAATTGAATTTAAGGAAAACCGCTAAATATCTCAATCTACTGATATAAAAGCCAATAATTCATCTATATGTTTTTGGCAAGGAATTTGCTTTTAGATTTGGTCACGAGATAATTTCTTCATCTCACGGCATGGAAAGGAGTGCACATGAAATCACTAGCTACCAACTGGGTGTCGACATTACACGATTTCAGACGAAGGCATGAACGTAAAAATTATCACATTGAAATTATGTTTGTCTCTGATGGCCGTATGTTCAAAGGCAGGCTGAAAGACATCGGCATGGGTGGCGCTTTTATTTTATCACACCATACGGATCTATTCTTTGAAGGTAAGCAAGTAACCATCAGCATACCATTTACCGATGGTCGCAAGCATCTGAAGCGCAAAGGAACTGTGTTGTGGAAAAACGGTAA
>JAAELB010000462.1 GCA_024227155.1 Desulfobulbaceae bacterium
CAGGGAGTATGTTCACCACCTCCTGTTCTACAGGTGTATATGACCCCTTCGAAATCCCAAAGATACTTGCAGGAGAAGAACCCCATCCAGGGGGTTGATCCCCAGACGTGAACAAATGAAAACAGGATTTTGGAACAGAATCACGCTCTGAACCTTCATCCTGTCCATTTTTGGATTGATTGGAGTATACTACATCTGCTCATTCTTCAGATACTTGGTAGACGAAATGGCCATCTTTACCAATCCCCTGGTCTAGCACCAGAGGTACTTTAACTTTATCTTGGATGTTACTCTGGCCTGTCCCCACCTGATGGGCAGGGATTTGCCAAATAGCATACACAGCATCTGGATGTTCTTTGAATTCTTCAGCACTTTGTTGCAAATCATACAATTCATCCAGGGTACCTACAACAGTACCTTTTGGTAAAATTATAGTCTGGACTGTATGATTTATGTTACAGAAATGGAATACCCCATTCCTACTTGGGTCTACAATGCAATCTTGAATTTCCACCCCCTCACCAAGGTTAATTATGGGTTCAAATAACATGGGGTGCTCAAAGTTATCAGTATTTATAACCTTAGCGGGAACCTTCGTGTAGGTTCTTGGTAGAATTTCCAAACTCTTGGAGTTTCTGGCATAGATAACTGGAGGAGAACTGGATAC
>JAAELB010000463.1 GCA_024227155.1 Desulfobulbaceae bacterium
ACAATGCTGTTTAAAAGGTTATAGTGATTAAATGTGAATTTAATAAAATCAAGTAATGAAATTTTAATTGTTCTATTCATGGTTATTGGTTGCCCATTGTCATATTTTTTATGCAAAACTTATTTTCTTGCGCTGGCGTAGCCTATTTTAATTAAAGCCTGTTCCATCTCTCCTAAAATATCTGGGTCATCAATGGTTGCAGGCATGTTCCACTGTTCATTATCTGCAATTTTTTGGATGGTACCCCTTAAGATTTTTCCAGACCGGGTTTTAGGAAGTCGGTCAACTATAGTAGCAGTTTTAAATGCAGCAACCGGTCCTATCCGTTTACGAACATCTGCGACCACTTCCTTAAGGATATCATCATGGCCTTTTTCTACTCCGGCTTTTAGTACCAAAAAGCCTACTGGAAGCTGTCCTTTTAGTTGATCAGCCACTCCTAAAACAGCACATTCGGCAACGTCTGGATGATCGGCTAATATTTCTTCCATTGCGCCTGTACTTAGTCTGTGTCCTGCGACATTGATAATGTCATCCGTTCTTGCCATTACGTAGACATACCCGTCTTCGTCTATATATCCGGCATCAGAAGTGGTAAAGTATCCAGGGAATTCGTCAAGGTAGGCACTGATGAAGCGTTCATCATTCTGCCAAAGTGTGGGTAAGGTTCCAGGAGGTAATGGGAGTTTAGCTGCCAAGGTGCCAATGTCTCCATCTTTTACAGGATTGCAGTCCTTGTCAAGCACCTTGAGATCCCACCCAGGAACTGCTTTTGTTGGAGAACCATATTTAACCGGCATGGGTTCAATTCCCATGCAATTTGACGCAATGGCCCATCCTGTTTCAGTTTGCCACCAATGATCAATAACAGGTACTTTCAGATTGTTTTCTGCCCATTTAAGTGTGTCTGGATCAGATCTTTCTCCGGCCAGAAATAGTGCTTTGAAGTTTGAAAGATCATAGTTTTCCATAAGTTCTGCATTTGGATCATCTCGTTTAATTGCTCTAAACGCTGTCGGTGCGGTAAAAAGAGTTTTAACCTTATGTTCTGAGATAACTCTCCAAAATGCGCCAGCATCCGGCGTTCCCACAGGTTTTCCTTCAAAGAGGACGGTGGTGCATCCCTTTAATAAAGGTGCGTATACAATATATGAATGACCGACCACCCATCCCACATCAGACGCTGCCCAGAACACATCTCCTTCATCCACATCATAGACCGCTTTCATACTCCACTTAAGGGCAACCATATGCCCGCCATTGTCTCTGACAACACCTTTGGGTTGTCCTGTGGTTCCAGAAGTATACAAGATATAAAGGGGGTCTGTGGCTTCAACCGGAACGCATTCATGCGGCTCAGCTGTAGCCATGGCATCCTTCCAGTCCACATCTCTTCCCGGTTTCATGGTGGCTTTTTCCATCGGTCTTTGGAGGATAATTGTTTTTCCTGGTTTATGGTTTGCAATATTTATGGCTTCGTCCAAAAGAGGTTTGTATGGAATGACTTTTTGGGTTTCAATTCCACAAGAAGCAGATACAATTACTTCTGGTTTTGCATCATCAATTCTCGTGGCAAGTTCTTTGGAAGCAAATCCCCCAAAAACAACTGAGTGAACCGCTCCGATCCTCGCACATGCCAGCATTGCAATGGCGGCTTCTGGTATCATTGGCATATAGACGACAACTCGATCGCCCTTATTTACCCCATTTTCAGCTAAAACACCTGCAAATTTTGCGACTTCTTCCCGTAACTCAATAAAAGTATATTTTTTTATAGTGTCGGTGACAGGGCTGTCATAAATTAAGGCCAGTTTTTCACCCAGCCCAGAGTTAATATGGAAATCAAGTGCATTATAACAAGTATTTGTGATTCCCCCTTTAAACCATTTATAAAAAGGCTTATTTGAATCATCCAGGACCTTATCGCAAGGTTTATACCAAAAACAGTCATCTGCTGCTTTAGCCCAGTATATTTCAGGATTTTCAATGGATTTTGTGTGTTCTTCTTGATGTGTAGTTGCCATAGACCGTGCCCTTTCTTAAAGTAGTTTTGATTTAACGTATACCTGGGTATACTGATCTATGATTTTGCAATAGGTGTACCAGCGTTTTTTTTTAAATGACTTTTTAGCTCTAATAAAGGCGGGTATTATATATTCAGCGTTTTTTAATTGAATTGAATTTATCAGGAAATTGGGTCAAAAATGTCCCACTCACAACTAAAGTTGTAGGAAAAGAGTTGCTCCTGACGACGATAGGGTAAAATGGGCGACAATGTCTCAAAAAGTCATTTTATAGCCCAAGCGACTTGATCTTTCTAAATAAAGAACGCCGATCAATTCCCAGATCTTGAGCCGTTTTTGATTTATGCCATTTGTTTTTTTC
>JAAELB010000464.1 GCA_024227155.1 Desulfobulbaceae bacterium
CAGCACCCCATTTTCGTCCGATCAGGCCTCCTGGCATAGCCAACTATAGCCAGGAGACCAGCTTGAACGAACCTGGAGCACTGGACGAACGGTTACGGACTCTGGTTACGCAGTCTTTTGAAGGGGGCGGTGAACGGTTACCGGCAAAAAGGGGATTGATGCGTATAATCTGAAAATTGGGCTACTGCTTTTTTAAAATGGGAAAACTGTCCTGAGGTCGTAGTTCTCGGAGCGGATTTTAGTTTCGTGGCATAGAACCAACAAAAAAAAGGCCTTACAGCAATTATGCTGTAAGGCCTTGGAATCTCTTGGTAGCGGGGAGAGGATTTGAACCTCTGACCTTCGGGTTATGAGCCCGACGAGCTACCAGACTGCTCCACCCCGCGTTGAGTTCGGCCACTATACACCCGTGAAAATTATTGTCAACGACTATTTTAATCTATTATCAATCTTTTCTGCAGTAATTGCAAATTGGGCCATTTTTTTGAGAAGTTTTTCCGGTAGTCGAGTCAATTTGCCTTCCGGGGTTATTGCGGCGTGTACGGAGTAACCCTTAACTAATAATTTGGAGCGTTCGCTACCCTCTATTGGTTTGCAGATGCGATAGCTGAATTTACATTTAAGGCGGGATAGCTCAGCGATTGATGTTTCAATGGTAAGACGATCGTCGTAGAATGCAGGGGCTTTGTAACGCGCCCAGCATTCGGTGACCGGCAATACAAAACCCATTTTTTCAATCTCGCTGTAGGTGCATACCCATTCCCGCATCAGCTCGGTTCTGCCTATCTCGAAGTAACGAAGGTAGTTGGCGTTGTACACAACCCCGGCGGCATCGGTGTCTCCATAGAGAACCCGGACGGTGGCTTTAAAAATTTTATCTGACATGGCAATTCTTATTTACTGGCCAACAGTTTTTCGATCATTGTAAAGCCGTCTTTGATAGAGTTGTCGTAGGTTCTATCGTTTTCAGCACATTTCTTTTCATCAAAACCCACCCCGGAACCCGCTGACTGTTCCCTTGAGTCATAAAGAAGGGTGGGTACGGGGTCTGAGACGTGGGTCCTGAGGGATAGTGGCGTGTAATGATCCATTGTAACCACAACACGAAAATCTTCTTTCCGCCTCTGAAGATCTTCTACGATAGGTTTTACAATGCGGCTGTCAAAGTCTTCAATTGCGGTGATTTTATCAGCAAGTGAGCCTTGATGCCCTGCTTCATCAGGAGCTTCCAGGTGTACAAAAACGAAATCCTGGGTTTTCAGGGCGTCTATTGCTGCCTGGGCTTTGCCCTCGTAATTTGTATCAATATAGCCTGTGGCCCCAGGGATATCCAATGGGTCAAGGCCGCCGAGTACCCCAAGTCCTTTTAGCAGATCAACCGCACTGATCATACTTCCGCTAATGCCAAATCGTTCGGTGAGTGTCGGTACAGTTGGCATTTTACCTTCCCCCCATAGCCAGACAAGGTTCGCGGGATTTTTACCAGCTTCAATACGCTTTTGGTTTACAGGATGGTCTTTGAGCAGCGCTCTAGCTTTCTCGAGTAACTCTTTCCAGGAACTATTTTCCATGTATTTATTAAAATGATCAGTGATTTTCTGTTCAATAAAATCATGGGGAGGGACTGTTGCAAAACCGGGGTGCTCTCCTTTGAAAACAACGAGATGTCGATAACTGACCCCGGGCTTGAAATGAAACTTGCTGGTAGAACAATGGATTTCAAGATCCTTGATGAGTTCGTGGGCCTCGTCGTTTGTAATATGTCCGGCGCAGAAGTCACGCATGGTGACTTCACCGTCACCCTCGTGATCAAGGGTCACAAAGTTACAGCGAAATGCAATCTCATCAGGTGCCAGTTCTATACCCATGGCCGCAGCTTCCAGGGGGGCTCGACCGGTATAGTACGCTGCAGGATCGTAACCCATCAGGGACATGTTGGCCACATCGCTGCCTGGCGGGTATCCCTCAGGTACTGTGCAGTTGAAGAATAACTCTCCCTTCTTGCATAGCTCATCAATAAAAGGAATGTTGGCAGCCTCAAGGGGGGTCTTGTCGCCAATATCAGCAATGGGGTAATCTCCCATACCGTCACCGACCAGAATCAGGTATTTCATGATTTATCTATCCTATTCAGCGATTAGAAGGCGAATTTTGACGGTGGGTCCAGCGCACACCTCAAGGGCATCAATTTCAGCAATGGCCTTTTCAACATCGCCCTCGGTGGCGAGGTGGGTGCGAAACACAATATATACAGGTTCGTTTGTGTCTCTTGTCTGCTGCATCATTGACTCTATGGAAATACCATGCTTTCCAAAAATCCCTGTTATCATCGCAAGCACCCCCGGCTGGTCAAGGGCAGTAATCCTGAAATAATAGGGGCAACTCAGTTGTTCCATCGGAGTAATGACCGGTGCCGTTATGTGCTCAGTGATGTAAGACAGTGCCGGAACCCTGTTGACAGAGCCGTTAACAATATTTCTACCTATATCAACAACATCGGCTGCAACCGCACTTCCTGTGGGCATCATACCCGCACCCTGTCCGTAAAGCAGTACGTCACCAACCGTGTCGCCCTGGAATTGAATGCCGTTGAAGGCCCCATTGACGGTGGCCAGCATATGATCCTCAGGAACCATGGTAGGATGGACTCTGGCTTCAACGTGTTCCCCAAGATTTCTACTGATGGCAAGAAGTTTTATGCGGCAGCCAAACTGTTTGGCGAATTCAATGTCAACAGGTTCAATACTAGAGATACCCTCGACAGTGATATCGTCAAGGTGCACATGAAGTCCATAGGCGATAGTCATGAGAATTGCGAGTTTATGGGCGGTATCAATGCCTTCAACATCATAGGTCGGATCCGCTTCAGCATAGCCCAGTTCCTGGGCTTCTTTAAGTACATCTTTAAAGGCAGTGCCATGGTCCGTCATCTGACTGAGTATGTAGTTAGCCGTGCCGTTCATGATGCCTTTTATGAAGTTGATCTTGTTTGCGACAAGGCCTTCCTTGAGAGCCTTAATGACAGGAATTCCGCCACCAACGCTTGCCTCAAAGCCAACTTCTACATTGTTTTTTGCAGCTGCTTCAAAGATTTCTTTACCGTGAACAGAAAGAAGTGCCTTGTTGGCGGTGACAACGTGTTTCTTGTTTTCGATGGCTTTTAGCATGAAAGATTTAGCGGGTTCCATCCCCCCTATGAGTTCCACGACAATGTCGATGGCAGGATCAGTGAAAATATCGTTTGCATCCTGGGTGAGGGTGACGCCGCTAAACTCTTCAGGCAGACTGGTGAGGGCAATATCGGCAACCGTTGCTAAAGTAAAGGTTGTCCCTGTCTTTTTTAAAAGTCTCTGTTGCTGTTCAAGCATGGCTTTTGCCAGCCCTTGTCCTACTGTACCGAAACCGATTATACCGACACGTATTTCTTTCATAATGATTGGTTGATGGTGGTGGTTAAAGTTTGAGCGTCTGATGGAACGAGGGCGGTGGCGACGCGAATGATATTCCTACCTGATCTTACACTATAATCAATGAGCCCGTTGATTTAATGCCTTTTCGCCCAATCTCTTTGTTAAACCAAAAATTTTATCCTCCGGTAAGCGAGGCACGAGACTCCGAGGTATCAATTATATGCCTGTGGTAAAATTTTTTGTTTGCCTCGATATTGAACAAAAATGCTATTAAATCAACGGACTCATCAATGCTCCAGAAAGTAACCGCTTTACAGGGGAAAGTCAAAATCTATGGGGAGATATTTTTATGGCTCGAATGGTGAAACTAGTCTATAGTATTCTGCTTGTTATGATTTGCATGGTATGATTTTAGCCCCAGGCTGCATTCAATCTCACAGAGGGGCATTCTTCCTTGCTGAAAAAAGAAAAATAGACGGTTTTTGTAGCCGTTCGGCACTGTTGCTGCTTTGTATAAGCAAATGACGCAAGGCTGAATCGTTACCGGTTTTTAAGATCGTGCAGTATTAAATATAAAGTTTAAAAGGAGATTGGAACTATGGGAAAAAACATTCTGTTTTTTGGACCAAACGGAAGCGGTAAAGGGACTCAGGGCGCTATTGTACAAAAAAAATATGATATTCCTCATATTGAGTCTGGAGCTATCTTTAGAGAGCACATTGGTGGTGGTACCGAGCTTGGTATGAAAGCTAAGGAATACATCGACAAAGGTGACCTGGTACCCGATGATATTACCATTCCTATGATGGTTTCCCGTCTGCAAAAAGATGACTGTAAAGATGGTTGGATTCTCGATGGTTTTCCACGCTCCAAAGATCAGGCTGTTACCCTTGCAGAGACTCTGCAGAAGGAAGGTCTGGCACTTGACTATGTAATTGAGATCGTATTGGATCGTGAAATAGCAAAAGACCGCATCATGGGTCGCCGTCTCTGTGTCAACGACAATAACCATCCTAATCACATCGCCTTTGAGGCTATCAAGCCTGTTGAGAAAGACGGTAAGCTGGTATGTCGTGTCTGCGGTGGAGATCTCAATGCCCGTGCAGATGACCAGGATGTGGATGCAATCAACAAGCGTCACAATATTTATTATGATGAGAGCACAGGAACAATGGCAGCAGTAAACTACTTTAAGGCCGCTGACGGCGCTAAAGTGATTTCTGTTGATGGTTCTGTTGCTATCGGGGAAGTTACCGAACTCATAATGAAAGAGCTGTAAAATTAAGACCATGATGTCAGAACGTATCTGATTATCATTACATTTGTACAAGAAGGGCCTTCCTGTATTTCGGGAAAGCCCTTTTTGTCTTTCAAATAACTTATGGCGACTTTTTAAAATTGTATTTTAAAAAGTATCTTTATGTTTATCGTGTTCTAAAATTCGTGTTTGATGAGTTTGCTGGTTTTGATAAAGGAAGATAAGAAAAAAATGAAGAAACCCGGGAAGGTATATCTGGTCGGTGCTGGCCCTGGAGACCCTGGTCTCATTACAGTGCGTGGAAAAAGGTTGCTGGAGCGAGCAGAGGTTGTTGTGTATGACTACCTCGCCAGCAGAAAATTACTCAAGCATGTACCGTCTGATGCGGAGTTCATTTATGTGGGCAAAAAAGGTGGTGTAAAACACACCTTTACCCAGGAAGAAATCAACCAGATGCTTGTTGACCACGCTTTGGCCGGTAAGGTTGTCGTACGACTCAAAGGTGGTGACCCATTTATCTTTGGCCGGGGAGGCGAGGAGCTAGAAAAACTCTATGAAGCGGGAGCTCCTTTTGAGGTTGTTCCGGGGGTCACATCAGCAACCGCTGCAGCCACTTATGCCGGAATTCCTATAACCCATAGGGATTATACGGCTTCTGTTGCGTTCATTACCGGTCATGAAGACCCCACTAAAGAAACCTCTAATGTTGCGTGGGACAAACTTGCAACCGGAGCCGGCACGATTGTTGTTTATATGGGCATAAAAAACCTGCCGATTATTGTGGAGAACCTGATTAGTAATGGCAGGGATCCCAAAACACCGGTAGCTGTTGTTCGGTGGGCTTCTACCCCTGAACAGCGATCGGTTGTTGGCACGCTTGAAACAATCACTGATGTTGTTCAAGATGCTGGTATCAAACCACCTTCCCTTATCATAATCGGTGAAGTTGTTAAGCTACGTGATACCATTGACTGGTATGAAAAAAGGCCACTTTTTGGCAAAAGGATCATGGTCACCAGGACCCGTGAGCAGGCCAGTGATCTTGTAGCAGGGCTTGAAGAATTTGGTGCAAACTGCCTTGAATACTCAACTATCAAAATCAAACCAGTTGATTCCTACGATGTCCTCGACGGTGAACTGGAGCGTTTGCCTGAATATCACTGGATCCTTTTTACCTCTCTTAATGGTGTAAAATACTTTTTTGAGCGGCTTTATGCAAAAGGCATGGATGCCAGGGACTTGAAGGGTCCAGATATTGCTGCAGTGGGTAAATCTACAGCTGACCTGTTGCTTCGCTACGGTGTGAACGCAGACTTAATTCCAAGCACTTTTACTGGAGAAGGCCTTGCTGAGAGTTTACTTGATCTTGGGGTAGAGGGACGCAATATTTTGATTCCCAGGGCGCAGCAGGGGAGGGAGATCCTGCCGGAAACCTTGAGGGGGGCAGGGGCACAGGTAGCTGTTGCACCTGTCTATCAAAATTGTCCCGCAGCGGGGGATAAAGAAATAATGCGTGCTGAGTTTGTCGAGGGGGGTGTTGATATGATAACCTTCACCAGTTCGTCGACCGTGCGCAATTTTCTTGCAATGATAGACGCTGAAAGCCAGGAGGAGTTGCAGCAGATTTTAGCCGGTGTAAAGATTGCCGCAATTGGTCCTATCACCGCTAAAACAGTTACGGATAATGGTTTGAAAGTTGATGTTCAACCGGATGATTATACCATTTCCGACATGGTAAGTGTTGTTGTGGATTACTACAGTGGAGACACCAAGTAGGACAATACATTGTTTTCGGGCCGATAAAGAGTCACGCTCAGGTCGGCCCGGAGCCAAAGAGACTCTTGAAAGGCGAGCTAAATCCCTAAAAGCCATTTATTGCAAAATGTGCGGGACTGTTGTTACATCAAGAGATCAGCAGCTGTCTGTCAACAATTCCCATACCCACACCTTTTTTAATCCCGCAGGTATCGTCTTTGAACTCGGGTGCTTTAAAAAAGCACCCGGCTGTCAAATTGTGGGAGATCCTTCCTCTGAGTTCACCTGGTTCGCTGGATACCTCTGGACCTTGAGCCTTTGCGGTAACTGCCGGGCTCATTTAGGCTGGTACTTTGAGGGTAAAGAAAAAACTTTTTTTGCTCTGATACTCACAAACCT
The DNA here is from genome assembly GCA_024227155.1 of Desulfobulbaceae bacterium. Taxonomy (GTDB): domain Bacteria; phylum Desulfobacterota; class Desulfobulbia; order Desulfobulbales; family Desulfocapsaceae; genus Desulforhopalus_A. The sequence continues at coordinate 6,823 of JAAELB010000464.1, forward strand.
CATGGAGTAGCAGAGCCTGGAACCTGGATTGTAGTGTGATCCTGTCAATACATCCCGCTTACGATGTTTTTATAAGATCCAGTAAATCAGTTGAAGTCATTTTTGCACTGATATCTGTGCCTTCCAGCAGACTGCCAGCGAGATCTCTTTTCTCCTGGTGGAGCTTGACTATTTTTTCCTCAATAGTGTTCTTACACACCAGCCTGTAGATTGTAACAGGTCTGGTTTGCCCGATTCGGTGTGCCCGATCGGAGGCCTGGTCCTCAATTGCCGGGTTCCACCACGGATCCATATGGATAACATAATCAGCCGCTGTGAGGTTAAGGCCGAGTCCACCCGCTTTCAAGCTGATGAGGAAAAGATCGCCTTCGCCTGCCTGGAAGGCGTCCACCCTGATTTTTCTCTGTTTGGAGGACGTGCCGCCGTCGAGATACTGATAGTGGATGCCTTTTTTGTCCAGGTATTCTCGTATTATACTTAGGTGACCGATAAACTGACTAAAGACCAGAGCCTTGTGCCGGCTGGCAAGGAGCTCTTCGATAACAGAGGCAAAAACACGCAGTTTTGAGCTTTCAATAGAGCTATTGTTGTCGATGAGGCGAGGGTTGCAACAGGCCTGGCGCAGTCGCATAATCTCCGTCAATATCTGTAAGTGGCGACCTTTTTTCTCCTTGGCATTTTCGAGAATATCTATGGCATTTTGCCTCAGAGCCTCGTACAAATGTGACTCTTCCGGGCTCAGTTCCACATCCAGGGTGACCTCGGTACGGGAAGGCAGCTCTTCAAGAACCTGTGACTTAATTCTTCTTAATATGAAAGGCTGGATCAATTTTTTCAGTTTTATTCTCGCGTCCCTGTCCTGATATCTTTCAATGGGTACGGCAAAGCGTTCGTTAAAGCTTGCCAGGGTTCCGAGTAGTCCTGGGTTAATGAAATGAAAGAGGTTCCACAGTTCGCCAAGATGGTTCTCTATGGGTGTACCGGTTGTAATTAACCTGAAGTCGGCCTGCAGGGCCATTGCAGCCTGGGAGCGCTTCGTTGCAGCATTTTTTATCGCCTGGGCCTCATCAAGGATAACGGTTTGCCATTTCACTGATGAGAGAAGTTCACTCTCTTGCTGGAGGAGAGTATAGGTGGTGATTAATAGATCATATTTCCCCAGTCCATTGATACATTCTGCCCTGTCTTTTCCACTGAAAAGTTTGATTGTTATGGTCGGAGTAAAACGCTGCACCTCAGTCTGCCAGTTGGTAGATACAGAGGTTGGAGCAATAACAAGAGAAGGGCCATTTTCTGCCTGTTTTAAAATAATAGCCAGGGACTGTAGAGTTTTTCCAAGCCCCATGTCATCAGCAAGGCACCCTCCGACTCCCCAGTGAGAAAGTCGCGCAAGCCATTCGAACCCTTCTTGTTGGTAGGTTCGCAGATCAGCTTGAAGGGTTGAGGGTAGGATGGGCTTAAAATCCTGGGCAGCTCCTATCTTTGTGATCTGTTTTTTCCAGCCCTTATCAGCATTAGTGGTCGCCTGGTTAGCGATTTTCTCCAGCTGGATGGCAGCTAGAGGGTGCACGAGAACCTCATCGTTATTGGCATCTCCCAGCCCGTCTGAAAAGAGGTTGATGTCTTCAAGTCTCTTTCTGAACTCCTGGGTAAGAGCGACAAACTGTCCATCTCCAATTTCAACAAATCGCCCGGAGGAGCCTTTTACCTTGGTGAGTAGTTCTTTGAGCTCAATGACCTGGCCCTGGTCCAGCATCAGTTGACCACTCATGGCGAACCAGTTTTGTCGATTAGTCCTGATTTTCAGGTTCAAATTGCTCACAGAAACCTGATGGGTGATAGATAGTTTCTCTCCTTCTGGCCATTCAATAATAACCTTTTCACGAATATCCTGGAGTTCCATTAGTGCCTGGAGGCAATCATCCGGGTCATAGAGGTGCCATTCCCTGTCATTGTCCTGCTCCATGTCCACAGCAAGATCAAGTATTGGGCATAATTCCTCAATATCTCTAGCTTTATCTTCTTCCATGGCCAGATTGCGTTTTGTCTGTAAACGTTTGCCGTTTACTTCAGCCATAATATTCTCAACTCCCTGTCCAGGTTTGAGATAGTGACCTCCCTCCACAAAGGGCTTTACGAACATCTCAAGGCGAAATCCGGTACCGTATGGAATGAGATGCATATATATTGTGGAATCGGCTTCGACAAAATTAACGTTACTTGTTTTGTGACTGGTACTGTCGGCGGCTATGGCGGAATGTACAGTCATAAATGAGGAAATATTTCCGATGGCAGTCAGGACTTCTTCACTTGCGGCCATGGGTACGGTTATGCCGTCTTTTCCAGTTATTTGAGCAATTCTTCGATGATTATCATTGATACTGATGATCTTGACCCTTGTTGGAGTCTCTTTGTGGAAATTGATATTGTCAGAAGAGATTGGATGGGCAAAGCAGATATGAAGATTGTCTCCTCTCTCCTCCACCATAATCTCTGGTTCTCCTGGCACGAATTCCATCGGAGTCATTGGGGATTGAGCCAGATAGAGATGGGGATGACCTATCATGGCAACCAGCGCCTTTTCCATTTCAAAAAGATAGTTTACACCATTGGTTGCGGGGTTATGGGTCTTTTTGATGCTGGCGCAGATACGTCTGTCCTGGGAGGTCAGGTAGTTAAATTTATTGCTCTGATACAGGCGGGAAAGGGATATAGGTCTCCCCTTACTCCAATCTCCTTCCCCCGAAAGTTTCTGCTCTTTTGGGGAGATGTTAATTTGATCTCCTTCAAAAGCGACCATCCATACCATGCGGATGGTTTGCTGTACACGATCTGTTTCCTGGCTTGTCGCGAAAATAAGGGCTTGAAGGCTCCGCTTCCATGGCTCTTCAGGCTCAAGAATTGAGAGGATGGGAACAATTCCAGTGGTGTCCCGCAGCTCTTGCACGGTATCGACGTACGAACTGTTGTCATGCTGTATGGTGCTGAGTAATTCGCCAAGCAGGATTGTAAACAGTGAGTATCCCTGCAGGCATGCCTTGTTGTAATGGCTTAATACTTCGTCTTCCACCCCAGGGCTGATAGTACTGTTGAGCCAGTACTGGCAGATTGCGCAAAAAGCAACCGTGAGGACATCCTGGGAGGGCTTGTCCGGGAGCTGAACTTCTTCACCTTGATTTCCCTTGTTTATGTGTGAATTGATCACGATCCCTAAATAGTTGTAGGCATCATTTTCCCTCGCTCCCTGGAAGAGAGACAGGGCAACAGAGATTGAATTTGCAATGGAGTGGTAGTTATCTTTATCTGATACCTGGAGCTGGGCGAGAATGTAAAATAATCCGCATGGGCCAAAGAAGGCAACATTTTCATCACTGCTGAATTTTTGTAAAAATTTTCTATCCTCCCCAAAGGCGTCTAATGCCTCCTGTAGATTTCCCCTGAGGAATTCAATGGTGCCTAGTGCACCGGTTCCACTAAAGGAATCCATATGTGTAGTGACAAGCTGCCCAGCTTCATCGATACGTGCACGAAAGAGGAGCTCGTTGAGGAGCAGTCTGCGAAATGGCAGCTGTTCATCCACAGTGAGATGACTGAATTCATTGTCATCTGTGAGAAAATCTATAATGTCGGGGAAGTCACTCATGGTAGACTGGCCATGCTGAAGCACATTGCTCATGAGGTAGAACTGAAAGGACGTTGGCAATGTCCTAAACCATTCCGGGTCAAATGGCTGAGTCATGACTCTGACCGTAGGTGGAGGGTCTGCGATCAGTTCTTTGCACTGACTCTCTATAAATTCTGAGGCATCATCTATGAGATCAAATTGTTGTGTATAAATGCCAATACGCATTTCACGCATTGCACGCCAGCATCTGGTTGTCCATTTACCGTAGTAGTAGGAAACCGGTGCCTCATCCTGGATGGTTTTGGCATAAATGTCAAAGGTTCCCTCTTTTACCGCTTCCTTACTGAGAACTTCAACGATCTCATCTGCACACTGTTTCTCTTTAGTAAAAAGTCCCAGTTGTTCAAATTTTGAGAAATAGTGACTGAGATTAGCTGTGGTTGGTTTATTGCCCCTGGGATTTTTTAAATCGAGTCTTCTGAGGCAGTTCACTATAAGAGTGGTGTGTGCAGGCTCATAGGTGATGGAGAGAAATTTTAGAAGAGCCTGTTCAAATGGAGAAAGTTTCTTGAATTGTTCAATAAGAGGAGAGTCAGTTTGCATAGCAACTTAATTTGGTTTCTGGTCGATTGCAGTCGACGGGGATTTTTGAATTGGTTTTGTGCGCGGGGAGAAAAAGCAATCCGGCATTATATCATTCTCCGGTGACTATGAGAACCAAAATCTGCAATAATTTTTCTGTCGGAGTTGTTGGTTGGTTATGGAAAGCTATTAGTGCAAAGAAATTACAGCGTTTTTACTCTTGGGAATTCGGATTCTGTTTATTATTAATGAATTTCGTGAAGATACTTCTCTCGGCTAATGTTGTGACAATCATAAAATGACCAGAGCACGATATTTCATATTTTAAAAAAAAAAAAGGCGTCAGGTCAAAGAGACCAGACGCCTTTCTATGGCAGTTTGTCGGTGATTATCTACAAACTATAAACTTTGATGCTGGGTGATTTTTGCACTACTTTCAAGATTTCGCAACCATGCAGAGAGGAGTTGCTGTTGTTTGAAGTTGAGCAGATTAGTTCTGTAGGTATCTGCTTCTTCAGAGTCTTCCGGCATGGTGGGGACTTGGCGGTCCATCAAAGTGTAGACATAATAGTCACTTCCGACGGTGCCAACTTCCTTGGCTATAGGTGATGAAAGCGAAAGCAGAAAACTGTTTTCTATTAATGAGGTAGGGAATTCGGTATCCGCATTCTGGCTGTTTCTACCAATGAGTCCAGATTCCAGAGGAGACAGGCCAAGATTTTCAACAGCTTCATCAAATGGGGTACCATCGGTAATGGTTGCAAGTAAATCCTTGGCAGCATTTTCCGCCAGTTTGTTTGATTCTGCTTTTCTGTAATCCTGTTGCAGTTTTTCTTTTATTGCATCAAACTCCGGGATTTGGGGTGCCTTGCTGTCTTCAGCGTAAAAAATTGCGTAGCCCGTTTGTCCTTTGATTAACGAACTAAGCTCACCCTTATTAAGTTCGAAGCTTTTGGCAATAAACTCTGCATCATTTTTAATATCAGCAGGACAACTATTCTTGGTGACTAATTCGGTATCTTTGATTTCTGCTTCAGGATTGGCTGCCTCGTACTGAGCCAGGCTTCCGGCACTGATAATTCCTTCATAGGCAGAGTTTGCCAACTGGAAGGTAAGGCTTTCAGCCTCTTTTGCCTGTAGATTTTTTTTAATCTCATTTTTGGCAACATCAAGAGGTCTCGTGGTTTCAGGTTTAATTTCTTCCAGAAGAATGATGTGGTAGCCGAATCTGGTTTTTATTACTTCGCTGATGTCTCCTTCGGAAAGTGCAAATACTGCGTCCTCAAATGCTGGAACCATTCTGCCTTTAGAGAAAAAACCAAGATCTCCACCAGACGCTTTGGACGGGCCCTCCGAATACTGTTTGGCGAGTTCCGCGAAATCAGCACCCCCTTTGGCGAGTTGCAGTATTGATTCTGCCTGTTCAGACTGTTTTTGCAGGGTTTCTATGGAGGCGTCTTCTCCGGCTTTAAAGAGGATGTGACGTGCATGTCGTTGTTCTGCAACTACAAATTCTTCAGGATTGTCCTGGTAGTACTGTTCAATCTTGGCATCGTCTATCTCTATTTTGGAGGCTACGCTTTCATTGGTGAAGGCGAGATATCGAAGTTTTAACTCAGGGTCGGTTTTGTAATTCTCTTTTTCTGTTTCAAACCAGTCCGCCAGGCCCTGTTCATTGATCTCAACACTTTCTGTGTATGAAGCGGGTGAGACCTTAACGTATTTCAGCCCGATTTTTTCGTTCATCTGGCTATAAATTTCCTGGATTTCAAAGTTGGTGGCCACAGATGCGAAATTGCTGACCTCTCTTGAGCCGATCTGAGAAAGGCGGTCTGTACGCATTGACTGTTCAAATTTTGTCGGAGCAAGTCGGTTTGCCGCTAAAACACTTTTGTATTTCTCCAGACTGAAGCCTCCGTTATCCTGAAACTGGACCATAGTTTCTATGGTTTGGCGCACTTCCTCGCTACTGACGAAGATGCCCATTTCGGTTGCTCCCTGGCGAAGCAGGGCCGTCTGGATGAGTTGATTGATGACCTGTTGTTTTATACCAAAAGTTTCAGCGAGTCCTTTTGGTACGTTGCCCCCAAACTGATCACTGAGTTGTTGGTAGGCTCTGTCGTAAGCCTTCTGGAAATCCTGAAATGATATTTCCTCGTCATTTACAACAATAGCGGCCTGGCGATCTCCCGAGAGGTTTGCTCCAACCCCCCAGAAAACAAATACCAAGGCAATAATTACGACAATAATCTGGATGAAAGTTGATTGAGCTTTGTCACGTAGTATTTGCAGCATAGAAATGGATTGTGGTCTATGGTTATTATGATAAGGAGCCAGTTCTCAAGAGAATTTCCCAAAAACAGTGGGAAAACTTTTTCTAAACAAAGAATGCTCCGCAGGATGTGTATAAATTTGTACTCACCAGAAAAGAGAAAATTCTGAATATTATTCAATAACCTGTTCGATTTACCCTTTCTTCCGTCCCACTGCAAGAAAAAATAGTTGATTGGCAGTCAGGGTGCCATTTATGAGTCTGTTGATTTACTCCTGAACTTTTGTCATAAAAAACAATTCCGGCACCAAAATATTGAACATATGCAATCTATATGATGTTGTGTTTTCAGCTTTAATAGCTGTTTTATTGCTGTGCTTTTGTGTAGGCAAAAATAGCAGTCCAGGCCAATATATAGTGTCGATCCTGGGAAAAAGTGTGGTAAATATTTTAGCTGTAATTCTATATGTGCCTAAAATGGTGAAGTATTTTAGGGAAAAATGTCAGCCATTAAGATTATGTAAATGATTCGTCATTCACTTGACAAATTGTTTTGGCTATAGTATTAAGCCCTAGTTAGCTCTGAATTATAGAACGGCGAAAGCTATAAAAATAATATTTAAGGAGGTTACTATGCCAACAATTGAACACAACGGAAGTAGTTTCGAGGTAGATGAGGACGGATTCCTTCTCAAAGGTGATGATTTCAACACTGACTGGATTGATTATGTAAAAGGTGTTGAAGGTATTTCTGACATGACTGATGAGCATCAGAAAGTTATTGATGCCCTTCAAGAATACTACAAGAAGAACGGAATCGCGCCTATGGTTCGTATTCTTTCCAAGACCACTGGTTTTCCATTAAAGAGAATCTACGAGCTGTTCCCATCCGGACCTGGAAAGGGAGCTTGTAAGATGGCTGGTCTGCCTAAGCCTACAGGTTGTGTATAATTAATACATCCTGAAGCTTTAGTATGTAAAAGGGGAGTTTGCTCGATTTGAGTAAGCTCCCCTTTTTTTTTCATATGTCGCTTCAGTAAGGAAAAATAACGTACTTGGCTGGTCTGTTTTTATTTGCTGCTGGGAGTGTTTTTGTTAAGGAGCTTCTGCAACAACATCTCATGTATTTTATTGGTTCTCTGCTGGTAACCACTGCCTGTTAGTTGTGCTCCTCGTAACCCTCCCCGTAAATTTATCTCTATCAAGTAGCATTCTCGTGTCTCTCCCGCCGGTAGTATCAGATCAAGATGGGCGTAGGGAAAGGCACCGCGTTTCATGACTTTTTTGCAAAAATCCAACTGCGTTTTGCAGAGAGTAAAAGGCTTTGGTTGTGCCCCGCAGTGGAGGTTGTTTCGGAAATTGTAGGGGTTGTTTCGCTCGTACGCCTCAGTATAGTTGTTCAAAATAATAACACGAATATCTCTCGCTTTTTCCATAAAAGGTTGAATGACAAAGGGGAAGCCAAAGCCTCGATCCCCGGCCATGTTGTAGAGAGATTCAATGTTGTCAAACAGGTGTACGCCTAGACCGCCATTTTTACGATCGAGCTTGAGTATGACCTTGGAGATGTTCTCTTGATGATAAAGCGAAGTTGCCCGGAGCAAGTCGTGCTGATTGTAGATTGCGAGAGTGTTAGCCGGCATGAAGTCAGCCAGCAGTCGAACCTGAAAAACCTTTGATTTGCTGAGAACCTGAGTTGTGCCTGATGGAATGAGTTTGATCCCGCGCTCAACGAGATCTGTTAGAAGCGGCTCTTCGCTGGGGTGTAGCCTTATTCTGCCACAGATGATATCATTTTTAGTCAGCTGCTGATAGCAGGATTGGAGGGTCTCGTTATTGCGGATGATCTTTGGCGGATCTGTCAAAAGATCATCTCCGCAAATCGCTGATGGAAGCTGGAGAGGTCTTCTTCGCAGTTGCCACAAAAAAGTTTCACGTCACCTAAAGACTGTGAGCTTCGATCTTCTATGGTGAAGCTGCCATCTTGGTTTTGCACATAGTGGGTCGTGGTGATGACGTCATCGCTTATTTCAAAAAAGCTCGATTCGTTGCCGCAGTAGGGGCATTTGAGCAAATTTGCTACTGTCGGTTGAAAAAGTGACATTTACTTTACAGCGCTTTTTGTCTCAGATGCCGACGGACTGGTGGCAGGACTGTTAACAAGTTTAAGATCTTTGGCGGCTGCCTTGATCTCGCCCTGGATTGCAGCACCGGGTTCAACAGTAAGAGTGCCTGCTTCAAGTTTTCCGATAATGGTGCTGTCTTTACGTGCTGTGAGCATCTCAGCATGAATGTTGCCTTCCAGAGCGCCGTAACAATTAAAGGATGTTACTTTAATGTCACCGATAATTTTTCCGGTTTCGCTGAGAATTAAATGTTCCCCATCGATGTTACCGTTGATCGTACCGTCTATCCTTGCCTTGCCCTTGAAAATGACCTCGCCCGTTATTGTCATGCTTTTATCAATAATTGAGGAGATAGCTTCGCTTTCAACTTTTTTCATTTCCTGCTTAACGTTGACTGTTTTTTTTGTAAACATTCCCATATGCTTTTTTCTCCGGTGAATGCACTATTACTTCGATAATTTTGCGACCTTCATAAAATTATAGGGGTTTATCGGTTTTCCATCAAGAGTTACTTCATAGTGGAGGTGTGGTCCTGTTGATCTACCTGAGCTGCCGATCAGGCCAATCGCTTGCCCACGTTTGATTTTCTCCCCTCTTTTAACCACAAACTTCTGCATATGGGAGAAAGATGTTTTGTACCCGTTCCCATGGCTGATTTGTACGTAGTTACCGTACCCGCCATTGCGAAATGCTCTTTTTACAACGCCGTCAGCTGTAGCGTAGATCTTGTCTCCCCTTTTTCCTTTGAAATCAATACCTTCATGGAAAGCAGATTTTTTATTCAGCGGGTCTTTCCTTCTGCCGAAACGGGAGGTGATTGGTCCGGCTACCGGGCGACCAAATGGCAGGTAGCGTATGGTCTTTAAATATTTATCCGCTTTATGGAGGAGCTCATCCCGTGCTTCTCTTGGGTACTGTATAAAAGGTCCACCGCTGTTTTTCGATGTGTCTTTATCCTCTTTTGAAAGCTTGATGCCGATGGTGCCGACTATTTTCTCAATCAGCTCACTCCGTTCATTGAGCTCACTTACAGCATTGGAGAGAAGAGCATCTTTTTCTTCTTTAAATGCAGCAGCTTGAGTTTGCTTATCAAGCTCAAGCTGTGCAACTTGAGCTTCAAGTTGCTTAACATCCACTTCCTGGGTTTTATTATGTTGTGATATTATTGCTGTGCTTGCATCAAGTTGCTCCTGCAGCTTTGAAATTTGCTCTGAGCTGTTACGGTGTTTGGTATAAAAGGAGATGGAGAAGATACTTGTTACTGCAAGAAAGACAAGGACTGCAGTGGAACTGCCAATAATAAGACGAAGCTTTTTTTTGTTACACGGTAATCTGACGACTTTGCCACTGTCACCGGCAATGATGATATGGAGCTGTTCATCCATTATGAAAATCCAAAAGTGTTGTTAATCATGAAGACAATAAGTATGTTGTCTTTTAGAATGTAACCTGTCCCCTCTGTCGAGGTTGAGACGGTGTAAAATTTTAATAGCTTATACTAAGTAGCCCTGAAATTATCAACAATAAAAAGAACGCAGTTACGGGGGAATGATCTGTTAACTCCTGGTGTTTTTTAGGAATTCGACACTTCTGTCTCCTATATTATGACAATTAAATTAGCAACTATTCATATCGTATTTCATGGTAAATCTCATAACCTGTAAAAGTTTATCTAAATCATTTGGTGTCCAGAATTTGTTCTCTGGAGTTAACCTGACTGTAAATAGTGGTGATCGGTTGGGGGTTATCGGCCCCAACGGCTCCGGAAAGTCAACGCTCTTAAAAATTTTGTGTGATCTTGAAGATGCAGACACGGGGCAGGTCTCCTGCCAGAAATTTATCCGCATGAGCTATCTGGCGCAGGACGATGTTTTTGATGGTGCAGCAACGCTAACCGATAACCTGATGGCGGCCATGGAGAACACAGAATTGGATGAGGTGGAGAAGTATAATAAAGTGAACTCCCTCCTCAGTAAGGCTGAGTTTCCTGATAGAGATGTTCTGGTTAACGTTCTCTCGGGAGGCTGGCGTAAAAGACTGTCAATCTGCAGAGCAATGTTGCTTGAGCCTGATGTTCTGGTGATGGATGAGCCGACCAACCATCTAGATATTGAGGGTATACTCTGGCTTGAAAAAATGCTCGTCAGTGGTGGGACCGGCTCACCTTCAGCCTATCTTCTGGTAAGCCATGATCGCCGATTTCTTGAGAATTGTACTAACAGAATAGTTGAATTGGCAGCTGTCTATCCGGAGGGGACACTGCAGGTCCAGGGACCTTATTCTAAATTTCTTGAAGAAAGGGAAAACTTTCTTGCCAGTCAGCAGGAAGAAGAGGTGCGTCTCGCAAATAAGGCCAGGCGGGAAATTGAATGGCTACGGCGGGGTCCTAAAGCACGGGCTACCAAAGCAAAATACCGGATCGATGAGGCGCACAAGCTGACGGGAGATCTTGCAGAGGTGAAGGCAAGGAACCGATCGTTGTCAAATGTGCAGATTGATTTTGAGGCAACGGGCAGAAAGACCAAGAAGTTGATGGAGTTGACCGGTATCACAAAGGCATACGATGACAGGGTGCTGTTTGAAAATCTTGATCTTATTTTATCCCCTGGCAGCAGGCTAGGGTTACTTGGTCGTAATGGCTGCGGCAAATCAACTCTTATGAAAATTATTGCCGGCGTGGATGGTAACTCCGAGGTGAAAGCTGATAGTGGGACTCTCCGGGCGGCTGATAAAATCAAAATTGTCAGTTTTGATCAGAACCGGGAAACGATAAATCCGAAAATTACCCTTCGGCGCGCCCTGGCACCGGATGGAGATTCAATAGTTTTTGCCGGCAGGGCTCTTCATGTGGTTTCATGGGCAAAGAAGTTTCTCTTTCGGCCCGATCAACTTGAGACGCCGGTGGGACAGCTGTCCGGGGGCGAGCAGGCAAGAATCCTTATTGCCGGTTTAATGCGCCAACCCGCCGATGTTCTTCTACTCGATGAGCCTACCAACGATCTTGATATTTCATCTCTTGATGTGCTTGAGTCAAGTCTTGTTGAATTTCCTGGAGCACTTGTGCTTGTTACCCACGATCGATTTCTCCTCGACAGAGTTTGCCACCGGGTACTCGGGTTTGGTGGGAAGAGTGGAGTGACCTTCTATGCTGACTATCAACAGTGGCTTGAGGATCTAGAAACCGGCGCTGATAAAGATGAGGAAAAACAAAAGATCAAAGACACACAGAAGCCTAAAGCTAAGAAAATCAGCGGCAGACTTTCCTATATGGATCAGCGGGAATATGATCAGATAGAGGAAAAAATATCTGAGGCTGAAGCATTAGTTGATAAGCTTCAACTGAAAATGGCACTCCCAGATGTGGTTGCCGATGCCGATCAGCTCGCGGCCTGCTGGCAAGAGCTTGAGGGGGCCCAGGCGGAAGTGGAACAGCTGTACAACCGCTGGGATGAGTTGGAAGAAAAAAAAGGAGAGTAGGAGGCTTCAATCTTGATCGAAGTAAAGAACGTTTATTTCATTGGCTGTGGTGTTCTTGGGCCTGATGTTAATCACCTCAGTGAAAAGTTGGGCATCACCCTGATAAAAAAAATGCTGCCGGGGGGGCTGCATAATCAGCCGGATGAACTGCGTCGTCGCCTTCAACTGGCAATCGATGAAGCTGCAGAGGATGAAAGCTGTGAAAGGATCATTGTGGGCTATGGTCTTTGTGGCAAGGGGGCGGTGGGGATTCATGCACCGCACATCCCCCTGGTTTTCCCAAAGGTCCATGACTGTATCGCGCTTTTTCTTGGCAGTGACCAGGCGTATAAGGATGAATTTGCCAGGTTCCCCGGGACCTATTACCTTTCCGCCGGCTGGTACACAGAGAAGACACAGAGCCAAAAGGGTAAGCCGGATCAGGTCTGGGTTGGCTCAAAGGCCATGGGGTGCAAAGAGCTGACCGATATGTACGGGGAGAAAGGTGGAAAGGAGATTATTGACTTTTGCAGTTCCTGGCAACAGAACTATCAACGGGCTGCTTTTATTGATACAGGTATAGGCAATGTTGAGCGACCGGCAAAGCATGCGCGGGAAATGGCGGAAAAATATAATTGGCAGTATCAGAAAATTAAGGGCAGCCTCTCTCTGATGACAAGGCTGTTGACGGCTACTGAGTCTGATGAGCAGATTCTGGTGGTGCCGGCCAACTATGTGACTACATACTCAGTTATCGGTAGTGGTCTGGATGCGGCCCCTAAGAGTGGGGCGGATATGTCTGAGAGTGCGGGAACAAGGCGTTTGGTGTTTGATGAGTCTGAAGATAGAGGGCTCGAAATTCAATATGGTCTGGGAATTGATGCGGGTGGAACGTACACCGATGCGGCAATCTATGATTTTAAGAAGAAGGAACTGCACAGTAAAAACAAAGCTCTCACCACCAAATGGGATTTCTCCATTGGCATTGACCAGGCCATAGACAAACTTGATAAAGACGTGCTGGCTCAGGTAAATCTGGTTTCAATTTCAACTACCCTTGCAACAAACGCCATCGTTGAGGCGGAGGGCCAAACGGCTGGCCTGTTTCTGATGTGCGGCGATGCGGGTCAGGGCGAAGGTCTTCTGCACCATAGCCCCCGGGCAGTCATCAAAGGGCGGTTAAATATCCAGGGCAAGGAACTTGAACCTGTAGACCCGGAGGAGATTCGCCGTAAAGCGAGACGCATGATAGAGCAGGGAGTTGCCGCCTTCGCAGTTTCCGGCTATGCGGGAATCATGAACCCTGTTCACGAACTGGAAGTAAAAAAAATTCTCAAAAAAGAAACGGGAATGGTTGTTACCTGTGGCCATGAGCTGTCAAGTTTGTTGAATTTTGTGGTCAGAGCTCAAACCGCCGTGCTCAATGCCCGAATTATTCAGAGGATGATAAAGTTTTTCGAGGAAATTGATCAGGTGTTGCAGGAAAGGGAGATTTATGCACCGGTGATGGTGGTTAAAGGAGATGGAACTCTCATGTCTTCAGCCATGGCCAGGGAACGTCCGGTTGAGACAATCCTGTCGGGTCCTGCAGCCAGTGTTGCCGGAGCAAAAATGCTAACTGGGCTGGAAAATGCGACGGTGGTGGATATTGGAGGAACAACTACCGATACCGCCGATCTGGTTGATGGTGTTGTTGATGTTTGTGCTGGAGGTGCCCGGGTGGGAAACATTGGCACCCATGTAAAGGCCCTGAATATGCAGACGGTGGGGTTGGGCGGAGACAGTTTGATTCAGTGGGAGAATGGACAACTGCGGATAGGTCCGCGTAGGGTTGCCCCCGTTGTCTGGGCGGATGCGGAAACCACGGAAGGGATTTCTGAGGCTATGGAGTATATGGAAACGACTATCAGGTTGCAACCCCAAAGTCAACTCTCCACTATAATATTAGTGGCCATGAAAGGAGAATTTCCATTTACACCAACCCGGGAAGAAGAGCGTATCTATCAATTTCTGCAGGAACGGCCATATGGTATTAGTGAACTGGCGACTCCTTTAGGTTTACTCTCCGCCAAATTTTTATCCACAGCCAGGTTAGAAGCGAGTGGCCTGGTGCAAAGGTGCGGTCTTACTCCAACAGATATTTTGCATTACAAAGATCAGTTTGTGAAATGGCAGCCGGATGCAGCCAGACGGATGGTGGCTATTGTCGCAGGGCTCTGCGGTAAGAGTGAGGATGAGTTTGTGCAAGTCATTCTCACACGATTTGAGAAGGAGCTTGCAAGAGAGCTGCTGGTGAAGCAGTTACGCCAGGATGTTTCGGTTGATATGAAAACGGAAACACCTCTGTCAACACACCTCATCGACTGTATGTTATCCCGAAACAAGGGAAGGTATTCGCTCAGCGCGACCCTGGAGTATCCTGTCATAGGTATCGGGGCGCCGGTACATTACTTTCTGCCGGATGCTGGTAAAAGACTTAATGCCAGAGTGATTATTCCAAAAGATGCAGATGTGGCTAATGCCCTGGGAGCAATTTGCAGCCATATTATGATTAAACAGCAGGTCACCATTCGCCCGACGGACACAGGGCGTTTTTGGGTGGATGGATTTGAGGGGAACAGGCGGTTCAGGCACATTGAAGAAGCCGAGTCGTGGGCCGTAGATCAGTTGAAAAATAAGGTACAAAAAATGGCCGAATTTGCCGGAACCAGCAGGAAAATGGTAGAGATGGAGATTGACGATCACATAATTAAAGTTGCTGATGGAACACCTCTTTTCCTGGGCAGGTCTCTTCTTGCAACCCTGTCAGGTAGCCCAGATTTGATCCTGGAGTCCGTTCTGGAAAATTAAATTATATCCCTGTTACAGAGGTCTCTTATGATTGTTAAAGTTTCTGTTCTTATCGGCTACTTTCTGGTGGTGTTGGCTATCGGCTTAGTTGCCCGTACGCGATGGAAATCGACACCGGAAACCTACTTCCTGGCAAATCGCCAGTTTGGTACGCTAATATTGCTGGCAACTATGACCGCCACAAACTTTAGTGCATTCACCGTATTTGGAACCTCAGGGGCCGGCTATCGTGACGGGTATGCCTTTTTTCCCATTATGGGTTTTGGCACAGGGTTTATGGCACTCACTTTCTGGATCATCGGTCGTAAAATTCGTAGAGTGGGGAGTGATAACCAACTGGTTACCCCACCTGAACTGGTGAAGACACTCTATAAAAGTCCATCCCTCTCCCTTCTGTTCGCCGTGGTGATGATCATCTTCACCATTCCCTATTTAGCGCTTCAACCAATGGCCGCCGGCTATGCTCTGGAAGAGCTTGTAGGGCTGCCTTATTTTAGTGGATGTGTATTAGTTACTGGAATTATTTTACTTTACACCTTGCGGGGAGGTTTGCGGGCGGTGGCCTGGACCGATCTGTTCCAGGGTATTTTGATGTTTGTCCTTCTCGCTGTTTCCATGTTTATGGTAGCTGGCCATTTTGGTGGGTTCGTGGAGGCCAATCAGAAGGTGCTCGCCAGCAATCCGGAACTATTCTCCCGTCCCGGTGGTAGCGGTAAATATACCTTGGGGATTTGGTTCAGTTTTCTTATGCTCTGGTTTTTTTGCGATCCCATGTTTCCGCAACTATTCCAGCGCTTTTTTGCTGCCAGGGATGATAAGGCCATTGGCAAAACCATGCTACTCTATCCCCTGGTCTGTACTGTACTCTTCTTTTTTCCTATTTCCATAGGGGTGATGGGCCATTTAGCTTATCCAGATTTGGTTGGTAAAGGCGCTGATAAGATTTTGCCCATGGTGATGATTGGTATTTCAGGGGACTTTATGGCGGCACTGGTAATATCCGCCGGGATAGCGGCACTGATGTCCACCATGGATTCCCAGTTGTTGACCCTCAGTTCTATATTTACCCGGGACATTATGCCCATGGTACGGGGGAGAGAAATCAAAACCAGTATTGGTGGGCGGGTGGCTGTAATTTTTCTGAGTCTGGCTGGATTGGCGTTGGCTTACAAACCTCCCGCGACCATTCTACAGATCGCCACCCAGACTTTTACCGGCCTGGCTGTACTCTTTCCCACGGTGATCTTCGGCCTGTACCTGAAAAGGGTGTATGCCCTGGCTGCCATTAGCTCTATACTGGTTGGAGAAACTGTTTTACTGATGTTTTATCTCAAATTACTGCCCAGTGGTCCGTTTCTTTCGGTAGTGTGGGTGTTGCTGGCAGCGGTCAGCACCTATCTGGCAATACATATCGTATTGGCAGCCCGTTCAGAAACGTTACAATTTGCATTGCCAGGTTGGCTTAAAGATCGGTATTTCTGGCTTTTCAGCTTTCTATTTGTCCTGTCGCTTGACTTTTGGTCCTGGAGGGTTGCAGAACCTCTCTTTTTCGGGGTTCCCTACTGGGTAGGATATTTCGTTCTGCTTTCGATCCTGCAAACCGTTATTATGGTGTGGCTGATTAGAAAAAAATGAATTTCTATACCCACTTTACCAACTCCGAGTATAGGTCTTCGAGCGTAAAAGGTTTGGCGATAAGTGCATCCATGCCAGCTTCAAGTACATGGACACGATCTGTATCCATTGCCGCACCAGTCATTGCAATAATCGGCAATTTATTTTGCTCCCCCTCATCTGCTCTGATTATTTTAGTTGCATCAAGCCCATTCATAACGGGCATCTGAACATCCATAAGCACAAGGTCAAAGTGAGAATTTGATGCAATAGCCTCAA
The DNA here is from genome assembly GCA_024227155.1 of Desulfobulbaceae bacterium. Classification (GTDB taxonomy): domain Bacteria; phylum Desulfobacterota; class Desulfobulbia; order Desulfobulbales; family Desulfocapsaceae; genus Desulforhopalus_A. Next base: position 23,627 of record JAAELB010000464.1, read on the forward strand.
CAGCCTCCTGGCCGTTATTTGCAACGACGACTGTACAATGGGATAGCTCTAATAATCCCTTAGCGACCTCCTGGTTTATTATGTTATCTTCAACCAAGAGAACCTGCATGTTGTTGAAATCTGGCAACCTACTTAATGGGCTGCTTGCCTTTACCTCTTTTGTCTCTGAATCCTTATTGAAAAATATGGTAAAAATAAAGTCACTTCCTTTATGAATTTCACTCTCAACACATATTTTCCCCCCCATCAACTCAACAAGGTGCTTGGTGATTGATAGCCCAAGCCCTGTACCACCAAACTCCCTCGTTGTTGAAGTATCAGCCTGATTGAAAGCTCCGAAAATATTTTCAGTTTGCTCGGGAGTCATTCCGATACCCGTATCAGATACAGTAATTTGTAACTTAGCTCTTTCATCATCACTTACAAGCGGGTGGGCGGAGACAGATATCGAACCTTTTTTGGTAAACTTAACACCATTACCCACAAGGTTCGTAAGAATTTGTCGAAAGCGTAATGGGTCGCCAATGAGATGGCGGGGAGTGTCAGGTGAGAGGTTAACATGTATTTCTAAACCTTTATCCTGGGCGGACAGATGAAAGACATCAATCACCTGTTTGATGGTATCATTGAGGTTGAAAGGAATTTCTTCAATATCGAGCATACCAGCTTCAATTTTTGAAAAATCAAGGATATCATTAATAACGCCTATCAGGGATGTAGCAGAGCTATTTATCTTCTCTAAGTAGTCCTGTTGTTTTGGATTAAGATCTGTTTGCAGTGCCAGGCGTGAGAGTCCTAACAGCGCATTCATAGGTGTGCGAATTTCATGGGACATATTGGCCAGGAAATTACTTTTTGCAATATTTGCCGCTTCAGCTTCTTTCTTAGCTTCCTCAAATTGATGGGTTCGCTCTGAAACCAGATCTTCAAGACCTTTTCTGTGCTGGTTCAACTCATTTTGTGACTTTTCCCGCTCCATAATAATTCCGGCGAGCCGAGCAGCTGATGACATATCATTGGATTCCGATTCATTCGGCAGTGCAGGATGATTGTAATACATACCAAAGGCGCCCAGGACTTCACCCTTTGAGTTTTTTATAGGTTCCGACCAGCAACAGCGCATGCCATGGGGGAGGGCTACATGTTTGATCTTTGCCCATTTGGGGTCTGTAGCGATATCCTCAACCACTACCCGTATTCCATGGTAGGTGGCCGTTCCGCAAGAACCAACGTTCGGGCCATTCTCCAGCCCATTTACTGCATCGCAATACTCTTTTGGCATGCTGGGTGCGCCCGCATGCATAAGTTTATTACCTTCAAGGAGAAGCATTGAACAGCGCAGTCCTGGATGGCGTGACTCATATAGATGTGCGATAGCGTCGTAAATTTTTTCTTTAGATTCTCTTAACGCAATCATTTTGAGGATATCTGATGTGTTCAGAATAAATTGTTCTGATTTTTTTCGTTCGGTAATGTCAGTATGGGTCCCGGTTAATCGAACAGGTTTGTTATGCACGCTACTCCGCACAAGAAAACCACGGGAGAGGATGTTGATGTCATGGCCATCCTTATGGTGCATGGTCATTTCAGCTTCAAAGGAATCAGCGTGACCCTCGATGTAATCACGAGCCGCCTGCAGCACTCTTTCTTTGTCATTAATATCAATAAGAGTAACAAATGTATCCAAAACATCATTAAGCTCTTCTTCCCTATAACCAAGCATATTTTTCCAGCGCGGAGAGTAATACACCTCATCGGTTTCAAGATCCCAGTCCCACATGCCGTCATTGGCAGCCTGCATGGCTGCGGCAAAGCGTTGTTCACTTGTTTTTAGCTCTGCTGTTCGGGCATTCACCTGTGTTTCTAAATCTTCAAGCGCCAGTTTTAAGGCGATTTCGGCTTTTTTCTGAGCAGTAGTATTTGTGGAGACGATCATGATGGATTTGACTTCGCCTCTCTCAGTTTTTACCGGCACGATTGTTGAAAAATAGTGTTGCTCATTGCCTTCAAGATCATGTACGACACCTTCATGGTGCAGAACCTCTCCATGGAGTTTGACCTTCATCATACTGTCTGTCATTTTGGTTCGGAATGATTCAGGGTAAAAAGCTAGGGGGTAGGGTTGTCCGTAGTACTCTGTAATATCACTGATATTGAGATCATTTACTCCGGCAGAACTCATGTATTGTAAATTGAAATCAAGGTCCACAATTTTTGTGCAGATAGGTGAGGCTTCTAGCAACTCCAGGCCACCGCCTCCCAGTTGAAATAACTGGTGAGTCTTTTCAGTGGATGGTTGTTTTGTTGAATTACTATATTCCATTATTACCTCGTTAGCCGTTGCAGTCAGTTAGACCTTAGAAATTCTTCGACCTGTTGGAGGGTGTAGTCAATATCTTCTCTCTTTACCCCCAGGTGGGTTACAAGTCGAGTCACTTTTCCTGGACTGATAAGGACCTTTTTTTCGGCCAGAAAGCTGGCTAGTTCTGTAGCTCTAGTCTCCTCCATGGTAATAAAAGTCATATTGGTCTGGGCCGGATCAATTTCAACACGCAGGTTGCTATGGGTGGACAGTTCTGCCGAAAGGATAGTGGCGTGGTCGTGGTCTTCAGCAAGTCGTTCTATATTGTTTTGTAGAGCGTAGATCCCTGCAGCGGCGAGGATTCCGGCCTGGCGCATGCCGCCACCAGCCATTTTTCTCCACCTTCTTGCCTTGTCAATGAAGGAGTGGGAGCCGCAGAGCACAGAACCAACCGGTGCTCCAAGGCCCTTTGACAGGCAGAGTGAAACGGAATCAAAGTATTTGGTGATCGTCTGTACTTCAACGCCTTGTTTTACCACCGCATTCATAAGTCTTGCGCCATCAAGATGGAGACTCAGGTTGTTTGCTCTGGTAAATGCATGCGCCTTACTAAGGTATTCTATTGGCAGAGCTTTGCCATTTTGGGTGTTTTCCAGGCAGAGTAGTCTGGTTTTGGCAAAATGGAAATCATCCGGTTTGATCTTGTCGGCTACTTTTTGAAGATCAAGGGTTGAGTCGGGCTCAAATTCGATCGGCTGGGGCTGGATGGAACCAAATACAGCTGCTCCCCCAGCCTCGTACTTGTATGTGTGCGCTTGTTGGCCGACAATATATTCGTCACCTCGGCCACAGTGGGAGAGGATGCCAACGAGATTTGCCTGGGTGCCGCTTGCTGTAAAGAGTGCGGCTTCAAATCCAAGCAGGTCAGCTGTTAATGATTCAAGTTTATTGACCGTAGGATCATCGCCATAGACATCATCTCCTACCTCAGCTTCAACCATGGCCTGTCTCATCCCCGTTGATGGCTTTGTAACTGTATCACTGCGGAGATCGATTACTTTTTGCATATCTGCCCTCTGTTGCATTTTCTGATAAGAAATATTTTTAGCTCTGCTTATATCAGCAGATATGTACAAAAGCTGAATATAAAAAGCGAATGAAAAAATTGTCATCTACTACTGACTACATAACGAAATGGATCCCGAAAATTGCAAATTCTTATCGATTTTTGTTCATCGCTTCCGTCATACGTTCGAGAAATTTATCGGGCGGGAGGTAATCCACAAGTCGAAGATCGACAATCTCTAGCCCTTTGCTGTCTAGAAAAACTATGGTCGGAACACCTTTGACCTCATACTGTTGAAGCAGACGCTCATTAAGCGGATTACCTCCCTTGGTTACATCCACTTTAATCATGATAAAATCATTTTCAGCCTGTTTTACAACTGCGGTATCATGGAAAGTGACATCCTCAAACTCCCTGCATGGCGCACACCAGGTGGCGAAAAAATCGATGATAACTGGTTTCTTCAGGATTTGAGCGTCCCGCAGAGTTTTTTCATCATACTGTTTCCAGCTCACCCCCGGGCCTTGCAGTGCCCAGGTAGTGACTAAAAAAGCTGCTAAAACCAGACCGGCGACACCTGTTCCCGTCTTGAGTAGTGGAAATGAGCGAAAACTCGCCCGGCTCTTGTCAAGCCACCCAAGGTGCAAGCCTGCAGCCAGGGCAACGAGTGCAAGCAGAATGGCATCCAGGTGGGATGGAAAAAGGGGACGGATAAAATGTGCAGCCATGAAAATCAGCACCCATCCCATCAGTTTTCTTACCCAGATCATCCAACCGCCGGAACGTGGAAGTTTATCTAATTGCCCGGAAAACATGGCCAGGAGAAAAAGTGGTAACCCCAAGCCAAGGCTCAAAGTGAAAAAGATGATGAAACCTAGCCATGGGCTTGCCATACTTGAGACCCAGGTGAGCAACCCTAAGACGAAGGGACCGATACAGGGGGCTGCGACTACTCCGAGAGTCAGTCCCATGGAGAGGCTGCCAAAATACCCTGTGTAGGATTTCGCTGCGGCCTGGGTGAGGCCACTGGGAAGGCGCATTTCCCACATACCCAAAAGACTCGTGGCAAATAAAACCAAAATAGAAGCTATGGCTAAAAGAACGAAAGGGTTTTGGAGCATAGCACCCATGAGACCACCGGTCAGGGAAGCAACCACTCCAAGTATGGAGTTAGTAAGGGCGAGACCAAGAACATAACAAAAGCCATGTATCAACAGTCTGCCACGTCCTTTCCCGCCCTTTGTCGCCTGCCCGCCAAAATAGGAAATGGTGATCGGGATCAGTGGGTAGATGCACGGAGTGAGATTTAACGCCATACCCCCTGCAAAAATTCCAAGCAGGGTCCAGATCATGGCCCAGCCGTGGAGAGGCCTTGGAGCCTCTGGCTCTTCAACTGTTTGAGCTAGTCCGGCCGGGGCGCTCTCAGTGGGAAGCCCCATCGCTTGCCATTCAGGAAAGCCGTATGGGTCGCGATGGACGTTTTTATAACCAAGTTTTACGGCCACCCGGGCCGCAGAGTCACTGCGAACTCATGTGAGACCAGCTCAGTAGAAGACAATGGCTCTATTTTTATCAGGTCCAAGAAGGGTCTCAAGTGTTGATGCCTTTTTCCATCTCGCCCAACTAGTCGGCTCCATAGGGAAATTTACTGCGTCTTTGAGATGGCCTGTCCTGTATTCCCATTCTTGGCGTGTGTCGACCAGGAACAGGTCATCAGGATTCTTTTGGTAACGACCTGCAAGCTCATCGGTTGTAATAATGTTGTAACCGCCGCGTTTACCTTCGTTCAGAACATCGTTCCAGGTGGCCTGTTTTGGGGTAACGGCGCGATTGGTAAACAGCAGTGCTCCTACTGTCAGCAATACGGCCAGAAGACCAATAAATATGGTTTTTTTATTCTCCATAACAGTACCTATGCTGTAAGTTGTTTTTGCAGTTTTCCAATACAAAAGAAGAAACCACCGTAGGTTTGTCCAGGGGCAAATCTCCCCATGGAAATGGTTCCACCTTAGTGACAAATACCAGTCTCATTGCTTGGTACATGTGTCAGGTGGTTTATTGTCGCATAATTCTACGACAATGTCACCTAGCTGGCAGCGAATGAGGATGGAATCCACTGCTCCCCCCACTGTTTCTTCTTGACATCAATTTTCCTGATCACTAATCTGTGTTACTCTTGTCGTTTCTGATCTGATTCACTTAATATAATGCGAGGAAAGAATGTCCCAGTACATATACGAATTCGGGCCCAAAAAAACAGATGGTGATGCCAAGCAGAAAAACCTGTTGGGTGGTAAAGGTGCCAATCTTGCTGAAATGGCAAAGCTTGGCCTGCCGGTGCCGCCAGGCTTTACTATTTCTACCGATTGCTGCAATGACTATTTTGAGTTAGGCGGCTGTCTCCCTGGGACCCTTGAGGCTGAAATAAGTGCTGCCATGGCCAATGTAGAGTCCCAGATGGGTATGGGGTTCGGCGATCTTGAAAATCCCCTGCTGGTTTCCTGCAGGTCCGGGGCAAGAAGTTCCATGCCGGGAATGATGGAAACTATTTTAAATGTGGGCCTCTGTACTGCGACTATTCCCGGACTGATCAAAAAGACAGGCAACGAATGGTTTGTTTACGATGCGTACCGCCGTTTGATCATGATGTATTCCGATGTAGTTATGGAAAAGGCGGAAGAGGTTAAGCCAAAAGATGGCCTGGGTATCCGCCTCAACCTTGAAATGGTGATGAATAACCTCAAGAATGACAAAGGGTATGACAACGATACCGATATCAGCATTGAGGATATGAAATCTCTCTGTGAACGTTTCAAGAAAAAAATAGCTGAGGATTTTGGTGTCGATTTCCCCGATGATCCGTGGCAGCAGTTACTTGGTTCTGTGGGCGCCGTTTTTAAGAGCTGGAATGGAAAACGGGCGGTGGCTTATCGCCGTATTGAGCATATTCCCAACAGCTGGGGGACGGCGGTGAATGTTCAGAGTATGGTCTTTGGTAACATGGGTGACAGTTCCGCCACGGGAGTGGCCTTCACCCGTGATCCTGCAACTGGGCAGAACAGGTTTTACGGTGAATGGCTGGTCAATGCCCAGGGCGAGGATGTGGTGGCGGGTATCCGTACCCCCAATCCTCTTAACAATGACACTAAAAACAGTCAGAATGAGCACCTGACTTCTCTCGAAGAGAGCATGCCAGATCTCTATAGCCAGCTCTTTGATATCCGTAATCATCTGGAAGACCACTATCAGGATATGCAGGACATTGAATTCACCATTCAGGAGGGGCGTCTGTATATGCTGCAGTGTCGTGTGGGCAAGAGAACCGCTACTGCCGCCCTGAATATGGCCATGGACATGCTCGATGAAGGTAGGATAGATGAGAAGACCCTGGTCTGCAGGATTGATCCCAAAATTTTAGATGATCTGTTGCATCCAATTGTTGACCCCGCCGCAGAACAGACAGCTGTTAAAATAGCGGAAGGTTTGCCCGCGGGGCCGGGTGGTGCCTTCGGACAGATCGTTTTCACCTCGGAAGATGCGGTTCGCTGGGCCAAGGCGGATAAAAAGGTGATCTTGATCCGGGAAGAAACCAATCCAGAGGATATAGAGGGTATGCGGGCAGCTGCAGCCATCCTCACCGCCCGGGGGGGGATGACCTCCCATGCAGCGCTGGTGGCTAGGGGCTGGGGGAAATGTTGTATAGTCGGTGCCGGTGCACTGAAAATTGATTTTCAGACCAAGGAGCTACGGGTCGGAGGCCGCACTTTTAAAGAGGGAGATGTGTTGACCCTTAATGGCAGTAAGGGGGCAGTATATGAAGGTCAGCTGAAGATGAAGGATGCGACGGAAAATCCTAATTTTCAAAAATTTATGGACATTGCTGATGGCTATCGGCGTATGAAAGTAAGGGCCAATGCTGATACTCCGGATGACGCACAGAAGGCTCTGGAATTTGGTGCGGAGGGGATCGGTTTGTTCAGGACTGAGCATATGTTTTATGGCACAGATTCAGATATGCCGCTGTTTCTGCTCCGTAAAATGATACTCAGCAAAACCATAACAGAAAGGAAAGAAGCTCTGGCAGAGTTGTTTCCCTTTGTCAAAGAAGAGATCAGCAAGACCCTGGATATCATGGACGGCCTGGCGGTAACCATGCGACTGCTTGATCCTCCGCTGCATGAATTTGTTCCACAGCTCAAAGAAAACCAGCAGGAAATTGCCGATGCGTTGAGGATTGATCTGGAAGAGGTGATTAAGAGAAGTGAGTTGTTGAAAGAGTCTAACCCCATGATGGGGCACCGCGGTGTCCGCCTGGGAGTAACCTACCCTGAGATCATCGAGATGCAGGTCCTGGCAATTTTTGAGGCGGCTGCGGAACTCCTCCAGGCGGGCAAAAATCCACTGCCGGAGATTATGGTACCGGTAACCTGTAACGAGAAAGAACTTGCTTTTGCCAAGAATATTGTTGACGTCTGCTATGAGAAGACCCTTACCAAGTATGGTCTTACCTCCATCGGTTACATGTTTGGTACCATGATTGAGATCCCCAGAGCTGCACTGCTTGCCGATAAGATGGCTGAGCAGGCCCAGTTTTTCTCTTTTGGAACTAATGATTTGACCCAGATGAGTTTTGGTTTCTCAAGAGATGATGTCGGTGCCTTGATGAATGATTATCTGGATAATGGCATCCTGGCAGCCGATCCTTTTGAGACTCTGGATCAAGAAGGGGTGGGCAGCTTGATAACCACCGCCGTTGCGGGGGGGCAAAAAACACGGCCGGACATCAAGCTTGGTATCTGTGGCGAGCATGGCGGTGACCCGGCCTCGGTGGAATTTTGCCATAAGGCAGGGTTGAGTTATGTCTCCTGTTCTCCGTACCGCGTGCCTATTGCCAGGCTCGCTGCGGCCCAGGCGACGATTAATCACGAATAAGTTCAAGTCGAGGTAGAGCAAAAAGGGCCGAATTCTTGTTAGGAGACTGTCCGAGAATGCCCTTTCGCCCAAACTCTTCAGAATTGCCAAAAAATAATGCTCGCAGATAGCGTAGACTTCGATATCAAATATATGGCTGTGCTTATTTTGTGAAAATTCTTCGATTTTGAACAAAAGATCTATTCTCGGACAAGCTCCTAGAAGAATTCGGCCCTTTTTTGAATGTTTGCCTACTTGGGCAGTTTGTCAGTCAGTTCTATGGGCCTTGGCCTTAAACCTCCGGGTAATCATTTCAGCGATCTCTTCGGCACTGGTTTCAATCGGTTTGTTACTCACATCAATCATGGAAAAGCCCCTGGTGATGTAATACTTCTGGGCATTTTTGACCTCTTCTTCCACTTCATGTCTGCTGGAGTAAGCGTGCATATCGGCTGTGCCGAGGCTTTCCTGACGCATTTTTCGGTGGGACAAAAGCTGTTCTATATTGATATTGAGAGCAATTATCCTGCGACGATCAACCTTGTCCAGAGTGCTGGGCATGGGGACGCCAGGTACGTAGGGGATGTTGGCGACCTTCCAGCCCATGACCCCCATATACATGGAAAGAGGAGTTTTTCCTGCCCGGGATAACCCCACCAGTACAATTTCTGCATCCTCCAGGGATTCCGGTTTGAGTCCGTCATCATGGGCGAGGGCAAAATCAATGGCCGTGACCTGGTTAAGATCGACCTGATGGGTCTCCCGGTAGAGTCCGGGGGTGCCTAAAGGGGGGAGACCGAGAAAAGTTTCTATGGTATCGAGAACCTGGCCCATGAGGTCTATGGTGACAATGTTGTTTTGTTCTGCTTTTTTCACTAGATAGCTGCGCAGCTTTGGCTCAACAATGGTGTGAGCAATCAATCGATCCACATCCGTCACCCGACCGACGAGGTCGTCAATCTGACTTTCTGCACGAATGTGCGGAACCTTAACAACGGTTATGTCACTGCCTGGAAATTGGACCAGAGTTGATTCCACCAGGTGAGAGGCATTGATCCCCTCCCCGCAGGAGGCGATGTAAATCATCTTAAAATTATTAGATTGGGTCTGATTCGTCATAAAAAGGGTTCCTGTTGAAAAGTGTTGAAGTTAGGAGTAACCCCGATAGACCGGAAATAAGTCGGGATAAGTGCCACGGAGCTTACTTTAAGTTCTTGATGTTAAAAAGCTCTCCTGGTTTCTTGTTTTTTATTGCTATTTTTACTGAGTAAGCCACTAAATTCTTACAAAACCTGGATGAAAGAGTCAAACTGTAAAGAATTATTGCGCCGGGAAAATATGGAGGGGCCGGGGTGAGGTACCTGGCTTCACAACTCAATAATGAGGTTTTGTGGAAAAGGGTTTGTAACAGTGGGGTGATTTGCTATTATAGAAATCGCTTGTTTACAGGATAAATATACCGACTTATTTCCACCTCTTACTTCCCGTATATCGGGGTTAGTTAATAGATGAAATCATACCGATGCTGCAGAATTTTGATCGTCTTAAAGTCTTTTACCATGTCTTCACCGAGGAAAGTGTTGTTGGCGCAGCAAACATTTTACATGTGAGTCAATCTGCTGTAAGTCAGGCTCTGTTGAAGCTTGAAAGGGAAATACATAGTCCTCTGTTTATACGACTTCACAAGCAATTAGTGCCAACGGCGGCTGGTGAGCAGTTGTATGGGATTGTTCGACCTTTCATGGAGAATATGGATGGGTACCTTAAAAATTTGCAGCAGGCCAAAGATCACCCCGTTGGTGAGCTCCGTATAGGCTCACCTCCGGAATTTGGAAAATCCTATCTGCCTTCAATTGTAGCAGATTTCAGGGAGCAGTACCCAGACGTTACATTCATACTTAAATTTGGCACTCCGGAAAAATTATTACCTCTGCTGAGGGGAGGTCGGGTGGATTTTGCTTTAGTTGATGTGTTTCTGATGCAAAGCACCCACGTTGGCAGCCTCGATATGTACAATTTTGATCCTGTTGTCGAGGAGGAAGTGATACTAGCATGTTCGAAGGAATATTTTGACAGTAAAATAGGAGAAGACGTCACATTCGCTTCGTTGTCACAGCAAAATTTCATTAATTACCAGGAAGATCTGCAGACAGTTAAGCAGTGGTTCAGACATCACTTTGCAAAACCTAATGTCCAGGTTCGTAATGTGCTGACGGTTGACAGCCACGAAGCGGTCATTTCAGCTATTCAACATAATGTTGGTATTGGAGTTGTTGCTTCGCATTTTATCAAAGATGAGCTGGGTAATAATCAGATTGTCCATATACGAACGTCTAAGCCGGAAATTATAAATTCAATCTCTCTTGTACATTTGCAGGATAAAATTCCAACGTTTACAGAAAAGGTTTTTGAGAGATATCTGGTGGATAAAATCAAAAATATGACATCGTAGCCGCGGCAACGCTTATTGAGCCAATAAAAGTAACTTTTAAAAGATACCCTGTACGATCAAAATAAAAAAAACGATGGGAAAAAAATTGCATTTAACAGCCGGGCAAAAACATATTTTAAAGAGTAGTTTTGAATTCTCCCTGCTCTCAGAAGAGGAGGTGGTGAGTATTGCCAGTGGACTAGAGGTGATCGCGGATCTCTCTGATGGGCATCTGGTGGAATTTTTACAAATTGCCAATCTGCTCTATAGAAGCGGGGATCCGCTCATCGATGACGCGCTCTATGATTTTAGTTTTCTTGAGGAGTTGAAGCGTCGTCATCCTGACCATTCTTTTTTGCACTCTGTGGAACCAGAAGCTGCACTTGAAAGCAAAACGGTTGAATTACCGGTTCGCATGCTTTCAACAGAAAAGGCCTATGATTTTGAGACCATGGCGCGCTGGGCAAAGCGAATTGCAAAGGTTTCAATGGAGCTTGGGATACAATTTTCATCACTTCTCTTTAGGGCTACACCTAAACTCGATGGCTATGCTGCCTATGATGATGGCCAAAAACTGTACACCAGAGGCGATGGCCGGCGGGGTACGGATATAACGAGAGCCTTTGACCGTGGATTGAAGGTTGCATCTGGTGGGGAGAGGGGACTGGGCGCAGGTGAGGTGGTTGTTTGTAAAAGTTATTTTGAAAATCATCTGGCTGCCCATTTCGACAACTCCCGTAATTTTCAAGCAAGTCTTATCAAGGAAAAGGAGTTGGAGCCACCCGCGGCAAAAGCTATTGAGCTTGGGCAGGCGATGTTTTACCCGTTTTCTCTCCTGCCGTCCTGGGAAGGGAGATGGCAGGAGGTGGAACAGCAGTTTGAAACCATAGTTAATAGCCTATGGGAACAGGTTGATTTTGATATCGATGGGATCGTTTTTGAAATTACCAACTCGGATATTAAAAATGAAATGGGTGCTACCCGCCATCACCATCGTTGGCAGATTGCCTATAAACGTAATACTGAAACAGCGGAGGTGAGGGTGTTAAAGGTGCTCGCTCAGACCTCAAGGTCGGGCCGGGTAAATCCTGTGGCGGAGATAGAGCCCACAAGGCTCAGCGGTGCCTTAATAAGAAGAGCAACTGCGCATCATTATGGCATGGTCCAGGAAAAGGGGATCGGGCCGGGGGCGCTGATCAGGCTATCAAGAAGTGGTGAGGTTATACCTAAAATTGAGCAGGTACTGGAAGGTGTTGTGGCTGAACTTCCGGAAAGCTGTCCAAGTTGCGGGGCAAGTCTTACCTGGGAGAGTGATTATCTGCAATGTGGAAATGTTCTCGATTGTCCTGCTCAGATCACAAACAGTATTGAACATTTTTTCAAGGTCCTGGGAAATATTGACGGGTTCGGGCCATCATCCATAAAGAAGATATATGATGGTGGAGTTGAGCGAGTCAGCTCTATTTATGCTCTCCGGGAGGAAGATTTTGTAGCGTGGGGTTTTGGTCCCAAACAGGCAGAGAATATGGTGGCCCAGCTACAGCGTAGCCTTAGTGAACCTATTGAAGACTGGCGCTTTCTTGCGGCTTTTGGTGTGCATAGGATGGGCATGGGGAATTGTGAAAAGTTACTCTCCGTCTATCCCCTTGAACAACTCTTTGGTCTGGATGAGGAGCAGATAATAGAGGTTAAAGGTTTTAGTGAGAAGATAGCTCAGGAGATACTTTCCGGATTATGTATCATTAGAGAGGAATTTGATAAACTCTATAGCTTGGGGTTTAACCTTATAATTACAGCGGTTGAGGCAGGCAATGAGCCTGGTGGTCTAATGGTTCTGGCTGGAAAGCTTGTTGTTTTTACCGGCACAATGCGCCAGGGAAACCGAAACGAGATGAAAAAACAGGCGAAAACATTAGGGGCAAAAGTTGGCAGCTCGATCACCGGAAAAACAGATATTCTGGTGTGTGGCGAAAAAGTTGGTGCAGCAAAACTGAAGAAGGCTGAAGAACTCGGCATTGAAGTCATGAATGAGAGTGACTATATCAGGATGATCACTGTATAAGCATAAATTTGAGGAGACAGTATGGAAAAATATGTGTGTGCATTGTGTGGTTATGTTTACGATCCAGAGTTGGGTGACCCCGATGAGGAGATTGCAGCAGGAACATCGTTTGATGAATTACCAGAGGACTGGACCTGTCCTGTTTGTGGTGCTGGGAAAGAGGACTTTTCCAAGAAGGGTTAGTGAGGAGTTGTATTGCCAACTCCTCACCCTTTGTTCGTTATTCGGGTGGATCGAGCAGCACCCCTGCCTTGGCAATGTTCTCTTTTTCAACCTCATCGATGAAAATAAGTATGGCCTCAGGAGGTTTGTTTGCTTCTTTGCTGATGACCTCGGTGACACCTTTTGAAATTTTTGCCTTTTGCTCTTTAGTCAGGGTTCCTGCAACTCGTATATTAACGTATGGCATAGCTGATCCTTTTTGAATGTTTTCTGTTGTTGGCTTTTCTGCATAGACTTAGTCCGACAATGTAAGTGTACCCGTTTTTCAAAGCTGAAAAAAGAATAAAGTAAATTGATCAGATGTTGAGACCTGGCTTAACTCTCCTTGCTGCTTGTCATTACACCATGAATGTGCTATGTCCATTGCAGTTGTCGAAATTTTAGTACCTCAGAAATTTATTCGAAGTCTGCGCTTATCTAGTTTTTTATGAATGAATTTCGTGAAGGTACTTATCCAAGCATTTCAAAAAGTTCCAATTTATTCGGGTTAGAAAGAGGACGATATGCATATACTGGTTGCTGGTGGGGCGGGATATATAGGCAGTCATACCTGTCTGGAGCTATTGAACAGAGGGTATGAAGTAACTGTTGTAGATAACCTTTCCAACTCAAGTCGGGAATCGTTGAGCCGGGTGGAGAAGTTGACCGGCAAGCCCATTCAGTTTTATGAGGTGGATCTGCTTGATAAGGCGGGTTTGACGAATGTTTTTGAAAGCGTTGAGGTAATGTTTGATGCGGTGATTCATTTTGCTGGCAAGAAGGCGGTGGGGGAGTCGGTTGAAAAGCCTCTCATGTATTACCAGAACAATATCACCGGCACTCTGGTTCTTGCTGAGGTTATGGCCGGTTTTGATGTGAAAAACATCATCTTCAGCTCTTCAGCCACAGTCTATGGTGATCCGGCAACTGTACCCATTGTCGAGAATTTTCCACTTTCCTGTACCAACCCCTACGGACGCACCAAACTCATGGTTGAAGAAATCCTCAGTGACCTGCATGTTGCGGACAGTAGCTGGAATGTATGTTTACTCCGCTACTTTAATCCGGTGGGAGCTCATAAAAGCGGGCTCATTGGGGAAGATCCAAACGGGATTCCCAATAATTTGGTCCCCTATATCTCCCAGGTAGCTGTTGGGAAGCTGGAACAGCTCTCAGTGTACGGTGATGATTATCAGACTCCTGATGGTACCGGGGTGAGAGATTATATCCATGTCGTTGACCTTGCGCTGGGGCATGTGAAGGCCTTGGAAAAAGTTGCCCAGGCCCCGGGGCTGGTTGTCTATAATTTAGGTACCGGCACAGGTTACAGTGTTCTTGATATGGTAGAGGCTTTTGGCAAAGCGTGTGGGGCCAGTGTGCCGTACAGGGTTGTTGCCCGCCGCCCCGGCGATATTGCTGCCTGCTATGCCGATCCTGCGAAGGCCCGTAGTGAACTGGGCTGGGTTGCTCAATATGGTTTGGCAGAGATGTGTGAGGATACCTGGCGATGGCAGAAACAAAATCCGGAAGGGTATAGGTGAAATGGTACAGTTAGAACATCTGCATAGTTGAGAGATCGTTGCCGCTTTTCAGAAGAAAAACGGCAACGACTGAACGTCTGTATTTCTTTTAACCAGCAGTTGCAGGGACAACCAGAACCGGGATTTTTGATTTTTTCAGAATTGATTTTATATTTTTACCAACTGAAATGCCGGATAATAGTCCCTCGCTGGCACCCATAACAATAAGATCACAGTCATTTTCAACTGCTTGCTCAAGAATAACCTCAACCACCTCTCCGTTTTTGACCACTATCTCATAGTTGGAGAATTCGTAGTCTTCGTCCTGGTCCTGGTTTTCCTTGCAAAATTGGCTGAGAGCAGTTCGTACCATTTGTTTAGGAGTCACTTTGCCTACAAGGGCGTGTTTGGCTTCTTCTCTGTTGTTTCTCACAATTTTTTGCCAGGCATCATGGCCAAAGAGGCTGCTGACATAGCCTTCATAGCTTCCCGAAGGCTGTCCTTCCATAATATGGAGTAAAATGAGCTTTGCATCTGACTGTTTTGCCAACATAGCAGCCTGTTTGAAAGCAATGCGACTGGCATTGCTTAGATTTGATGTGAACAGGATCGTTTTGTATTCATTCGACATAATGTAGTATTCCTAGCTTTAAAAGAAAAATAAAAGAGGCAGTTTATAGTGCCTGACCTTCATGTTGTGTATAGATTGTCTAAGATGATAATAAAATATACCACTTTTACATAATGACAATGGCATTTTTCGCCAGTGGAATGTCCGATTTCTTTTTCTGTGCTAGGTTATTAGTGTTTGAGCTGAAGGTCAATACAGGTCAAACATCACCCTTGCCATAATAATGCCGGCAAAAGGGCGACAATTTCAATGGATTCCCAATCTCTCTTAATAAATGTTGGGGATATCTTTTTTTCTAGCAGAGCGAACCCACTTAGGTACGAATGGAGCAATAATATCTTGGGAAACAACAGCCATTTCGATAAAAGAAGGGCAAACCAAACTTATTCTTGCAACCATTCAATAAAACCTGGAAGAATTGGGTACAGACAAAAAAAATATTCTGGCGGCTCACGTTTTTATCTCAAATATGGGAGAAAAAAACAGAATGGATGCAATTTGGAACGAATGGATGGGCGACAACCCGGATAACTGGCCTCAGCGAGCATGTCTCGGTGTCACTCTTGATGGCAATATTTTGATTGAAATAACGGGTACTGCCAGCATTAGATGAGACGCTTCAACGCAAACTTTTGCAAAAAAGTGTTGGAATACTTCTCAAAGATAGATTCTTAAGAGCTGGGTGATTATCTGGATGATCCGGTTCTCACCACTGCCACCCCTTAGTTCCCCCCAACCAATTTCTTTTCCCGGTGACGATTCAGCGATAAAAATTTAAAAAATTTAGGGGGGATCACTATATGATACCCCACGTATGGCATAATCTGATTCCAGGATGAGTGTTGGTCTTGTCGAGGCAGTTGGATGAACGTAGAGAATTCTGCAAAATTATTTCAAGAGTTCCCTGGTCTGTTTTCGACTCATGGCTATGAACAGTTTTGTTAGTCGGCAAGAGTATAAGTGTAATTACCCCTCTAACTTCCATAAAAATGCTGAAATCTGAGGGGTATTTGATGAATAATTGTTGCCGGGACTTTATGGGCCAATGTTCACAGCTTACATATGCTGTATTTTCAATCAGGAGCCTGGTGGGAGAGCGCCTGGCTACCCTCGGTCTTTTCTGTGACGAAAACTATTGGCGTTTTGATCAATGTGTCGGGCCGTCAAATGCGAATGTTACGGAAGAGATCCGTGAATATCTAGACGAAGATGAGATATTGCAGACAGAACGCTTTGTTACAGAGCTGTATTACATCTCACACGAAGTTGCCAGGCTGATGAATGCCACTGTTGAATACCACTGATTATCGGTATTTCTCTGATATAATGATCAATTGTTCTGTCAATCATGGAATGTCGGTGGTTTTAACCTTAAATATTTTATCGTTTACCGAGGGTGGGTGAATAAGAATTTGCCCTTGATATAAAAATATCTTTTGTGCTAATAACTTATGTTGCTAGAATATTCGCTTTATCTTAAACCCCTAACTCCTCAATGACTAAACATGATTACATACGAAAATGATCACTATTTGACCAGAAATACGGGTGTGGCCTTTCTCGCTAGAGTATTCCCTTCATTCTTTTTCTATTTTCATTTGATTCTTATTATATTCCAGGCCAGTAGGAAGGCCCAGAAAGGAAGATATAATGGCAAAAAATGGATACGCAGTAGCTACGATGTGATGCGAAAACTGGAAGCAATTGGCCTTAAGGTAGACATTAAAGGAATTGAGAATGTAAAAAAAGTGGAGGGGCCTTTGGTAATTGTTGGTAACCACATGAGTATGATGGAGACGTTGCTACTGCCAGTAATGATTCAACCTGAAAAAGATGTGACCTTTGTTATCAAGGAGTCGCTGCTTAACTATCCTGTTTTTAAACATGTGATACGCTCTAGAAACCCTGTCGCAGTAACCAGAACTAATCCCAGGCAAGATTTAAAAACAGTTATGAGTGAAGGTGTTGACCGCCTTGATAGCAATGTTTCAGTCATAGTTTTTCCACAAACGACCAGGGCGGCTACATTCGATCCTGCGCAAATGAGTTCAATCGGAGTAAAGCTTGCTAAGAAAGCGGGTGTACCAGTAGTGCCATTAGCTCTGAAGACGGATGCCTGGGAGAATGGCAAACAACTCAAAGACTTTGGTCGGATCAATGTTAACAAAACGGCCTATTTTTCTTTTGGAGAGCCGATGTCAGTAACAGGTAAGGGAGGAAGTGAGCAGCAAGCAGTAAATGATTTTATAACGACCCATCATGCCTTGTGGAATGATGCTGAATGACGTTGGAGAGTGAGGCAGTTTGCATGAATAAAACGGCACTAACCCCGCAAGGCAGACCTCGTAAATTTTGCATGTTGCCCTCTTTTCACAAAACGTAACATCAGTGATTAAGAGAAAAACTGGACATTTCGATTCGTCATTCCGGCAGGCTTTTAGCCGGAATCCAAGCAATGGTGATGTTTCTGGATCCCGGCTAAAAGC
>JAAELB010000465.1 GCA_024227155.1 Desulfobulbaceae bacterium
AAGAAGCCTTGATGCCTCTGCCTTCATTTCTAATGTATGAAATTTGTGTGAAAATTGCAAAAGGTACGCCAGTCATGGTGCCGCTTAAGGATTTCCAGATTGATTTTGATATGATGTTATCAAAAATTAATAAAAAAACCAGAATGATTTTTTTGACAAATCCATTTAATCCTACCGGCGGAATCTTTACACAGCAGGATTTTTTAAAGTTTGCACAAAATGTCCCGGAAGATGTTTTGATTATTGTAGATGAAGCATATATCGAATTTGTTAAAGATAAGACTTGCTTTAACTCACTTAAAAATCCCTTAAATGATAAAAGAGTAGTTACTTTACGTACATTTTCAAAGGCTTATGGTCTTGCTGGCTTCCGGATCGGATATGGTATTATGGATGACGAGATTGCTAAAACAATTCATAAAATAAGACCTCCTTTTAATGTAAACTCACTTGCTCAGGCAGCCGGACTTGCTGCATTAAATGATGTTGAGTTTTTAGATAAAAGTGTTGAGTTTATATTGAATGGAATTGAATATATTAAAATGGAGCTTGATAAAATTGGGTTAAAATATCTTCTAACTCATTCAAATTTTATTATGATTAATGTTGGAAAAGATAGTGTTAAAGTCTTTAATGACTTGTTACAGCTTGGAGTTATAGTAAAATCTATGAAATCCTATGGATTTGAAAATTGGATTAGAGTTAATGCTGGAACACAAAATGAAAACAAAATTTTTATTAAAGCTTTACAAAAAGTGATTTAATTTAAGGATAGGATAATGGGTAAAATTACTATAACCATAGATGGACCAGCAGGAGCTGGAAAATCAACAGTATCAAAATCTTTGGCAGCTCAAATCGGTTTTGTTTATGTGGATACTGGTGCTTTGTATCGTGGGGTAGCTTATGAAATCAATGAGTCAAAAATTGATTATAAAAATCAG
>JAAELB010000466.1 GCA_024227155.1 Desulfobulbaceae bacterium
CAAGATAGGTGCTAAAACAGTGGGACACATCCACAATGACAACTCACCAGTGGGTTGTGATACTTGGAACCTTCTTCATCAATCAGGGATGGTGGAACTGAACACAGTTTTTAACTGAATAGAGCTTGAAGCTTCATTTTCCTCTGTTGCCTTTAATGTTAAGAGACAGGGAATGGTTTCAAGTGTGATGGTTGGAACTGTCTTATCCCTTCTGTATTTTTCATTATAGGGCTTGGTGGTGTTGTAAAAGTGTTATGAAAGTGTCATGCCTCTTAAGCTACCATTTGCAATTTTGTTTGCAGTTTCCTCACTAAATGGATCTCCAGAGAATCTATTCCAATACCCATCCTGATGCAAACAAAAAATGCACCAGAAACAGGTCAGCCATTGCACCAAATGGAGGGATTACATTTCCACTAACTGGAATATAATGCACCTTGCATGCTGGACATGTCCAGCCAATAAGAAGTACTTCATCATCTGCTCCAAGCAGAGCTACTGAAAATTAAAACCCCCTTCTCTCTCCGCTGTTTCAAATTGGTGGACTATGAGTGGGTGAGGGCGGTTAAGAAGTTTCTGAGGCAGTGTCCTCCAGCAGGATGCACTTATTAAACAGCATCTACATATTCAAGTATTTCAGCAAAGGTCTTCTCACCACTTGAAAGAAATATTTTCTATATGGATTTAGAAACATTCCTACAGGCTTGCATACCTTTGTCTAGAACTTACTATTCACTATGCATCTAAAGGGTGCTCCCAAAGACCTGAACATAACATCAATTTTCCAATACAACCCAAGACTATCATTATGTGCATGCCACCTGTGTAATACATATTATTGACACCTTTCTAGCTCACTCAAAATGTTCTGTTTTGTGACAATAACAATTTCATGACACATATCCTACACTTATTGAGGATCTGAGTATACGCAATAGTGTTGTTAGAATGGTGTCTGGTCGTAATGGTGGTGCATCCAAAAAGGTGTAATGGTGGTGCATCAAAATGTGGTCCACACAAGTACTTTCAGATTTGATTCAGCCAGCACATCATCAAAGATATTCCATTCAATCCTGCCTTCATTCATTGGACTGATCAACCATTTAGCATCCTTCTCCTGGTTAGCTTTCGGGCATGCTGGAAGAATAAACACTTCTGCAAAGTTAAAGCCAAATGCAATTCATTGTAAGA
>JAAELB010000467.1 GCA_024227155.1 Desulfobulbaceae bacterium
CATTACCTTGAATAAATCGTATATTATCACTCATTGTCATTATCCTGGTCTGTTAACACCTCGATCGCCAGATCGGGGCACCGCAATTCGCATAACTTACAACAGATACAATCCTCCGGACTAACAACTACTGCCTTGTCCTTGGAGTCAAGTTCAAGTACTTTTTTCGGGCAGAAACTGACGCAGATTCCGCAACCTTTGCACCAGTCTCTGTTAATTGTAAGCTCCTTGAGCTTCTTCTTTGCCATAACTACAACCTCGTTTGATGATTGCTGATCCCCTCGCTCTATAGCTTGTAAGCGAGCTCGATCTCCTCCTGTTACCGGTGATTTGCCTTCTATTTATGTGCATCTCACAGAAATATTAGCAAATTCTATGCCCAATGAATTTTAGTGCAGGTTGCGGTGAGAGATGGTGGTGTAACTGCCTAAAAAAAAACGAATTGATGAGAAGGTTCTCTTTTCTCTTAAGGATTATGTACTTGGGTGCAGAAAAGTGGCAGGAAAGTAGGTTTGATTATTTGCTCAAAGATAAAAATACAATGCGTAGATATGTGTGGAAATGTGATGATATTTCAGTTGATTAGGGGTATTGTTGAGCATTTCGTCAAAATGCTGCAATTGATGTGATGAAAAAGTGATGATTACCATGGGGAAGTTGATGTTACAGTTATGAGCCCGTTGATTTAATGCCTTTTCGCCCAATCTCTTCGATAAACCAAAAATATGATGACTGCTTTAATGGATGCTTCATCGGCGATTATTCTCTATAAAGCCAAGCTGCATCTCATTGTTTGTGAAATGTATCAGGTGGTAATGTCCCCATCGGTCTATGATGAAATTACCGGGAATATTTACCCTGGTGCAGAGGGATACCAACAGCTGTTGGCTGATAAAAAGATTACGCTACGCGTACCTGGTATTGGCAATTTTCGCGAACCAGATTTATCAGCCTTAAACACCCTTCACAAGGGTGAGCGTGATGTCATTGAGTTGTATTACGCTGGAGATGGCGACTTTGTCATTACTGATGATGGCGCTGCAGCCAGATATTGTAAACGTCATCAGGTACCGTTTATTAATGCCTTGCTGATTCCGGTGATCATCGAAATCAGCGGCAAAAAAAGCGATGTGTATACCCAGGCGGTTTTCAATAGGGTTATGGGTATTGGTAGATATTCTGACTGGGTCATTAACTTTGCGGAGAAATGTGACAGGGAAGATTTGTCTTTTTTTCTACCATGAAAAATGCATAAAACGAAAATACATTTTCCTCTCTGGCTGTTGTTCTTCTTTTCGACCGTTATCGGTCTATCAGTCTCCCGCGACAATCATTCTGCTTTGTGGAGTTCTTTACCCGCTTTTCAAATTTATATCCTGGGAAAATAAGCCATGTGATGGGGGATTATGTTAAAATGCGTCTTGGTTTGGGCTTTTTGGCCGTTTACTGTTTTGGCATTACATTATATGAAACATAAATTTTGCAAAAATAAATCATTTTTTCAGTATTTTGCGTATGCAAGATTTAGGTGAAACATAGTTCCACTGACAGAGGTATTCAACAATGAAGATCATAGCCGCTCCTAATGCTTTCAAGGAATCACTTTCTGGAAGTGAAGCAGCAGAAGCCATCAAGGAGGGAGTCTTAAAAGCCTGCCCTGGATGTGAGGTTATCTGCATTCCTGTCGCTGACGGGGGAGACGGCCTTGCTGAAATTATAACTGAAGCTCTGGGCGGTAAGGAACACGAAGTCGTGGTCCATGGGCCACTCATGGAAAAACGAAGTGCATCATTTGGTTATGTAGAGCAGAGTAGGGTAGCCATTGTTGAGATGGCATGTGCCAGTGGCCTGGCTCTACTTGCTAATAAACAAAAGGATCCTACGAAAACGACAACTTATGGTACCGGTGAATTAATCCTTGCCGCCTTGGACAAAGGTGCGACCCGGATCATCATCGGATTAGGGGGAAGCGCAACATGTGACGGTGGAATAGGAATGGCATCAGCCCTTGGTTATCGTTTTCTCGATGATAAAGGCAATGACGTGCAGCCAGTAGGGAATTCACTTCTTAGTATTCACAGTATAGATACCAGTCAGGTTGACCCGAGAATCCACAATACACGCTTTGAAGGAGTCTGCGATGTCAGTAACGTATTGACTGGAAGTTCCGGTGCATCATGTGTGTATTCTCCCCAGAAAGGAGCTGACAGCGAACAGGTCAAGGTCTTGGATGAAGGCCTTGTCAATCTTGCAAAGGTTATTCATCATCAATTGGGGCTGGCTGTTGATGATCTTGTTGGTGGTGGGGCAGCGGGTGGTCTGGGGGTCGGTCTTTATTGTTTTTTAAATGGAGAACTGCAAAAAGGTATCGACCTGGTAATGGACCTGATTAAGCTTGAAGATACATTGCAGGATGCCGATCTCGTGATAACAGGCGAGGGCCAAATCGATTACCAGACGAAATTCAATAAAGCGCCTGCAGGTGTTGCGCGGCTGGCTAAACGCCATAATATCCCCTGTATTGCTGTTTGTGGAAGCATTGGGGATAGTATAGAGGAGCTGTATGATGTGGGTTTTACGTCTGTGTTTTCTATCTGCTCAGGGCCAATGTCTCTGGATTCTGCGATGAATAAGTCATATGGACTATTGGTGGCGCAGGTTGAGCAAGTTGTCAGGGTATTTCTGCAAGCTAGATCAGACGATTGATTTTACATGCGAATGGTTCTGGTATCATTGCATAAAATCAGGAGGTTGTCCGAGAATAAGGGGTTTGGTCAAAATCGAGAAATTTTCGAAAAATAAGCACAGCCATATACTTAATATTGCAAGCATTATTTTGCGGAAAATCCGAAGAGTTTGGGCAGGTAAGCCTAGACTCCGAAAGTGCATTCTCGGACAAGCTCCCAGGTTTGTTTGGTTAAGAATCGCTGTTACCCGGTGTGAAAATGAAAAATGATATAGAAAATAAAGAGCAGGACCTGTTACATCAAATTACAGAGCTTCAACAGCAGCTTGCTCTTACTAAAGGCGTTCGGAGAGAGCTGGAGTTGGCGAAAAGTGAAATCCGTAAACTTCAGCGCACTATTGATGACAGCAGCAAGACTCTGAGGAAAGAATGCGCTGAACACACGAATGTTTTGGCAAAACTGCGCATGTCCGAACTGATTGTTGAACGTAGTCCCGTAATTCTGTTTCGCAGAATTGCAGGGGTAGACCCACGTCTTGAGTATATCAGTCAAAATATCAAGCAGTTTGGTTATACCCCTAAAGAGTTTTTAGATGGTGATATAAAGTATAAAGATATCGTTTACGCTGAGGATCATGAACGGGTTACCAGTGAAATTCATGGCTATGCCGATGCGGACGTGGAAGAATACACCATGGTTTACAGATGTATTACCCGGTCCGGTGACATCAGATGGGTTGAAGACCAGACCTCTGTTGTACGAGATGAAGCAGGAAAAAAGACCCATAATCAGGGTGTGCTCTTTGACATAACAGAGCGAAAACACGCTGAAGATGCACTGCGCAAAAGTGAGGAGAAATTCCGCCGGATAGTGGAAACGGCAGCAGAAGGTTTCCTCTTAATGGATCAGGAGTTGAAAATCATCGATCTTAATAAGGCTTTTTGCACCATGCTCGGTTACAGCCCGGAAGAACTACTTGGGATGTCACCGCTTGATATCGCTACTGAGGAGTTCAAGCAGTTCCTGCTGGTCAGAAAGGACTCTATTTTAGCACAGGAGTACCGTGAAGTTGAGGCAACTGTCGTCGCAAAAGATGGTCATCACATCCCCATCCTCATTCATGGTAACACTCTCAGGGATGACCATGGCAATGTCATAGGTAATATGGCCTTTGTCACCGACATGACGGAGCACAAAAAAGCGCTGATGCTGGCTGGAGAGGTGCAGAAAAGTCTGTTGCCCCAGAGCAAGCCGTTAGTTAAAGGACTGGATATAGCGGGGAGAAATGTCTCCTGCGATGAGATTGGCGGAGATTACTACGACTTTATCTGGCGGCAGGAATCCGGTACCGGGCCGTTCAGCGTTGTTGTAGGTGATATCTCCGGTCATGGTGTCGATTCGGCATTACTTATGACAACTGCTCGGGCATTCCTGAGGATGCGGGCCTCTCAACCCGGTACTATTTCAGAAATCATCTCTTCAATGAATCATCACCTTGTCAAGGATGTGCTTGAGACAGGTCGGTTTATGACCCTTTTTTATCTCTCTTTGGACCTTGATATGAGATCAATTGAGTGGGTACGTGCCGGTCATGATCCTGCTCTGCTTTACGATCCTTCCTGCCAGAGCTTTGAAGAACTCAAAGGCAGAGGGGTTGCTCTAGGAGTCGTAGATGATGCGGAGTATCTCGTGCATAAAAGAGAAGGCCTCACTAATGACCAGATCATTGCAGTTGGCACAGATGGCATTTGGGAGGCGTTCAATCTCCAGGGGGAGATGTTTGGTAAAGAGCGACTGCGGGAATTGATTCGCAGCAATGCTCACAGGAGCGCCGGGACTATTCTCAATAAAGTGTATGAAGAACTCAAACAGTTTACCGCCGGCAGGAAGAATGAAGATGATATAACTCTTGTTATTATCAAGGCTGCCGGACTTTCATCGTAAGAGCTTGCTTTTTCGGGTTGGGCTGGTTGCACCGGTTATTTTAGCGGAAATCACACTGAACCAGTGGGGGGATTTTCCATCTGTAAGGTTATTTTAAGATAGTACAAGTTATACTTCCTCCAATGAAAATATTTTTCTCTGGTATGAGTCAATTTTTAATGGAGGTGTGAAATGTCATTACTGCAAGAAATTATAATCTTTCTCTGGTTGCTACCTGTTGCCACACAAATTTTTCTTCCTCTCATAATGTTGCTAGTCTGGTCAGTTGGCAAGATTTTTACTGTTCCATTTAATAAAAGTGCTTTGTAGAGATTCCAGCAAAAAACCTGGAAGACGAGAATAGTTATCTTTTGATTGGCAAGACAGGTAAAAAACACTGGTCAGCAGTAGTCACCTATCGAAATGATTCGGTAAGGCGCTCAAGGGGGAAGGAGGTCAATTATTATGAAAGCTAAATATTTTGATGAAAAGTTCAAAATCAGGTGAAGACTTGACAGGTGATCTTGATTTCTCGTAACTACTCCAAAAGTGGTGGTAAAATAACTACTGGATCCCCGATAAAAACGTTCGGGGATGACATGTACAATCAATCCCCTGTTGCCATTCCCGAGTTCTTTTATCGGGAGATAGCGTAGACTTCGATCCAAAAAGGGATTTTGTGGATGTTACCACTACTTTTGGAGTAGTTACACTGATCCGGGTTTTGGTGAAAGTATGGGGGTCAGGATGCCACCACCAATGCTGTATAGGAGGGGCCCATCGCAAATGGGGAACTGAGGCGCATAATCTGAAAATTGAGCAACGGCTTTTTCAAAAATGGGAAGGCTGTCCTGAGACCGTGGCTGCAATTAAGGAAGCAGCTAGTAAAGGTAATATTGGCCTGGGATTATAGTTATACTGTGTCCCGTGCTCTTATGCCCGATTTTTTTTCTCTTCTTCAAGAGGAAGAGGAGCCAGCCGTAAGGGCTGTCTTAGGTCATTTCTTCTTTGTATTTATCCATCCTTATATTGATGGTAATGGTCGCGTAGGAAGATTTCTAATGAATGTTATGTTAGCCAGTGGCGGATATCCATGGACGGTCATTCCTCTTGAAACTCGTGTTGAGTACCTGACTGCTTTAGAAGAAGCAAGCATACAAAAAAATATCGAACCATTTGCCCGATTTATAGCAGGCCTTGTGCAAAAAGGAATGTCCCATTAATTGATATTGGAATTGATGAGAGTAACTCTAAAAGCGTTTAAAAACCCTTGTAGGCTTTGGCTTGCAGGGTTTTTTCTTTGTTCATTTTTTGAACTTTTCAAATTCCTAAAACCGGCATAAAACCAAAAAAAGACCTTACAGTAATTAAACTGTAAGGCCTTGGAATCTCTTGGTAGCGGGGAGAGGATTTGAACCTCTGACCTTCGGGTTATGAGCCCGACGAGCTACCAGACTGCTCCACCCCGCGTTGAGTTCGGCCACTATACACCCGTAGAAATTATTGTCAACGACTACTGTTATGTCACCTTGATAAAAATGAG
>JAAELB010000468.1 GCA_024227155.1 Desulfobulbaceae bacterium
TTCCGTCACCGGCATCCTAAGGAGGCATGCTGCCGTTGCGCTGATGACGGGGTGTGAAGCCCTCCTGACAATGTACCGAGGGTCTTAGGTGCTGTAAGGCCGGGACAGGAAGCGTGAGTGGAATGTTCTTCTGGAAGCCCAATCCGGACTAGGGCTAGGGTTGACTGATATGGTCAGCATATGCAAACACTTGCAGTATCGTAAAGAGCAACAAGCCAAAGAGGCTGATAGGCTTGGACCAAACGGTGAGCGGCCAGGTCAGGAGTTTATAACGTGCTCCTGCGCGGATGTAGCGTCGTCGGTATACGGAGTGGACCTAAGTCAGTTAACAGTATTTATAGCGGAACGTGGTAAGCTCGTAACATCGCTCTTCGGGGCAAAGCCAACCGTAAGGCAGGCCGATGGTATTGCGAGTGCAAGATGCCTTATCAAGCCAATGCTTTCCTGTAGTGGGGAGGATACGGAGTTATCTCCGGCCCGAAAGGGAGCTCAATTTTGGCAGGTGCTCAATCGTGAGAGAGTTTGAAGAACCTTTGTATGGGAGAATAGCAAATGACGGTCCCCGTGACTGGTGCACTTCCAAGCTTAGCCTACCAATGGAATATAATCGATTGGGATTTTGTACATGGTCAAGTGAAAAGGCTTCAAATGCGTATTGCGAAGGCGGTTAGACAAAGGAGATGGAATAAAGTAAAAGCGCTGCAATGGCTTTTGACTCATTCCATCTCTGCTAAATTATTGGCAGTAAAACGGGTGTCCACCAATAAGGGCTCTCGTACTCCTGGCGTAGATAATGTTGTTTGGCGCAGTCCCTCAGCCAGGATGAAGGGAGCGTTATCCTTAAGAAGACGAGGATATCGAGCCCAACCTCTAAGACGTATTCTCATCCCAAAGAAGAACAAAGGCAAGAGGCCTCTCGGAATTCCTGTGATATACGACAGAGCAATGCAGGCTCTTCACCTGCTTGCTCTGGAGCCAGTTGCTGAATTCTCGGCTGACTGGAACTCATATGGTTTTCGCGTTTATCGGGCTTGTCGTGATGCCATAAGCCAATGCTTTTGTGCATTGGCCAAACGCTATTCTGCGAGATGGATTCTTGAAGGAGATATTAAAGCTTGTTTTGACGGGATCAGTCACCCATGGTTGAGGGAGCATATCCTTATGGATACCAAAATCCTCGATCAATGGCTCACCTGCGGCTATATGCAGGATGAGAAACTCTTCCCGACCACAGCTGGCACTCCACAAGGCGGAATCATCTCCCCTACCTTGGCTAATATGACTCTCGACGGCATGGAAAAAGCTATCAAGGTTTCCGCTGCCGGTCGAGGACAAAAAGTCAACTTTATCAGGTATGCCGATGACTTTGTTGTCACCGCTGCCAGTAAAGATATCCTGGTGGAGAAGGTCGTCCCGGTTATTAAGGAGTTCCTTGAAGAAAGAGGACTTGTTCTCTCTGAGGAGAAAACTCACATTACCAGGATTGAAGATGGTTTTGATTTTCTGAGCCAGAATGTCCGTAAGTTTGGCAATAAGATGAAAATCACTCCTGCCCTAGAGGCGGTTAAACGTTTCAGTGCAAAACTCATGGAGACCATCAAGTCTTTCAGGAGGAAGAAAACGGTGGAGATGATACGAAAGCTCAACTCACAATGGTCGGTTGGGCCACGTATCATCGCTATATCCAATCTGCCGAAGTCTTCGACAAGATAGATTACCTTGTGTTCAAAGCGCTCACACGTTGGATGCGCAGAAGACATCCAAACAAGAATGTGAAGTGGTTAAAGAGGAAATATTGCCGCCCTACCTCTAAACGTGATTGGAACTTTTATGTCAAGTACCGAGATGCCAAAGGTGCAACAGCCACCTTGGATCTTTTACGTATGGTAGATATTGTTAGGGTACGTTATATTAAGATCAAAGGAAAAGCAACTCCTTATGATCCAACATATAATCAGTATTTTGCAATGCGGAGTAAGGCCAGCAATATTCGCCTTACATAGATAATAATTTAGTAACCGTCGGACTCCCCAAAAAGAGTCTTATCGAGTGCTTGAGCCGTATGCTGGGAAACTCGCTCGTGCGGTTCTGAGGAGGGAAGGAAGCCGAAAGGCTTCCGACCTATCCGGTGTGCCACATACTGAAATGATCGACATATATTCGAAAATAGTTAATAAAAATAGAGCTATATGGCTTGTCTCATCACTATTGATAATTTACAATTTAATAAAGATATTCTCTATTATCGGTCCTCCTTATGTGATGTCTCTAATTTCAAATGTTGAGGAAGGACTTTCTTTCTCTGATTACCAAATTGCTTTTCAAACATACATTAGTGAAGCTGCAAAAATACTGGAGATATCAGCCGATAGCATTAAGTTAAATTTTGCTTTTACAGCTATTACTTCGTTGCTATATATTTTTCTGGCTTTCTTCCTAGGCAAACGCAAAAAATTTGCAAAAAATATGATCATCAGTTTGGTGTTTATTGAAGTTGCTATCGTTTGTTTTATCTGTATTTATACAAATACACTTCCGAGCGTCGACTCGACTTTTGTTGCTATTATGCTTCTTTTGTTTTTATTTTCACCAAACATGTCGAAGGCATTTAATTGAAATATAAAGATAAATCACATAATCAGTCATTAAACCTGAAAAAAAGAGGTCGGGGTTTCGGAAAGTTCAAGGCACGTACAAAGTTTACATTTATTTCGTGTTTCTCGGTACGCACCCTTTTTTCAGGTTAATTCAACGTTAAATGAGACCGCTGCGCGGCCTCATTTAACGGGGCTTGCAATCGAGGATTGCGAGGCCAAGTGTCCCGCTACGCGCTCCACTTAACCACGCAATCAAGCAGACTCCGGTTGTGGTTAAAA
>JAAELB010000469.1 GCA_024227155.1 Desulfobulbaceae bacterium
GGTCTAAAACTATCAGTCACTATTCCTATTACTGGACATCCCTTTCGGCCTGTTGCCAAAGTTCCTGATCGGACGGCTCCTCGACTCCCTCTTCTGGGATGAAATCAACGTGTACAGTAGGCGCCGCTCCTAGCTCCTCTTCTTGCGCTGTATCACCTTCATACCCTAACTCCACTGATCTAGACTGCCCGGCCGAAAGCATGGATCAGCTCTTCCTTGGAGCTCGAGGAGTAGGAGTCGAAAGTGACCTCCGGAGAGAAAGGAGGGTAACTCTCCTCATCTGCCATCCTGTCCAGGATTACCTCTCTGGTATCCTGTGCTCCCTCCTCTTCAGTCTCGGCAGAGCTCTTCTCGGTAGACGACTCCTTCTCTGTGGATGACTCCTCCACCATGTTCTCCTTGGCATTGTCCCCGTTCTCTCTTGCTCGTTTTCTTTTGACCCAAGCCGTCAAATTGGCTTGGCGTCTCGCCCGCTCCTGTGGAGACCAGGTGATTGGGCCGTCTTCAGGAACCTCTGCAGTGCTAGCCTGGTCTGCTCTCTCCTCTTCTTGCTCCTGTAGCTCCTGATTGCTGACCGTGCCTAAAGCTGCGGCCAGATCCTCTGCTGTAATGCCGGCAGTTGGCAGCGAGCCCAAAGCTTCCACTACATCTGCCCTTGTGATTGTGGCTGCAGGTGCGACAGTCGTGGCTGCTGGCTGACTGCCAGTAGAGCCCGAGCTCGACGCGCCAAAAGCAACGTCAGCTGGGATCTCTACTGGTTGACCTTGTGGTGTGGCCCATGGGATGGGAGCATCATAGTGAGGCTGGCCCAACTTGTACTTGAAATTTTCCACCAGCCCGTGGGCAGTCAGGTGACAGTCGGGGAATCCCCACGAGTAATTGTAGGTGGCCTGGCCAAACCTAGGCACAACTCTCTTGGGTGACGTTA
>JAAELB010000470.1 GCA_024227155.1 Desulfobulbaceae bacterium
GACTGTTATCCACGCAAACTATCTAAGTACATACTTAAATTACTAGAATTGAGAAGATCTAGACTTACCTAAATAGATCTAGACTTACTTAAATAGATTTTAAGTATTTGCTATTTCTCATTCTCATTAAGTGATATAACCTGTGATACCTTTATTGATACTTAGGTATAGATTATACATACTAAGTAGTAAATGTGATACTTAAGTATGACTTACTGGGAATATATGATTTTGCTATGGTTTAGTAAACATGTAGAATTATACCTAAAATATTTAGGTAAATGAATAATATGTATGGTGTAATATAACTAATGATAGTTAGATTACTTTCAGAAATAATTTATAGTGTTATCTAATACAGTGTGATACCTAAAAATTTCATTAGGTAAATGTATAATATATGTACTTGGTAAAATGGTTACTAACTGACAATATGTTTGAAAAAATATACCTAAAATGTTTGTAGGTAAATGTTAAATCATGTGTGATATATCCGTCCAATCAGTATGGTGCTCAACAAATAAGTATAGTTGCATTATTAATATATTTATAATATATTTATACATGGTTTAAACGAAAATCTTAAACTTAAATTGTTTTATAGTTCTACTTACCTGCGTTATATCTCTGCTATATTATTCTGCGCATGGAAGTCCATTTTTGTGATACATGGTTGTGACAAATAAGCCCAAAGGGCTGGTTAATACTGTGAAACTATATTGATGTGACACAAAGGTGTATTCAAATGTATTAATTGTCACCTAAATAAATGAACTAAAACTAAACTAAAACTTATGTACTGATAACTAGCTCCTCAATGCAGCACCTGGATATCTATAA
>JAAELB010000471.1 GCA_024227155.1 Desulfobulbaceae bacterium
GGCGATGAAATCAGATGGCCCCGGTCATCGCCACTGTGATTGTAAACAAGGATGCGTAGTTAAAAGTTTTGCTAATTGCGTCGCCCAAAACACATTCAATTTGACTTCCAAACTTTTGTATTGACGTCCACTAGGGGTATTGAAACATGTAGAATGCGATTATGCACATTATTTTGATCTAGAACATGATTTAAGAGGGTAATTTGCAAAGATTTGTTACTGCTGATCGGGGCGCCTCCTAACGGTGGAAATATAACCTACAGCTTGTGTACTGGAAGCATAGAAGGGTCTGCGTAGTTAGTTTGGTTCTAATTTCCTCACCCAAAGCACATTCCATTCGACTCCTACTGTACAATAAACTACAGAAATCTGCATACCTTTCTTGTTAAAATTGTTCTATTCCTATTGTTTTGGAAAGTGACATTAAAGCACACCAGGCCTAAAGTTGTTTTCACTTTTTCCAAAATCTACAAATCTCTCGGTTTGTCTGCGTCAGTCCCGGGGTCAAAGTAAATCTTACCA
>JAAELB010000472.1 GCA_024227155.1 Desulfobulbaceae bacterium
AAAGTACAGCTGCTTATATCAGGCTCAACACTGAGGACCTACGCGGAGTTGCCCTCAATCTACCAATACCCCACAACGGACAAAAGGAGGGCGACCATGAAAGCAAGTAAAACCTTTCAATCTGCAATTGCGACTGAGTTCTATAAATCTCGGATTTTGCCATTACCCAGTGATGTGGCTACGGAGGTCGAGGATTTCTTGAAGGTACAACATTCTATTCACCGCCGGTTGACGGCTGATGCCCCCTTGATCTACAGTGCTTACTGTGGTGGTCGTCCATATAGCAGCACACAGCTCAGAAAAAACTTGCACATACTTTTCAATCTGGCAGGCATTGAGAAACCCAACGGCAAGCGGCCTCGGATCCTCGACTTTCGCTTCAGTTTCGCTGTTAATGCTCTGCTCCGTTGGTACCGCAACGGCGTGGATGTTCAATCCAAATTGCCATTTCTGGCGACTTATATGGGCCACGTGTCAATAGTCTCAACTTATCATTATCTGCGATTCATTACCCCACTTGCCACCCTCGCCAGTTCCGTTTTCGAAGCCAGTTACGGAGATTTGATTCAAAACTCTTGAGAGGTATGACATGAAAACTAAATCCCCAAACATCCTGGCAACTCTACTGCAAAAATTCTTCGGTAGCCATCTTCCTATTGACCGTGGCCTCAGCCCTCATACGATAAAAAGCTATCGAGATTCTCTGGTGTTGCTTTTGCGGTTTGTCGCCGACAAAAAAAAAATCCCAGTCTCTACATTGAATCTGGAAGATCTTGGCAGTGATGAAATTCGATCCTTTCTCATGTTCTTAGAACAAAAACGTAACAACTGTATTTCCACCAGAAACACAAGGTTGTCTGCCATTCACTCATTTTTCCAATTTGTTGCAGCAAGACATCCGGACCGATTGGAGCATGTGCAACAAATACTAGGTATCCCATTTAAAAAGACCGGTTCACGAACAACAGACTACCTGGAGTACGATGAAATCCAAGAGGTCTTGTCAGTCATAGATCAGAGTAATCCCAAGGGGCGAAGGGATTATGCGCTCTTGGCGACCATGTTCAACACCGGCGCTCGTGTGCAAGAAATACTGGATCTAAAAGCCTGTGATTTGCAGCTTACCAAACCTTTTCAACTACGGCTTATCGGAAAAGGAAGAAAGCAAAGGTATTGTCCAATCTGGTCTCAAACTGCTAAGCTTTTGCGTCAACTTTGTATAGAAACGCAAATAGATCTTAAATCCGAGGTGCAAATCTTTCAAAACTGCAGGGGAGCACCACTATCTCGCTTTGGAGTCCGATACATCCTGAACAAGTGTTTGGAGAACGCACAAGCCTCAATTCCAAGTCTAGGTTCTAAACGCCTTCATCCTCATAGTATGCGACACAGTACCGCAGTAGCGCTGTTAAAATCCGGTGTGGACTTGTCCACGATTGGCCAGTGGTTAGGGCATGCAGACCTCAGCACGACAAATCGCTATGCTTCAATTGATCTCGATATGAAAAGAAAAGCAATTGCAAACCTCAAACCGGTTCAGTTTAAACAATCCCACACAGCTCCATGGCACTGTGACTCGACTATTCTCAAGTGGTTGGAATCCCTTTAACCCTCGAATTTATGTGGAGTTGTCAACGGTAAAAACTCCCACCAATAAGCAGATAACTGATTAACTCCACATAAATAGCAGCTTAACATAAACATAGCGGGCAGTCCTATAATGGTTCTGAAGATGATGTAAGTGGTTCTGTCAACCTGCAGAAGATAAGTAGTGATAATAATTTTTCTGCTAACGCTGGGGCAAGTCGAACCCTTAACTCAGATGATAGCGCCTGGCAATCACTCTTGTCTGATAATTTTGATATACCAGTTGAATCTGATCATGATTACAAATTCTTCGTTGGCTTTGCTGGAGAATTTATCGTACTTGGATTACAAGATCTTGAAGCTATTCCAGTGCTAACCGAGGCTAAGATAACCCGTATAGAAACAGCTAAGTTTCTGCCATACAATACATATACGGCCCTTCGTTCTCGTGTTGATGGAAAAGGTGGAGAAGCAGTTCATATCAGCTATTTTGACGATGTCTACGTGAGTGGGCCTGAACTCGGAATGGATGGTGATGTTAACGTTGACGGTCAGGTTGATTTGGCAGATATTATTTTGATTCTGAAATCACTTGTCGGTACAGATGGATCAAATGTCTGGTCTGCAGGTGATATCAATGAAGATGGAGCGATTGGGCTTTCGGAAGTGGTTTTCGTTTTAGATAAAATATCGTCAAACCAGTAAAGTCTGAGCATTATTTTTTGACAATTCCGAAGAGTTTGGGCAAAAGCGCATTTTCGGACAGCCTCCCAGGAAACATCTCAACCGTTCCCACTCCAATAGTATTTAATATTCACCCTACACTCCTCTGGTTTCAGTCAAGTCCAGCAGTTTTTTTACATAAACAATTCAGTTTTGTGGGGTTTAAGCAAAAACGTTATTCTCATACTGTTTCAGTCTTTTGAATTATTCTGCTTTCCCTCAATTCTTTATTACTCATAGCATAGAAACCTGTCATTAAATAGAGAACGCCACCAACAACATAAATTGTACGGATAGACACAAAACCAGAGAGCCAGGCAAAGAAGATACCCGCAAACATAAATACAGCATTTCGTAACATTTCGCGTGTTGCATAAGCTCGACCCAACTGTTCCTTCTCAACGCTAGCCTGTAACAGTGAATCTTGCGCCACATCACGAATAGCAAACGGCGGGCCAAATACAAACGCGCACATCACCGCAATCCACACTGTCTGACTGCTTGCATAAGCCAGAGTAAGTAAGCCGGTAACACAGGCATTCACGACTATGATACGACCAGGATAGCGGGAGAGCCAGTCACTGATAGCCAATGCACCCATGGAGCCAATGATCATCCCCGTAAAATACCCCGTTGCCTGATATCCCCAATCCGCTGCATCCCCTTGCAAAGCTTTGGTAGTAAAGGCCAGCATTAAGGCTCCAGTCCAAATACCGTGGGGCAAATGTTCCACAGTTTCCATGATCGTTAATGGTCTGGCGATGGGGTGCTCGCGTAGGTAATTCCATCCGGTTATACAGGATGTCCAAAAAGACTCCCTGCCACAATCTTTCTTTGCATTCTTATGTTGGATTTCGACAATGTGCACTGCTGTAAAAGTAGCAATGGCAAACAAAACAATCACACCAAAGGCAATTTGACATAATGGTATTGATAAAATGAGCCAACCTCCAACTGTATACGAAATTGCCATCATAATTTGATTAGATGCCAGGATAAAACTATTGGCTTTTACCAGATGGCCTTGTGTGATCAGTGAAGGAATAAGGGACATGCGCGCAGGCCGATGGAAAGTGTCAGCAACAGAGAGACCAGCTAAAATAAGGTAAATTGTGATAACGGGCAGGTGTCCATCTCCTCGGAGAAGGCATATTGCAACACCAATCAGCACTATTTGAATGAATCCCATGCTGATGAGCATATTTTTTCTGGGAAAGCGATCAACAAGCACACCGGCAACAGGCCCCAGTAAAAATGGTGGCATTGTTCGTGCAACCATCGTACCGGCTGCCATTAGAGTGGATTCTGTCTGTTCAAAAATCGACACTAAAATGGTGACAGTAAACAGTTCAATAGCCAGGGTTGTGGCTATATTGACAACCCAGAGAAAGAGAAAATGAACTCGCTGGCTCACTTGAATCGTGACTTCACATTTGTCCAGCAATTTGCAGCCAGGAAGCTTTCATCCATATTATCAACCATGCTCAAAAACTTGGTCCAGGGAACTGAGAAAGTAAAAATGCCATTCCCATTTATTCTGGTCAGGCCACAAAAAGCAACAGTAGAGGGTAGCAGGAACTAAAAAAGGGTCTGCCTCTCGTCGAGGACAGACCCTTCTTAATTTCCAGCCTCACAGAAATTAGTGGCAGGATGACGGCTTTAACTTACTTGAAGTCAACCAGCTCAACATCAAATACCATATAGGCATTTGGTGGAATTGGGCCACGGCCTGGAGCTCCATAGCCGAGATCCGGTGGGATGATAAGGATACGTTTTTCACCCTTCTTCATACCAAGAAGTGCCTCGTCCCAGCCTTTGATTACCTGACCCTGTCCAACAGGGAACTCAATGGGCTGTCCGCGATCAACGGAACTGTCAAATTTCTTACCGCTTAGCAATTTTCCGGTGTAGTGCACACTTACTGTATTGCCTTTTTGAGGAATGTCTCCCTCTCCTTCTGCAACCACAACATATTTCAACCCGGAGGGGGTTGTAACAGCATCAGGCCACTGCTCACTGATGAGGGTCTGTTCCTCTTCCATGGCGGCCAGCGCTTTTTCTTTTTGCAGTTTTTCAAAGTTTCCATTCAATGCGTCAAATGCTTCCTGATCACTCTTGAAAGATTCAGCTTTTTCACCAACACGGATAATCTCTATAGAGGTCAAGAGATCGTCGCCTTTGATTTTATCAACAACGTCCTGTCCTGAAATGACATGGCCAAATACAGTGTGCTTTCCGTCAAGCCATGGGGTGGCTACATGGGTGATGAAGAACTGACTGCCGTTGGTTCCGGGGCCTGCATTGGCCATTGACAGAATGCCGGGACCTGAGTGGCTAAGGCTTGGGTCGATTTCATCTGGGAAGGTGTAGCCAGGGCCGCCGGTGCCGGTGCCAAGAGGACAGCCGCCCTGAATCATGAAGTCAGGGATTACGCGGTGGAATTTAAGACCATCGTAAAATCGATCTCCTTTTGCCTTCGCTCCTCCACCAAGATCTTTGGTGCCTTCCGCGAGACCAACAAAGTTGGTGACGGTGAGGGGGGTTTTTTCAAACTCGAGCTGGCAGATGATCTCTCCCTTTTCGGTGTCAAATTTTGCGTACAGACCATCTTTTAGCTTTGATTGTGCCATTCCAGATTCTCCAGATAATAGTATAAGTAAAAAGGTAACTACAAAGTGAGTGCAGATTCTATACATCGATTCTCCTTTTGCAAAGGTTTGGACTAAAAAAAGATAACAATTTTATTCAAATTGGGCATCAGTGTTATATTGGCATCAATGCCGGTGTGTCAAGTTTCAATTGAACAACTCGTAACCGTTCACCAGCACCCCATTTTCGTCCGATCAGGCCTCCTGACATAGCCAACTATAGCCAGGAGATCAGCTTGAACGAACCTGGAGCACTGGACGAACGGTTACGGACTCTGGTTATGCAGTCTTTTGAAGGGGGCGGTGAACGGTTACAACAACTCTTCACGGATGAGCCGGCATTGAGGGTGGTAGTGTCAGCTCAATTGTAAATGAAAGTTTCTGTTCGCTACCATTTTTGTCTCGCTTAACCTTAATTTCAACAAATTCCCCTGGAACTGAGTCGAGCATTGCAATACGAAGATCGGCCATCTCTGAAATCTTAACACCCGCAACCTCTATTAGGATATCGTCAATCTTAAGACCCGCCTCAAGGGCCTTGCCATGGGGGCTGAGCTGGATAATTTTAAGTGATGCGCTGTCATCTGTCTGCTCGGGTGCGAGTACTATACCGATCTTAGGGGATGGTGAAAGCTCAGAATAGGCCGCTAGAAAGTAATAGTCTGCAACCTGTTGCAGGTTTTCCGGCCTGTTTGCATCGTAAATATTGAGTACAGATGCCTGGCTGATCTCCATCCGTCGTTTCACCCTTGGCGGAATTCCTGAATCTTTTCTGGTGTGCTGTGAGCCTGCGAGAACGATCATTTTTCTACCAGGATTTGATTGCAGAAAGGAGACTATATTGCTGGCCATGGTTTCATCCCATAACCCCTGGGACTGGATGAATCCTGCAAAAGAACCAGATGCGTGGTTTCCTCTAATGTGGGCACTATGGGTTTGGGACAATCGCTCCACGTAGCCGTCCATGTCAAGGTCGCGATCAGCAGGGAGTGTTGCTTTAGCTTCCTTGCTGAGATCATCTGTCCCGCCTTCCCGGAATATCTGGGAGACTATCTGCCGCTGCAGGTTAAGCCCTACCGCCGGAATTTTATGTTTCTTTGCATAATTCAAAATGTCCCTGAAGAATCTGTAATCGTAACGCCAGACATTAAAATAGTCGGAAGCCTTTAAAAACTCGCTCTCCGTGATGGCTCTGTCTTCCAGGATATATTGGTCAAGCGCTGCCTGAGAGGAGGTGGGAAACATCTCCATGCCTATAGATATATTTTTATGCCTCTGATGTAATGCCTCAATCAAACGAAGCTGCAGCAGATGGTCGGGTAAAGAGGTGTGGGACTCACCGATATAGATAACATCATTTGAGGCCAGTTTATCAGCAATTGCCTCGAACGATGAAATGGTTGAAGTCGCTCCTCCCAGGGG
The DNA here is from genome assembly GCA_024227155.1 of Desulfobulbaceae bacterium. GTDB lineage: Bacteria > Desulfobacterota > Desulfobulbia > Desulfobulbales > Desulfocapsaceae > Desulforhopalus_A. The sequence continues at coordinate 6,381 of JAAELB010000472.1, forward strand.
GAGCTGTTCAAGAGTGAAACGCAAGCCATTATCGCTCTCGTCAGTGTACCCTGTCTGTTTTCGGCCATTTTTAAACTGGAGATATGAGTATTTTCCATAATGTTTGAGCCGCCTGGCAACGAGTTGAGATTCCTTTTTTGATTCCGAGGACAACAGCACCGCCACCTGGTCGGGTGAGAGGGGATTGTTGCGGACTTCCAGGGTCACCCCCTCATCAGAATGATCAACCGTGCCAAAGACAGATTCTATCACGCCCTGTTGTACTCCTAAAAAGAGCAGACTATGCTCACTGAGGTCTTTGTTGAGAACTTCAGCAGAGGTGACGACGTGGAGGTGATCAGTCTCTAATGTATCTAAAAATGGTTGATATATTTCTTTTTCATTCTCATCAGCAAGTACAACGAGTTTGTCTGTAGCTCCTAAAAAGCGAGACCATACAGCAGGGTATTCGCGGGAATCAAGTGTTCTTAAAAAACTGTACCCTGGGTCTATGGTGAATTCCAGCGGTCGTTCTAAGAGGGGGATAGTAATCAGTTTTTCAGGGCTTTGTATTTTTTCTGTTACTGTGAACGTCGAGGACATTGTCTTGATCTGTATGGGGACATCAAGGGAAAATGTATCTGTAGATTGCTGGTTGAGGGTGAAATCCAGAGTTGGTTTTCCTCCCAGATGCTTAACTGTTATATCGCTTACAGAAAGGGATGGAATTTCACTGCTGAAAAGTCGTTCGCTGAAAAAAGCGCTAAGGTCTTCATTTGCAGCATCTTCAAAGCTCTTTTTGAGATTTTCCCAGGAGCCAACTTTACCAACAAAATTTTTATAAAACTTCCGTAAGCCATTATTAAAAGCCACATCGCCAATTTTCTCACGGAGTTCGTGGAAAAGCATTGCGCCACGGTTATAGCCCACCGCCCGGCGCGCATCGGCCATTGGTTGGTCGTGGCTTGCTGAAATGAATTCGGCAAGACTGGATTTTGAATCGTCATGGACATAGCTGTGGTATTTGATAATGCTCTCTTTTCGTCCAGTTACTCCTTCGTTTTTGTCTTCACGGTAGCGATAATCGCTGAGGTAGGAGGTGAGTCCTTCACACCAGTTGCCTTCTGAGTAATCTACATCCACTCCGTTTCCAAACCAAGAATGTACAATCTCATGGCCAAGGGAGGTGTTAATAATAAAAGGCAGTCGCAAAACCATTTGGCCGAGTAGGGTAAATGTTGGCATGCCAAATCCGGTGGGTTGCCGGTTGGCAACGATTACGTAGTGGTCAAAGGGATAGTTGCCAAGTTCGGTCTCATACCTGCCAAGATATTTTGCAGCAGCGTCAAGGTATTTTTGCGCAAGTTCCTGGTCTTCGTCGAAAAACATGGTGTATACAAAGAACTCTTCCCGTACCTTCTGTTTTTCTATCCGGTATGGACCCGCAACCAGGTGGATAGAGGTTGTGGGTTTGGAAAACCGGGCTGTAACCATATTGCCAACCCGTGGGAGTGGAAACTGGTCCGCTTCGATAATCGCTTCAAAACTCTCCGGGAGTTCGGCGGAGACACTAAACAGCATTGGTTCTTCAGGCCTTGGGTACCAGTTGTTGGTGAGTGAGATACCTTCTCCGCTTATAAGGTTGTTTGCTTCATTGTGTACTTGCCGAATGTATGAGATATAGAGAACTCTCCTGGAGTCGGTAGCCGGTAATATGAGCATGTCACCCGTTGAAGTCAGTTCATGTTCGCTGCCAGTTTCGTCCTGCAGGAGGGTTCCGGTGACTTTCAGGTGGAAGAGTGATAACGTGAGTTTTTGCCCTTTTTTAATGGTTATTCTGGCTGTTCCAGTCAGGCTGCTTTTCTCTGGATTGAAGCTGACAGAGAGTTGGTAGTTCGGTGAAAAAGTGTCAGCAACTGCTGGAGATGAGAAAGTGCAGCAGGTTAGTAGCAGAAGAATACAAAGAGGCTCGATATAGCTTGTTAGAAATGGCATTTGACTTTTTACGCTCCAAAAGAATATGTTAACTCGCCGGTCGTGTTGAGATCGTGGATAGTTATGTTTGTTACAGCATAATATCAAATAATCTAAGTTCAGACCTCGTAAATTTTGCATGTTGCCCTCTTTTCACAACACTTAACATCAGTGACATAGAGAAAAACTGGACATTTCGATTCGTCATTCCGGCAGGCTTTTAGCCGGAATCCAAGCAATGGTGATGTTTCTGGATCCCAGCTAAAAGCCTGCCGGGATGACGTGGTATAAAAGAGTCCATTTTTTGGGACAAAATTAAGCTCATTTACGATGTCTGAAGTTGCTAAAAAAATAATCTTATTAAGAGTTCGTGTCGTTTATGGAAAACTCAAATAGTAATCTGACAAAAGATGTGGATCCAAGGAGAAAAACAGGCCGTATCGTAGGAATAAATGGTCGTTTTACCCATTCCTGCCTCGCCCTTTTTTATGTGAGAAATGAATTGCAATTGCACTGTCCTGGGCTTGCGACTGAAATAGTTCAGTTTACTATCAATGATAACTATTATGAGATGCTGTTGCGCCTCACCAATGGAAACCCAGAGTATATATTTTTTTCAGCAGCGATCTGGAACAGTAGCCTTATTGAAAAACTCACCATAGATCTGCAGAGTGCTCTTCCTGCCTGCAGGATTATCATCGGTGGACCGCAGGCGTCTGTCCTTGCAGATCGAATACCTGGCAGCGCCTGTACCATTGTGATCGGTGAGATTGAAGCAGTTGATAAACAGTTTTACTCTGATCTTATGGAGTTGAACCTGCTGTCGCGTTACAGGGGGACCTTTTTTAAAATGAACAAAAGAGGGTTCAGCTATCCCTACCTTGATGGTGACTTTGACTACCATCTGAAAAACAGGCATGTATATTATGAAAGTTCGAAAGGATGTCCGTTCAGCTGCACATACTGTCTTTCCTCTGCTGAGAAGGGTGTCTTTCATAAAGATATTGAACTGGTAAAAACAGAACTGCGTCATATTCTCAGTCATCACCCCAAGGTGGTTCGATTTATTGATCGGACCTATAATGATATTCCAGAACGCGCTCTTGCTATATGGGAGTTTTTGCGGCTTGAAGGCGGTGACACCCTGTTTCATTTTGAGATGGCCCCCGATCGCTTTACCGAGGAGATGTTCGTCTTTTTGAAAACCCTGGAACACGGCAAGTTTCAGTTTGAAATCGGCATCCAGTCCACCCATAAAAAAACCCTGGAAGCCGTTCGACGGACGGTGAAACAGGAAGTTGTACACTCCACCATATCACGCCTTGCTTCCCTGGGTAATATTCATTTACATGTAGATCTCATACTTGGTCTTCCTTTTGAAAACGCTGAAACTTTTGCTCAGTCATTCCGCGATGTTTTCAGGATGGGAGCCCACTATATTCAGATGGGACTGCTTAAGATTCTCCCCGACACCGCAATCTGTCATGGTGCACTTGACCATGGCTACGTTCACAGTAAAGAACCTCCCTACTCAATTCTTGCGACAAAATGGATGGATCATGCCACGCTTTCAAAGCTCTACTGGTTATCGGAGTGTGTTGAAAAATTTGTCAATAATCGATACTTTGTCTCACTCTGGCAATATCTGGCAAAACAAGATGAAGATATCTATCTGTTTTTTGAAAAACTTCTTCAGATCTGTATCGAGAGTGGTTTTTTTCAACTGGCTGCAACCCATGAATTGATGAGCGAAAAACTCATTACCTTAATGGAGGGTCGCAAAGACCAACAGCTGATTGTGGAATTGCTAAGGTATGACTGGTTGCGGTGTAATCATCGTTTTTTGCCGGAGTGTCTGAAAGTAGAGGTGGAGAAAGAAAGTATTCAGGAAATACGCTCATCCCTGTATCAATCTCTTCCCCAGGAGATAGAAGGGGTGTATGGCAGGAATAATCGCAATCAATTCTTTCGTAAATCGTATTTTTTACGTATTTCGAAGAATAGTGCATTGCAGATTGGCAAATCAGTCGATTCTGACCACCCGTGTCTCTGTTTTTTGGCAGAACGGGAAGGGGGGCTTCATAACTTTAATAAAGTGTTAGTATTCTAGGTTAAAACTGACTTTATCTGAAAAGAGTTGACCTGAAAAATTGCCAGTATATAGTAAGCAGCTGTTTTGTTTTAATCTACATTGTAAAGCGAATATTCGGATAAATTGAATTTAAGGAGAGTTGGATGTCATCGTATAAAATTAGGAAGATAAATAATATTGCGCAGGAAGGTCTCAGTCTTTTTACAGATAAATTTACGGTTTCCACAGAAGAAGAGAATCCAGACGGTATCATTTTGCGCAGTTCACCTCTTAATGTAGATGATTACCCCTCTGTACTGGCAGTGGCAAGGGCAGGTGCAGGAACCAATAATGTTAATGTTGAACGTGCCACAGAAAAAGGTGTTTGTGTCTTTAATACTCCAGGCGCCAACGCCAATGCCGTGGTTGACCTTGTCTTTCCAATGATTGGGGTCTGGAAAAGGAATATTTATAAGGGAATAGATTTCTGCAAAGATCTTGCTTCTATGGACCCCTCGAAAGTCAATGCTGAAGTCGAGGCTAGAAAGGCGGCTTTCAAAGGTGAAGAAATTGCCGGTAAGACTCTGGCCGTTGTCGGTCTGGGGCAAATTGGTGTGCGTTTGGCGAATGCTGGTATATTCAGATACATGAAGGTAAACGGCTTTGATCCGGCACCGGCGATATCGAATGTTCATCAACTCTCTCCTGAGGTACGAATCTGCAGAAATCTTGGAGATGCTGTGGGTGAAGCCGATGTGGTGAGCCTGCATCTGCCCCTTATTGAGCGTACCAAGGAGCTGGTTAACAGAGAGTTTATCGCCAGGATGAAAAAAGGTGCAGTGCTGGTGAATTACTCCAGGGGGCCGATTGTCGACGAACAGGCAGTGGTCGAAGCTTTGGATAGTGGTCATCTTGAAGCCTATCTCTGTGATTTCCCGACTCCGGCACTTGTTGGGCATGAGAAGATCCTTGCAACTCCTCATCTAGGTGCATCCACCTCCGAATCCGAGGAAAATTGTTCCACCATGGCGGTCAAAGAGATCTCAAACTATTTGAAGTATGGAAATGTGGTGCACAGTGTAAACTTCCCAAGTGTCGAATCCATTCCTGGTGACAAGGTTCAATTCAGGCTCATTGTAATAAACAAAGATGTACCGGGAATGATTGCCTTTATCTCCAATATATTTGGCGCCAACGACGTTAATCTAGAGGGATACCTGAACCAGTCAAATGGTACGGTGGGTTATAATATTATTGACGTGGAAGGGGATATTCCACAGAAAATTGTGGATGAAATAGAAGAAAATCAAGATGTTATCAGGACAAGAGTGATAGCATTTAAATAGTGGAAAAAAAGGAAAAATTAGGCGCGGTTAAAAAAATTAGACTGTTATCCTGTTGTTATTGCAGATAAGAGTGCCTGGAGAGTGCAAACTTGTTCTGTCAGGTTAAAAAAATTGTACCTAAATGGAGAGGAAGAGTGGCTTTGTTATCTGCATTAGTTTGTAAGGTGTTGATTAGTCAGAATATATTTTGAGTGTTAATTGTGGCACGTAATGTGCAATGTATATTTTGCTTTATCTCTTCTCTCTTTTCTCCTGAGAAAACCGGACCCCCCTGCTAGGGTCCGGTTTTCTTGTTTTAGTACCTTGGAAAACCACCCGAAGTCTTCGCTTATCCGAAGTCTTCGCTTATCTGAAGTCTTCGCTTATCTGAAGTCGTTGCTTATCCCGTCTTTATTACCGTTACGGGGTTATATCTTGCTCCATTTAACCACTACTCATTAGCTTATTTAAATATGGCTGCAGCAATATATCCAGAAAATGTCGCTTTCCATCGGTGTAAAAAATACGACAGGGCTGAGATAGCTCTTGTAGTGGATAAAATTCTGGGCACATTACAGTACTCAGGTTCCCTGCATGGCACATCTGTCTTACTCAAACCAAATCTTATCAGCACCAAAGCAGTTCCTGTTGCCTGTACCCATGGAACGTTTATTGCGGGTGTTGCACAGTGGTTTATGGAGCAGGGAGCAAAGATAAGCATTGGAGATTCTCCTGCATTTGGCAGTGCGGGTAGGGTTTGTGAAAAGCTTGGGATTAGTGAGGCCTTGAAGGGGCTCGACGTTGAGTTCGTTGAGTTTGTTACTCCGGTCGCAAGGACGCTTCCCTGTGGAATTATAGTGAGCTTGGCCCAGGAGTCATTTGAGTGTGATCTGCTAGTTGGGTTGCCGAAACTAAAAGCACATGACCAGATGTTTGTGACCCTCGCTATGAAAAATCTCTTTGGGGTTGTCAAAGGTACTAACAAGGCGATGCTTCATATGAAAGAAGGCCAAAGCCATGAACATTTTGCTCGTATTATAATGGAGTTATCCTCACTCTATCCCAAACAACTTCATCTTATTGATGGCATAGAGGTGATGCATAAGTCAGGTCCCCTGGATGGAGAAGTTCTGCCTCTACAGCTGGTGGGGGGGAGCATTTCATCTGTGGCCCTTGATACGGCCCTTTTAGATCTGCTTCAGCTTGATCATAAAAAATGCCCCCTCTGGCGTGTGGCCGCAGCCGCTGGAGTTGCTGGAAGTGATCCAGCCTCACTACAATATCCGCTGTCTGAACCCTCAGAGTTTTACGGTTCCGGTTTTGTTGCTCCTGAAAGTCTAAAAAATATCCGCTTTAATCCGTTGCATGTTATGGCGGGGATATTTAAGAGACTTTTTTACAGGTCAGGACGCTGACTTACTCAAATGTTATGTTTATTTACCTGGAAGCTTTTTAATCTGTACAGCGCTTAATTTGAACTCCGGTATCTTGGCAATAGGATCAATGGCATCGGAACTTGTCAGTACGTTGGATGGATTTTCTCCGAAATGGATAGGCAAAAACAAATTACCTGGTTGAACTGTATCCGAGAGCCTTGCAGCTACAGTCATCTCTCCTCTTCTTGAGGAGATTATCAGCATGTCATCATCTTTAATTGCCATTTTTTTGGCATCTTCCGGATGCATTTCCACATACCCGGTTTTCTGTTCTCTATCCAAATGCCTGGAAACACGGGTCATAGTTCCAAAGTGGTAATGAGCGAACATCCTTCCGGTAGTGAGGAGGAAAGGATATTTTTTATCAGTAGCTTCGGCAGGCTCCTTGAAATCAATTCCATGAAATTTACCTTTGCCACGGGTAAAACTCTCTTTGTGCAGAAATGGAGTTCCCGGATGATTCTCCTCCGGACACGGCCATTGCAGACCATTTATACCCAGACGTTCATAATTCATCCCTGCATAACTTTTTGTCAGCTTCGCCATCTCATCAAAAATCATCTCCGGGGAATCATAGTTCATCTCGTATCCCATAGCGGTTGAAAGACGGCTGATAATCTGCCAGTCCGGGAGTGAATCACCTAAAGGTTCCACTGCTTTTCTGATACGCATACAACGCCGTTCGGTATTGGTAAAAGTGCCTTCTTTTTCAGCAAGAGAAGAAGCGGCAAAAACTACATCTGCAACCTGAGCAGTTTCTGAGAGAAAGATGTCCTGCACAGCAAGAAAATCTAAACTCTTCAGTGCATGACTAAAATGGTTCCAATCGGGATCACTAAGTTTTGGGTTTTCTCCAATGACATAGAGAGCCTTTATTTTACCTTCTATCATTTCCTGAACCATATCCGTAATGGTTAATCCCGGCTTATCAGGAACTGGTTTATTCCATGCTGCTGAAAATCGCTGAATTGCCTCTGTATCTGTTACCGGCTGATAACCAGTGAGCACGTTGGGAAGCCCTCCCATATCGCAGGCTCCCTGAACGTTATTCTGGCCGCGAAGCGGATTCACTCCACCGCCATAAATGCCGACATTGCCAGTAAGCATAGCCAGGTTACAGCAGCTTTTTACATTATCAACTCCTGTGGTGTGCTGGGTAATACCCATGGCGTAGAGCAGAGACGAAGGACCATTAAGAGCGTACAGCTCCGCCATACGCTCAACATCTTTGGCTGGTATAGAAGTGATGGCCTCAACAGTTTTCGGATCGTATGCACTCACCGTCTTCTCCAGATCCTCAAAACATTCGGTTCGCTGCTCAATGTAGTCTGTTGAGTGGTAGTTTTTCTTAATAATGACGTGCATCATTCCATTCAAGAGAGCTACATCAGTTCCCAGACGCTGACTTACCGCACAGTCCGCGTACAAGGTAAGCTGGATTTTACGAGGATCAGCGACAATGAGCTTAGCCCCTTTCTCTTTGGCCTTGAAAATTCGACTGGCAATGAGAGGATGACAAGCCGTGGTATTGGAGCCAATTACCATGATGCAACCGGAATCCTCTATTTCAGCGATGGAGTTTGTCATTGCGCCACTTCCAAAAGCAGCAGCCAGACCGGCTACTGTGGAGGAGTGTCAGAGCCTGGCGCAATGATCTATATTATTGGTCCCGATGACTGCACGGGTAAACTTCTGGGCAAGGTAATTTTCCTCATTGGTAACTTTGGCCGAAACCAGGACGCCAACACTATCCGGACCATATTCAGCAATGGTTTTATTAAAAGCGTTTACCGTCGTTCGGAATGCTTCATTCCAGGTCGTCTTTGTAAGGTTACCATTTTCCCTCACCAGGGGCGCTTTTAAGCGCATAAAACTGTTTATATGCTCGTGAAGATTCCATCCCTTGATGCAAAGCTTACCTTCATTTACAGGATGAGTTTTGAGCGGTTGGGTTGCAACCAATTCACCGTCCATCACCTCAAACAGAACTCCACAACCTGTTCCACAATACGAACAGACCGAGGGAACAAGTCTGCAATTCATAGAATTTTCCATTTTCTAACCATTATTTTAACCCCGATAAACGGGAAATAAGTCGGGATAAGTGCCACGGAGCTTACTTTAAGTTCCTGTTGTTAAAACACTCTCCAGTTTTCTTGTTATTTATTGCTGCTTTTGTTGAGTAAGGCACTAATGCGGCGAGCCGCAATTATTAACGATACCCTTCCGGGTAAGTATCTTCACAAAACTTTTTTCAACGGTTTGGGGTCTAGTGTTACCTTATCACCGAGAACGCTGAACGGTGACTGGTTTGCACTGCTACCTGTCTCATAATCAAAGACATTACTGACAATATTGTTTACTTTTCGGTATAAAAGACGAAGTGGAATGTCCATTGGACATGCCTCCTCGCATAAACCACAGTCGATGCACCGGCCGGCCATATGGGTGGCACGTACGAGGTGGAAAATAGGAACATCCGGTGGCAGACGACCGCTATGTACCAGGTCGGCGTTTTCAAGACTGCAATCTTTACAGAAACAAACAGGGCAGATGTTTCTGCACCCGTAGCACTTAATGCATTTTTGAAATTCATACATCCAGCGGGAAAAACGCTCCCCTTGACCTTCCATTTCCACTTCGTAAACGTCGCTGTTTAAAGGCAGACCGAACTCCATCTTATTGATACCCGGTTTTTCCGGTTCAAGATAAGAACATGCTGCATGGGGTTTTGATGGAGATGGACAACAGTTGATGGTGAGTGTTTTTACACTCTCCGATGGAAGTTGGTTCCAAATGGCCAGGACATTCAAGGCACGCTGATTACAATCTCTTGCCAACATTCCAATCACACTGTCAGGGTGACGGCTACTTAGTTTTACCGCAAGTTTTTCGAGTGAATACCTGGAATCACTGTTCACTAATTCACCGAGTTCCTCCAGCTTATCAGCACTAAAGCCATGTGGAATCGGATGACCATCAACAAGACGGTAACCAAGAAAAATATCCACCTTGCCTGTTTCCAGCCATTGCTTCGCAGTTTGTTTCAAGTCCTTCATATTCCACCTGTCACATTGTCTCAATCTGTTTTGAAGAAACAATACTCTCTCTGGAACCGAGGCTATTCAGCTCCAATTTATCAATCCATGGTTGCATATCGAAATTTATAAGGGGATTAGGACCAAGATCTCTGATTTTTTCAGTAAAGCCGGTCACCACTTCGACAAATTTGCCAGCTTCTGCTGATGAAATCCATGACAGATGAAGTCGATCCCCCATGCCAATAAAATCAAGAAGTTCTTGCAAAAATGTAACTCGCTTGACAGTCATATAATTACCGTACAGGTAATGGCAGTCTCCAACGTGTCAGCCACCTACCAAAATGCCGTCAATCCCACTCTGAAACCCCCTGAGTATATGATGAGGACTGATGGTGGTGGAACACATAACCCTTATCGGTCTGATGTTTGGCGGATACTGCATCCTGTTAACACCAGCCAGGTCGGCGGCCCCATAAGCACACCAGCTACAGAAAAAAGCCAGGATCCTCGGTTCAAATTGTTCACTCTTCACAGTTTTTCTCCTCTGTTTTTCAATTTGGCAGCAGGAAAACAAGAATTTTTTAACAGTTATTATACTTCTGCCAACGCCCCTTCGATTTGCGCATATATTTGCCGATTTTCAAATCCTTTAAGAACAGGAGCCTCGGACGGACATGCAGCAGCACAGGCTCCGCACCCCTTACACAATGCCTCATTAACCTGAGCCACACGTTTTTCCTGGTTGAAAGTAATGGCCCCATAGGAACAGACATTGATACACCCCATACAGCCACAGCAAAGTTGTTCGTCAATCCTGGGAACCATGCCCCCCACCTGAATAGTATCCCGGGCGAGGACATTCAGTGCCCTGGAAGCAGCGGCCTTTGCCTGGGCAATGCTCTCATCAATTGGTTTTGGGTAGTGAGCCATGCCACAGAGAAAGACACCCTCGGTTGCAAAATCCACAGGTCGAAGTTTTTGGTGAGCCTCAAGCAGCCAGCCATCTTCATCCCTTGGAACTTTAAAAAAGCCGGATAGCGATGTATCTTCCCTTGGAATGATGGCAGTAGCAAGACAGAGAATATCCACATCTACAGCGCAGCGGCAACCGATAATCGGGTCATCAAACTCAACATTGAGCATATCCTCTTCCGCACTTACTACCGGCTTATTCTCAGGAGTATACCTACAAAACATCACACCTTTCTCCCGGGCTTCACGATAGAGTAGCTCACGTTCGCCATAGGTGCGAATATCCCGGTAAAGTACCACAACCGTAATATCTGGTTTTCTCTTTTTAAGCTCCAGGGCACTGATCACTGTATGTGTACAACACACCTTTGAACAGTAAGGATGACTCTTGTCTCTAGATCCTACACACTGAATAAAGGCAACAGCCTCGGCTGAAGCCAGTTTTGCAGCGTTGGTTCTAAGTAAATCATCCATTTCTAAATGGGTTACCACAGCCGGGTGAGTGCCATAAAGATATTCGCTTGGTCTATATTCCTCAGCGCCGGTGGCGATAATTGCAATCCCATGCTGTACTGTGCTGGTGGATGACCCATCTCCAATTTCTGTTTCAAAATTACCAACAAAACCTTTGACTTTCTTTATAGCAGAACCGGTACAAACGGTTATTTTGTTATTTGTGGTGACCTCATTGGTTAGCTTACGGAGATATGGCTCAACCTCTTCGCCTCCCACTGCCTTATGGATACTTCTGGCATGTCCACCCATCACCTCCGCCTTTTCTACAAGCGTAACCGGGTAACCCTGATATGAAAGAGAAAGGGCAGCCGTCATACCGGCGATACCTCCACCAACCACCAGTGCGGACCTGGTAATCGGTAAATCATGTTGATGCAGAGGATCCAAGAGGTAAGCCTTGGCAACAGCCATTCTCACAAGGTCAATGGCTTTTTCGGTGGCTGCATCGTGATCGTCCGAATGCACCCAGGAATCATGGTTTCTGATATTTGCCATTTCCACCAGATACTTGTTCAACCCTGCGTTTACCAGTGTCTCCTGAAAAAGAGGTTCATGGGTGATGGGGGTACATGCGGCAATAACGACTCGGTTTAAGCCTTTTTCCTTTATAACTTCCGCAAGTTTATCCTGGGTATCCTGGGAACAGGTAAACAGATTCTCCTCAACATATACCACCCCGGGAAGCCCTTTGGCATAGTCGGCCACCTCGGGAACCCGAACAACAGCTCCAATATTAGAGCCGCAGTTACAAACGAACACACCAATCCGCGGTTCCTGTCGACTTATATCGATTTCAGCAATGTTTTCCGCTTTTGTGATCAGGCTGTTTCGTGCAAGGGCCAGCTTTTCGGTGGCTGCACAGGCCGCAGCACTGGCTTCCATGACCGACTGGGGAATATCTTTAGGGCCCGTTATTACTCCACAGGCATAGATACCGGGAACAGAAGTTGAGACAGGATGGAACGAGTCTGATTTAACAAATGAATAAGGACTGGTTTTAACCCCGAGCCGCGCTGTCAGCTCCTTGATATCTGGAGGTATTTCAAGGCCCGTTGAGAGGACCACCAGATCATATGTTTCATCCATTATTTCACTGTTGTCAGTTATATAACGGAGCCGCATTTTGCCATTACCAACAGCTTGCTCAACTGTGTGGATTTTTGTAGGGATAAATTTAACCCCCTTACCTTTCGCACTTTCAAGATAATGATCGAAGTTTTTACCCTGGGTGCGCATATCCATATAAAAAATGCTACACTCCAGAGATTTGTCGTGATCCTTAGCGATAATCGCCTGTTTGACAGCATACATACAACAGACGGAGGAACAGTATTCATTGGAACATTTATTCTGGTCCCGGGATCCGACACACTGCAGCCAGGCAATTTTTTTTACGGGCAGATCTACGCCATTTTTCGCTAGTCTTCCTGATGGACGGCCTGATGGACGTGCCAGGTGACCACCGTATGGACCGGTGGCTGACAACATACGCTCAAATTCAAGAGAGGTAACAACATCAGAATATTGCTTGTAGTTGTAGTTGTCCAAACCTGAAGGGTCGAATGATTTGAAGCCGGTTGCCAAAATCAGTGAACCAACGCGAATTTCCCGAACCTTCCCTTCATCCTTGAAATTAATAGCTCCAGATGGGCAGAATTTTTCACATGCTCCACATTTGCCCTTCTGTAAAAAAATGCAATTTTCCGGGTCAATTGTGTACTTGAGCGGAACCGCCTGGGCATAAGGTACATAGATGGCTTTCCGTTTTGCCAGTCCATCGTTGTACTCATCATCTACCTTTTTCGGGCATTTTTCTGCACAAATTCCACAGGCGATGCATTTGTCCATGTCCACATACCTGGGACGTTGTTTGAGGGTTACGGTAAAATCACCTTCCGTCCCTGAAACCTCACTCACTTCTGACAAGGTGAGTAATTCAATATTGTTGTGCCGGCCGACCTCGACCAGTTTCGGTGAAATAATTCACATCGCACAGTCGTTGGTAGGAAAAGTTTTGTCCAACTGGGACATCACTCCACCAATCGCTGGTGATTTCTCTATGATATAGACATAAAAACCAGAATCAGCCATATCCAACGCAGCCTGCATTCCGGTAATACCACCTCCAACCACTGCCACGGCACCGCTAACTTTCTCGATGTTTTTCATTACCACCCAGCTCCACTCTTTCCAGAAACCGATTCCAGTATGTTACCTGGAACCGGCTGAAATTTAATATGAACCTCTTTACCAGATTTCACATCCACACTTTATGGTAATAAACATCAGTTGTTTCTGGGTCAGTTCGCCAATATTGCGATTAATCCAACCAAGATCACCTGACATTATTGCCGCTTGCGCCTCATAAGAGAGATTGTAACCTGCCAAAACTTCGGAATCATTTTCCATGAGATCCGTCCAGAATCTCTGATCTTCAGCTGTTCGATCCAAAATCCTAATAACCTCTCGTTTTTCGATAAGTTTGCTCTCTTCTTGAGCTACTTTGTTCTTAATACGAGCTTCTTCTTCATGTATTTTCTGTAAAGCACCGTGAACAGCTTCTTTAATCTCTGTTTCTACGAAGGGCTTAGTCAGATAATCGAATACTCCGATTTTCATAGCATCGACTGCTGATGTAACAGACGAATATCCTGTAATGACAACAACTTCAGTCTCAGGTTGTGTCTCCTTAACCTTCTTGATTACTTCCATGCCATCGACATCCGGCAACCGCAAATCAGCAACCAAAAGATCATATTTATCTGATGAGAATGTTTCTAGAGCCTGTTCTCCGGTAAATGCGAGATCCACGTTGTAACCCTCTTCAGAAAGAACCATTTCCAACCCTTTAGCGACAACTTCCTCATCCTCCATTATCAAAATATGAGGTGGAGCACCGTTATAGTCTGGGGAGTATGTATTTAATGTAGCAGTCATCTTACCACCTCCGTTTCACTTGCCTTTATTGGCCTATACTCAACATGTCTTTTATTTCAGACATGTTGTAATTTTCAGTCCTGCTCGATTGCCTCTATGCTACCTATATTTCAAGTTCTATGCCTAGTTGCAAAAAAGAGAAAAAATATCTAATTATCCCTCTGTTTTCAGCTACATAAGGCCAAGTGTAATTGTGGGTAGAAATATGGTAGGCATTAACCGTATATTGAAATGTACGGCAAATATTATGGTGGGGGATATTTAATTATGATTACTGCATGTTACGGCCGTATATTATATTATACGTCATTGTATGGGAATGTATTGCACTGGAAAGATATAGAAATAACGGATACTTATGGAGATTCACTTCGAAGGGGGTATACTTTTTACAGACATATTGTGCTTTTTCATGAGTAAAGAGAAATTAGAGCGCTGCATACCAACCTGCTGTGCGGCTTTAGTAATATTGCCATTACAATCAGTCAGAGCCTTTTTTAAAAATGTTTTTTCGATATTGCCGAAATAACTATCCAGAAGTTCTTTTTTCACCGCTTTTAACTCAGCTACGGTTTCTGGAGCTTTATTTACCTTTGACCTCGCATCGCTCTCAAGTCCCTGCAGGCTGTTGCTATCAAGATAACCTTTGTCAGCAAGAATAACCAACCGTTCTATGGTGTTTTTTAGCTGTCTAATGTTCCCCGGCCAAGGGTGATTCATCAGTGTTGCAAGGGCGTCATCTGAGAAACCCTCGAGATGTTTTCCTATCTTTCGACAAAAGAATCGTAAGAAATGATAGGCAAGTTTTGGAATATCATCCTTTCTTTCACTTAATGAAGGCAAGCGTATTGGAAATACATTCAACCTGTAGAAAAGATCTTCCCGAAAAGTTCCTTCAGTCACCATACTCGACAGATCTTTATTGGTGGCAGCAATAACACGAACATCACATTTTTTCGCCTTGCTCGCTCCTACAGGTTTATATTCACCATACTCCATTACCCGCAATAATTTTCCCTGGATTTCCATGTCTAGGTTCGAGACTTCATCAAGAAAAAGAGTACCCCGATTGGCGGTACCGAATATTCCCTGTTTGTTCTGCGTTGCTCCGGTAAATGCACCTTTTACATGCCCAAACAACTCACTTTCTAAAAGACTCGGTGACAAGGTGCTGCAGTCCAGAGTAACCATTTGCCTCGCCGATCGCAGGCTGTGGGCGTGAATTGCCCCGGCAAATAGTTCTTTGCCGGTGCCACTATTTCCGGTAAGCAAGACCGTACTAGTGATGGGAGCAACCTTTTTAATTGTATCAAAGATCTCCAGGATTTTGTTATTTTCACCAACAATATTGCTAAAATCGAAACGCTCAAAAAGCTGCTTCCTGAGGCACTGGTTCTCTTCTTTTAATTCTTTGTTTTCAAGTGCTTTATCAATTGCAAACAGAAGCTCGTCATCTGAAAATGGCTTGGCAAGATAATCAAAGGCCCCAGATTTCATCGCTTTCACGGCATTTTGTACCGTAGAGTATCCTGTCATAAAAACAATTGGTACACCAGGGGTGTGGGTGTGGAGTTCTGCTAATATGTCCATGCCGTTTAAATCAGGAAGTTTCATGTCAAGAAGTACAACGTCAAACTTCCCATTCAGTGCTTCTTCAAGCCCGGCTTGGCCGGATGGTTGACAAGTTACCTCGTAACCGTTTTCCGACAGAGACATTCTACATCCATTGAGTATGGACGGTTCATCATCAATAACAAGTACATTTGCATTTTTGCTCATCTTCAGGAACCCAGTTCTACTACCTTATTCACTGTTTCCAGCAATTCCTCTTCAGTAAATGGCTTCTGAAGAAAATCAACCGCTCCAAGTTTCATAGAATTTATGGCACTCTGTATGGTTGCATAACCCGTCATCACAATAATTTTACCAAAGTTATCATTGTCCACAGTTTTTAAAAGCTCTAGACCATCTTTGTCGGGAAGCTTGAGATCTAGCAGAATAAGATCATAATTAGTTTTCTTTATATTTTCAATTCCTTCGCCACAGGTCATACATGTTTGAACTTTATGGCCAAGATCAGAAAGAATAAGTGAACAACCACTACAAATTATGGGTTCATCATCTATTACCAAAATGTTCATGCTTTCCATAGAACCAATTCTCCCTGTTAATTAATTATCTTGATGCAGAATAGGCAACTCAACTAAAAAACTGGTACCATTTACCCCGTCACTTTCAACTCTTAACCTTCCGAGATGATTGTGAATAATACCATAACTTACAGATAAGCCAAGTCCAGATCCTTTAGGTTTTGAAGAGAAGAATGGTTCAAATATTTTATCGAGTTCTGAAACAATTATTCCCGGGCCATTATCCTTTATTTCAACAACAATCAAATCTTCCTGGTAGCTTATGGAACTGTTTATCCAGATAATCCCCCCCCCAGGCATTGCTTGCACAGCATTTATGAGCAGATTGACAAAAACCTGTTCAATCTGACTACTGTCAACCATGATATTTTCTATATTATCTGCCAGATTTTTCTTGATCTCTATCCTGCTCAGGCGAAATTCGTTTTCAAGGATTGCCAGAGCTTTATCAATTATTTCATTGATATTAAAAGGTTGCTTCTTGGGCTCTTTTTCTCTTGAGAAATCAAGAAGTTCTTGGATAATTTTCCTGCAGCGGACCGTCTCATGGGTGATAATGTCGAGACCTTCCTTAAGCCGACTGTCGGGGGCAACTTTTTTGGCCATATTAGAACTATACAGGAGGATTCCAGCTAGAGGATTATTGATTTCATGGGCAATACCTGCTGCCATTCTACCCAGTGATGACAGTTTCTCTGTCTGTAGTACGAGCTGATGGTATTTGAGCTCATGTGATTCAATAAGTCTTGCTTTGCTCAGGGCACAGGAGCACTGTTCGGCAATTGCTATAATAAAGCTTTGTTCGTCTTCGTTAAATTCTCTTACTTTAGAAAAGTAAATCCTCATAATGCCAACGGCATCATTTCCAATGGTGAGAGGAACATCAATGATGAATTTAATGCCTTCTGCTTCGGCCTCTTTCGGGTATTGAATCCGAGGATCATTATGTATATCATCTATTAGAATTACGCGGTCCTGTAGGCAAAGATCTGTAATGATTTTATGACTGAGCCTTGGACCTTTTTCCAGGTAACTCTTTCCAATACCGTAAGCCGCACTCAACTCAAGCTCATCTGAGTCCAGATTAAGAAGTCTAAATATGGCACCTTTGGCGCTCAATATTTCTACAATCTTCCAAACAACAAGCTCCATCAGCTCTTCAATATCCGGGGTAGAGTGGACGATGGTTATAATTTCACGAAACGCATTATAAAATCGCCGAAAATTTGGTGACGTCATTTGATCCTCCTGAGTGTGTATAATAACGAACAGCCTCCTGGCTATAAACACTTTGTTCTGTTGCAAAATTCAATCCAAAAAAACACCTTGTAAATTATCATGTATAATCGGGTGTATACGTGGTCGTAGCAGAAGAGATTTTTACTTGGGTGGCTGGAACTAAAGAAAAAATGAAATGTTTGGTTGTGATATCTTTTTGAAAATGCTGAGTGGAAAAAGATGTTTTGGAAATTGAATCATTGTTGTAATTTTCTAATCCCTATCCTGCATATAAAAAGAGAAACGAGCAGGGACACGAGAGCGGTGCCCCCTAACCATATCAAAACGTTAGCGAGTTCCATATAACCAAAGTTACCACTTTTTAGCCCTCTTCGAAGAAGTCTATAGGTGGGGAACAATCCCAGACCAATCACCAGTAGTTCATAAAAAACGGCGGAAAAAAGAAACAGGATGGCACCGGGGCCCATGGCCGCACTCTTATTTTCTGATTTAAAATCCGCAAATATTGTGCCAAATCCAAGTCCCATACCGAGGACGGTCCAGGTTATGATCACGGAAGTGCAGAGAGATATCCACCACATTGGGCCAGATATCTGCAGGAGATGGTTGGATGCAGCCACTAGAAGGACTGCAAGAAGTGTGAAGGGGCCAAGGTAAAAGAGGTATTTGTACCAGAGAAATTTTTCAAGCGAGAGTGGTGAAGAACCTATGAGATAGAAGGCACCTTTTTCAGCTCCGACAGATGGATAGACAAATCTTGTTGCCAGGGAAGCAGCCAGGAAACCTGCGAGACCTATGTTGGCAAAGGCTATAAGGTTACTGATATATACTGTAGGCAGAGGAGAGCGATCAAGGGGCAGTGCTTTAAAGTTGTAGAGATAGACTATTATCAGTGCCGCGATCATAAATAATTGAGAC
This sequence comes from Desulfobulbaceae bacterium, assembly GCA_024227155.1. Taxonomy (GTDB): domain Bacteria; phylum Desulfobacterota; class Desulfobulbia; order Desulfobulbales; family Desulfocapsaceae; genus Desulforhopalus_A. The sequence continues at coordinate 24,939 of JAAELB010000472.1, forward strand.
CATTCTCCGGAATCCCTGGTGAATTGTCGAAGTTCTTTGCGGATAAACCAGGCAAGGCGGCCCCGGAACTGTTGTATTGGACGAAAAGAACGGTATCCTCCGAAAGATTCCTGGGATTTGGAGAAACCGGTGATGAACAGTTTTTCCATCGCAAACTCCCCTAAAAAGAAGAGGACCAGAGGCGTGGTCAGCAGGAGGCCTGCCAGCAGCCAGTCAACGTTTCTCTCAAGAAGATAGCCGGAAATAAGGTTTGCAGCCCATCCGGCGGGAACCCATGGACCACTTGGCGCGGAGATGGCACTGAAGTATTCAATAAATTGGCCGTATTGGTCCGGATTGACGAGGTCCTCGGGTCGCATTAACCTGAAAACCAGATAGAGAAAGAGTCCAAAGCAGAGGGATAGGTAGAGGACTATATCCTTGGTTCGTTTTGCAGGAAACAGATAAACGATACAGATCGTAAGGAGAATTGCAAAGGCACTTCCGGTGAGTGCCACCATGGGAACAGAAAAAAATACCAGGGGCCAGAACAGGAACCCACCATTAAAAACAGTACCATAGGCTGCGAACACTGGCAGGGAAAAAATCACCACCATCCAGGAAGTGGTGATGGTGGTGGTAAAAAAACGCATTTGAAAGATTTCATTTGGGGGAAGGGGCGCCGCCAGGAGGATTTCGTTGTCTTCAGAAAGATAGAGAGTCGAGACGGCGGTGACCATGGAGGAGAAAATCAGCATGGCAAAGAGCATTATCCATATCATCTGAAAGATTTTCAGGCTCAGTATAATACCAAGTTCATCCTGGGCATGGAAATAGCTGAGGACCTTAAAGGTCCCAAGATAAATAACACCACACACTGCACCCCCAAGCAAGAGGATAATACAGGTCCTGATAATATCTGTTCTACTGGCAAAGAAACGATTCGTGGTGCTGCGTTGCCATGTCTTGAGGAGTCTGGGTACCATAGGATCTATAAACAGTTAGAGAGTATATTTAACGTAGCCATAAATGTATTGGTGACTTACTGGGCCTCGTTTTTTAGAGCCTGAATAATGTTTTGTAATTCAAATGCACCGGTGAGTTCGAGGAAGATATCTTCGAGGTTACTGTGATTGTTGATCGCCTTATTTCGCAAATCACTGACAGTACCGGTGGCACGTATCGCGCCGCGAACAATAATTGATATTCTATCACACAATTCTTCAGCAATTTCCATGGAATGGGTTGACAGGAAGATTGATGTTCCTGACTGGGCCTTTGATTTAAAGAGTTCTTTGACAATCTTAGCACTTTTAGGATCAAGCCCCACCATTGGTTCATCAACGACTATAAGCGGTTGGTCGAGCATAAAAATAGATGTCATTATCAGCTTTTGGCGCATGCCGTGGGAATAGCCTTCAATCAAATGGTTCTTCCATTCGGACAGGTCAAAAAGATCAAGATAAGTATCAGCCTCCTGAAGGCACTGAGATGGATTTCTCTTGTAGAGACTCGCTATAAATCCCAGGTATTCTCCGCCGGTCAGTTTTTCGTATAAATATGGACGGTCGGGGATATAACCTGTTTTTGTTTTACAAAATGTAGGTTGTTCCTCCAAGCTGGTGTCGAGAATATTTATAGTACCATTAGTAGGAAGAAGAAGGCCGGCTATCATCTTGATGGTCGTGGTTTTCCCCGCACCATTTGGGCCGAGAAAACCAAATATTTCGCCCTTAGTAATTTTCAGGCTGACATTATCCACCGCAGTGAAGGTACCAAAGTGTTTTGTAAGTTTTTCAAGTTGAAGTACTGGTGTGTCCATATTAATCGATGGTTTCGTTTATCGGTTCAATAGTGAGTCGGCCTAAAAGCCCACCTATTCTCACCTGCTCCTGCATTTCTCCCTGAATGAATCTGATATGGGTGAGATCCGCGGGGAGTTGGTTGGTTGTGGTATCTATACTGACCCAACTGTCGCCGAGACACGCCTCGTTCCAGGCGTGATAATAAAATGCTTCTTTATGATATGTTACACCAACGACGATTCGGGTAGGGATACCAGCGGCTCTCGCCAGGGCAGCGAGAAGAGCAGCATGTTCGTTACAGTCCCCCTGGCCGCTTTCAAGAGTAGTCAGCGCATCCGGCAGGCCAAGGACTGGCCGTTTTTCAAGATTACTATACACCCAGCTGGCCAATTGCTGTAACTGCTGGATCTTGTCCGGGTATGGGGAGGTGATTTTTTTTGCCAGCTGTCGGATTTTGTCATTGTCTGCCTGTATGTAGGGGCTTGGTTTAAGGCTTTTGCCAATATCACTGCATGTCATCTCGGATGTGTTTTCTGGGAGTCTCTCTCGGTTGATTGTCACTATGTTGTCCTGAAAACTCTGTCGGCCACCATTGATATCGAGCTCTATTTTGTCCGGAAAAGAAAGATGGTAGCGCATTTTCTCAGTGGCTGGTGAAAGAACAACCATTGAACCTTTGAGCTTAACTGCTACTTCTGAGAGAATTTCCTTGTCGGGTGTAGATAGTGCCAGCGCCTTAAATTTAGGCTCTTTAATAAAGACAAAGCCAGCAGGAGACTCCTCTTTTATAATGGTGCCTGAATCGTTGAGCCAGGAGCTGACTCTTGCCCCGGAAAACGTTTCGATAAAATGATGGAGCTTGTGGACACGTCCGCCAATAAGTATCGATTCTTTACCCCTGTATTCGATTACGGATTCTTTGCCTGTCAGGGAAAAAGGATCAAACCATGGCACCTTTCTTTTTTCGCCGAGTTTAATGTTGTCACTCAACAGGTAACTTCGCCTTGATGTGGAGAGCAGCGGAGGCGAGTCAAATTGCAAAGTGTCGCTGATGACATTGGTGCCGGTTTCAAGTGAGTAGTTCACCTGGTTGGAGTTGACTGTGCCTGTTGCTGACATTTTGTAGAACGGGGAGGTGAAAGAAAACGCAAATTTTTTAAGGAGGTTATTTCCTGCAAGGTTCGCTTTCAGCTTTAGGTGAATATCCTGGATGGTTCCGGCAACGTTGAGCTGCATGTATGCCTGTTGATCGAGAAGCCAACCATCGCTACCATCAACTGCTGAACTATTGCTTTTACTATACTTGTTTATGACATAGCCGATTTTATTGCTTTTGAAATATATTGACTGATATTCTTCTGATTCGGCTTGTTTCAGGGTTTGCAGTTCAGTGAGGTTGACTGTTTTCAAAAACACATCTCTGCGCAGGAGCATCGCAAATAGCAGTGCCCAGCATATGAATATTAAAAACTTGAGCCATCTTTTTCTTGTGGACCTTTCTTTTTCCATAGTACCAGTATAGCCATTTAACAAAAATTGTGAATGGAAAGTGCCAATTGTCTGGGTGTTGCACGAAAAATGCTATGATCGCTCTTGTAAAATATTGTTATTGCAGTCTATACTCATAACGTGAAGATCTAATGAATAAAACTGGTGGGAAGGGTATGTTTTGTAATAATGGACCATTGATTTTGGCTTCAGGCTCTCCGAGACGGCAGGAATACCTGCAGCAGATGGGTCTGGAGTTTACTGTTATTGTCGCTCAAATAGTAGAAGAATGTTTTGAAAAAGAGCTTCCTCAGGATTTTGCGGAGCGTATGGCTTTTTCGAAAGGAAAGAGTGTAAGTGAAAAACATCCTGAGAGTTGGGTGATAAGTGGAGATACCATTGTTTGTTTAGGTAATACGATTCTTGGAAAACCACATTCAAGTGATGATGCTCTCTCCCTGCTAATGCAACTTTCAGGGAGAGAGCATTGTGTGAAAAGTGGATTTAGTGTCTTCCATGGGGCAAAGGGTGTCTCTGAGACCAGCTCAGTAAATACCAAGGTGATTTTTAACGATTTCACTGAGATCATGGCTCGCAGTTACGTTGCCACTGGGGAGCCAATGGATAAAGCAGGGGCTTACGGAATTCAGGGGATGGGGGCCGTCCTGGTAAAATCAATAGAGGGGTCCTACTCCAATGTAGTCGGGTTGCCTGTTTTTGAGCTGATGGAGGTTTTACAAAATGTGGGGGCAGTGGAGCTTTGTCGCTAATGAACTGGATACATTAAATGAGTTGAGTTATGATATTAACTTGCAGTAAAATCAATATTATTGGTAGTTATATGAAGTTTATATATGATACCATGGGATGAAAACGGAATTTTGGGATTCATAAGTTGTTCTGAGTAACGGAGCTGGGTAATGGATCAAGTTGAAATGCAGGGAAAAGCTGTAGAAGCACTAAAGTTGTTTAACAATACAATTACCACCAGTCGCCTCTATCCTCCTGAAGCACCACAGGTTGCCAATGCGGTCGACCGTGGTTTTATTGGTATCAGGAAGTTTGTTGAGCAGTATGACTCTTTGGAATTATTAGTAAAAGAAAGCGGCTTTTGCCTTGGTGGTTCTGTACTCACCCAAGAAATTCTGGAATCCTTTACAAATCTTATTGTCTATCGGCAATTACGTCTTCTTGGGTTGCCTCGTCTTGTTGTAGACATGAGCCTTGATCGATTTGCCTTTGACCAGCTTTTACTTGTGTTCACCGCCTCAGCTGAGAAAATCAAAAATGCGGGTGGGGGACTCAGTTTTGTTACAAGTCTGGGACTTGCCAGCTATTTTTCATATGTGGTTTCAGTGGATGGCGAGGGTGCTGAAAACAAAAAAAATGGTACCGGGGAGAGAGCAAAGCAGAGTGTCACTGTGCGCCCTGAGTTGGTTGCCTGTCTCCTTGGAAAAGATCAGCGACCGTTGGTGGTTGAAGAGCTAAGGAAAAAAATGAAGGATCCGGCTCTTGCTACTCAAATTATGGCGTCCGGGATCGGAAAAATCTTGCAGGGGATCAGGAAGAAAAACACAATTTTCGCCACCCCGTTTTTTCCCAGGTTGTTGAATAATAGCGAAGTTCTTCTGGATAAGACCCGGATTCCTGAGGTTGCATCCGGGCTCGCCAGCTTTCTTGATGGTAGTTTGAAAGAAACTGCATTGACTGTTCTTCTTTGTCAGGAGTATCCACAAGGATTTGGCGCAGCTGTTTATGAAAACCTGATTAGTTCTCTATCCATAGAGAGATTTGGTAGAGTTATTGTAATATTCAGGGAACAGATAGCAAAAGCGAGAGCTGACAATGAAGACCCTGGACAGGTGCAGTTCCTCGGTCAAGCTTTTCACCGTTTAAGCAGTGGAGAAAAGGGCAAACATTTTCTCAGTACGGAAAAAGTGAAAACCATTATTAAGGATGGTGAAAAAGATAGAAAGAAGAAGAGGCTTGAGGCTGGTATCACAGGGCTGGTAGCGGGGAATCTGGAAGTACTCGAAAGGGAAGAATTGCTGGATCATCTACCGCGTAGTATGGGCCAACTCATCAGGGGAGCGAATAAAGCATATGTGCCGAAAATCCTCGCGAACATGATTGCCTATCTGTCTGAAGTGAGTGGCAGTGAACGGGAAAACGTCGTTGAAAGTATTATTGGAATATGTGGCAGATTGCTGGAAGCGGGTGCCTTTGAACAGGTGGATGTTCTAACAGATCGACTCATGGTAGAGGCGAGGAACAACATTTCTAACGAATTACTTTTTGAGAAAAATGTCGCTGTCCTGCATACTCTAATGCAAAGCTACTGGGGTCGCCAGGAAGATGAGAAGAGTTATAGAATCCTCAAGTTTTTCTATCAGATGCGTTCAGGAAAATTGAGTAAATCAGCACCATTTAAACAGATCGCAGGAAAGATCCAGGATAGCAATATTGACAGAGCAGAGTTGCCCGGATTATTGACACAATGCCTCGCCGCACCAAGAGATAAACAACTGACTGAACGTCTTATACTTCAGGGGCCCGTTGTGATCAGGTTTCTTGTTGAGGCTCTTATCCAGGCCGATAACAGTGATGATCGAATAAAGATCATCGATATGCTGAGCAATGTCGGTACTTTTTTACCTGGTATTATCCATGAACGTCTACCTGCGCATATGCCGTGGTTTGGAAAACGAAATCTTATACGGCTCCTCGCTGAGACAGGTCGTGAGAAGGATGTGGAGGGTGTTGTTCCATATCTGCGGCATAGTGATTTCCGTGTGCAGCGCGAGGCTTTCTTCTGTATTTATAAAATTGGTGGTAGACAGCGAAAAGAATTGTTTCTCTCGGTTTTACATCAGACTTCGGAGATGATGAAAATACTCATTGTTGAAGCGTTCGGAGACTTTTGTGATCGTGAGGTGGCCCTGCAGCTCGATACTGTTCTGATCGATCATTCACATTTTAGCGATGCAAATTGCGAAAAGTTACTGCTGGTCCTTGTCGAAACCCTGGGGCGATGTCATTGCAGTGAAGCCCAGAAAACATTAATGACATTTGTTCAAGGTAAAGGACAGCGAGTAAATCGTCATGTATCTGATCGGGTTTGGGTGGCAGCGGAAAAGGCAATTAACTATCTGGAAGAGGAGCTGAAAGAGACGAGGAAAAAACATCTACAGGCCAATCAGTTGCGTAAAAATGCCCTCAAACAAGCGGCAAAATTGAGTAAAATTGCCGCGGATCAAAACATTATTACCGGGCTCCCGCAAGAACAGGTTGTACGTAATTTACTGGCAAGTGATGATAAAGATGGTGCAGTAGAACAACTCGTTGAACTGATAGAAAAAACTGCTCGGTCGAGAAATTTCATGCAGGCCGAAAAATTAAAAGAATGGCTCATTGATATTGATGGAAGTGGTCTTAATACCATCATTGCAGCTGGCGAAATCATTGACCGGGAGAGGAGACAGAGTGTGAGTCAAGGTCACCTCGATATCTGGAACAGCTTGTATGATGTTCTCTCCAGCGAGGAGTTCGAAGAGCTGTTTAGCAGTTTCATCCATAAGACATACGGGCCTGGAGAATCTGTAGTGAGCCAGGGGGCTCTACAGAGTGCCCTGTTTTTTATTAATGCAGGAAAAGTGAAGCTCTTTTTTCAGGAACAGGGGAGCGAGGTCCTGGTGAAAACCATGGAGAAAGGGGAGATTTTCGGTGCCGGGGTGTTTTTCGACGCCTCTATCTGGACTCTTTCTGTCTCAAGTATTGGGTCCACTGATATCTCTGTACTGCGGTTTGACAGGCTGCAGAGATGGAAAGAAAAATTTCCTGAACTCGAAGGAAAACTTAAAAAATTCTGTGCTGAGTATGAAGGAATTGATGCAATTTTAGCACAAGCTGAGAGCGACCGACGAGTATATCAGAGAATGAAGGTAGGTGGACAGATAACGGTAGTTTTGCTTGACAGCAAGGGCCGCCGACTAGGTGGGCCACGGGAAGTGGAGCTGTTGGATATTTCCATGGGAGGTGTTTCGTACAAGGTCGAAACCCCACAGACCAAAAAGGACAATGTTCGCCACCTCCTGGGGCAGAGGGTCCAGGTTGAGCTGCCGGGAGTAAAACCGGGTGATGATAAAATCATCTTTCTAGGTGATATAATTGCAGCCAAAAAAATAGCGGATGGAGCTGAATTTTCGTTGCATGTTAAGTTTAATCAATTGTTGGATACTACTTTGCTCGAAAATATGATCCGGGTGTTTGGGGCCGGTGAACAGAGGTCGTGATTGATATTGGAGAGAGTTATGGAGCAGGGTAGCGACGCGATTTCGCGATTTTACCTCAACCATTTTGGTGTGACGTGGAAGGATAAACTAACCGTTGATTGCCCCTTCTGTGAGGCCCGGGGGTTCGATCCTGGCCAACTGATTGTTTTTCTCAATAGAGATAGTTTTTTTCATGGCTATTTTCGTTGCCGTAACCGCTGTGTGCCCGGTGGTTACCCCCTTTGGTTTGCAACCTTAGCGGCAATTCCCCTGGGCGAGGTGCCGGGCTATGACAGGGATGGTGACGGAGATAGACAACATACGGATTATCCGGTCCAGAACATAAACGAGGAGATACGATCATATCAGGACAGAATAACTGAAGAGATCCTGAAAAGGTTTAAGAGTAGAGGGGTTAGTGCAAAGACCCTGTTGGAGATGCAGGTGGGCTTTAATGGCCGATATGTCATTTTTCCCTACGTACAGAACGATGGCAACTGTTACTCCGCCCGCTGTGTTCACCCGGAAAAAGCGGAAGATTTCTTCTGGCATGGAAACGAAGATTATAGTAAAGAACCGTTTAATATCTTCAATGTGCAGGATGTCGGCAGATGTGAAAATGGAGCCCTGTTTATCTGTGAAGGCGAAGAAAATGTGCTGCCCCTTAAGCAGCTTGGCTTCCCCGCTGTGGGGGTGTCAACCGTCGCTATCCTTGAAAAACTCCCTGTGGATCTCTTTGAAAAAATTGAGACACTTTTTATCTGTATTAACAGCAGTCCCGAATCAGCAAACAGTGCTCGCAACCTTGCATCCCTGCTTGGGTATAAAGCAAGGATTTTAAGATGGCCTGCAAATACTCCGAAGCACTATAGCTTCTGGCAGCTGGCCCTTGACAGTGGCAGCGAGTTTGCAACAAAGATTGGCCGAATGATCAAGTCATCCAGGGCCTTTTCACCATTTGTCTCTCCAGTTCGTGAATTTCAGCTGTTCCAGCAGACCCTCACAAATCAACAGGGCGATGAGTACCAAAACCTCTCTTCAGGTTTTCCGATCTTTGATGATGTCTTAAACGGAGTGCATGGGATCAATGTTATTGGCGGGGCGCCGAAAGTCGGGAAATCGACCTACATGATTCAGATCGGTGCTGAGATGGCGTTGCGTAAAATCCCTGTGCTCTACTATGATTTTGAAAATGGTCGGCAAAAAATATATCAACGGACCCTTAGTAGACTTGCCCGGGTGCAGACCACAGAACTTAATAGTGAAGGGCTCAGTGAGGTTGAGAAAGATCGGGTTTTATATGCCAAACAACAGTTAGAAAAAATGCTCTTTCACTGGAGAGTTATCAACGACCGAAAGATCACCCCCGAACTGATGAGAAAGCATATTGAATTCATCCGCCATGAAACCCGCAGTGTTTATACCGTGGTGGTGATAGACAGTCTGCATAAGCTGCCGTTCAACGAGTTTACGGAGCGGCGCACAGGTATTGATGCCTGGCTCCGTCAGATGGAGTCAATTCGTGATGAACTGCAGGTCTCTTTTCTGGTGATCTCTGAGCTTTCCCGCGGTGCTGGTGGCGCATATGGCGAGGAACCGCATCTTGGTGTTTTTAAAGGATCTGGTGATATTGAGTATAGTGCAGACAATGCAATGGTGCTGTACCCAGGAGAAGATGACAACCTTGACCCGACTGTCAGAAAAAATTGTCTCTGGCTGGTTGCAAGTAGAGAGCATAGCCCGGGGAGGATCGCAAACTACCATCTTGACTATCCTTTTTGGGGGTTTAAGGAAACGCCGGTTGGGTAGCTGTATGTGTAAAAGGAAACGATGAAGTTTAAGGCTTTTAAGTTTTTGACAATCTCCTAGATGAAATTGAGAGAGTGGAGGCGATAAGCATACTATGATGGTGGTCAGGTGAGAAATAACAGCAGGCAGATAGATACGACGACCGTCGTGGCCTGCCAGTCAGCCACACCCATCTTTAAAGGGGGCGTTGGACGGTTCTCATCAAAACATCGGGCTTCCATCGCGCTGGCCAGGTGGTCCGCACGACCCACAATTCGCCGCATTACCGGTAGAACCAGATGAGATGCACGGTAAATTGGGCTTTTGCGCTGTTCAATGGCTCGGGCGCGCTGAGCCTCCGACATTTCCCGGGTAAGATGGAGGATCACAGGAATAAACCTGACAATGAGTCCTATCATAACAGCAATTCGTTTTTCAGGAAGAAAAGGGATTGGTTTAAAGAGAATCTCCACGGCTGTGCGAATTTCTTTGGGCCGTGTTGAGACTGATAGCAACAGGCTCATCAAAATGACAAGCGCTAAACGCCAGGAGGCCAGTCCACCTTCCATCACACCCTGCTGGGTAACAATAATAGCTTTAAAGGAAAAAACAGGAATACCCGGTTCGGTTAAACACCTGGTGATGAAGACGATAAAGAGGAAAACACCAAAATAGCGTAATTCAAAAGATATCTTGCTGAGAGGAAGACGGATATCCACAACTAGTAAGGAAAAGAGTAAGGTCAACACCAGTAGGCTGGCACAACCTGCATTAAGAGTGCTGAGGCTAAGTAGGGCCAAAAAAATGATTTTAAACCGGGGGTCCAGGCGATGCAGGATACTTGTACCACTCCGAAAATTAAATGCTACCGTGTTAGCCATGGCTGAACCTTCATCCCAAGTCGTGTTGCCTCGGGCATACGAATGCCGAAATTTTCCACTGAAGGTAACAAGTCTTCAAAGGAGCCGTCTTTAACTATTGTACCAGCTTGCATAAGGATCAATCTGTCAGCCAGCCCGGTTACTGTCTCTAGATTGTGCGTAGACACTATTATGGTATGTCCACCTCTGTGAAGGGCGGCCATCTGCGCCAACACCTGCCTGATCCCCGGATAATCCAGATTTGAAAAAGGCTCATCAAATACCAGAATCTTGGGAATCATTGTCAAAACACCAGCTATAGCCAGACGGCGTTTTTCTCCCCCGGAAAGCAGATGGGGGGCGACGTCTTTGAGGTGGGATAGACCGACAACTTCCAGAGTTTGAGTTACCAGCTGCTGTACTTCATCCGAGGGCAAGCCTAAATTTTCAGGGCCGAAGGCGGCATCATCGTAAACCGTCTCTCCGACAATCTGGCTATCAGCGTCCTGAAATATCATTCCTACCATTTTTCGGGCTCGTTTGAAATCATCCTCTACAGCTATCCCATCGATCAGCACCTCTCCCTCACTGGGAATCAGCAGGCCATTGAGATGTTTGAAGAGGGTCGATTTTCCCGAGCCATTCGCACCTGCCACCACAACAAATTCAGCCGGTTTAATGGCCAGGTTTATATTGGCAAGAATCAATTTACTGTCTGTGGCGCGGTGGCTAAGATTTCTGACTTCAATGATGTTCATGGATGAGTTTGCTCTGTTTTACCCTGGCTGCGAACTTGCCCGGAATTTGAATACTGACTGATCATCGGCCTTGCGGTTCGGGCAACGACAATGGCCGCAGCAATCTTGAGCGCATCTCCTATTAAAAATGGGAACATCCCCACAGCTAAAGTCTTCGACCATGTCATTCCAGTAGAAAATTTGAGCCAGCTTGCCCCAAGAGTATAAATCACTATGCTTGCCAGGATCATCGCAATGCTATCCCAGACAACGGCCTTCTTTTTGTTCTGAGAGATTAAGCCAGTAATGAACACTGCTGGCAGATAGGCCAACAGGTAGCCACCCGTCGGTCCAAAAAAGCGACCGATACCACCGGTGCCTCCGGCAAAAACAGGCAAGCCCAGGGCTCCAGCTAAAAGATACACTCCACAAGCGATAAGCCCCCACCGTGGTCCCAGCAATAAGCCGGTGAGAAGCACAAAGAAATTTTGCAAAACAATCGGTACCGGGCCGATTGGGATGGCTATAAAAGCCCCAACTGCTATCAACGCTGCGAACAGCGCAGCAAGGACCATCATGCGGGTTTCACTTAAAATATTCACGTATCATCACATTTATGAGTCTGTTGATTTAATAGCATTTTTGTTCAATATCGAGGCAAACAAAAAAATTTACCACAGGCATATAGTTGATATCTCGGAGTCTCGTGTCTCGCTTACCGGAGGATAAAATATTTGGTTTAACGAAGAGATTGGGCGAAAAGGCATTAAATCAACGGGCTCATTTATTGAATTAATAAGAAGAGGGCTGTGTCCTGGTAAAAAAAAGCGACATTTCGCTAATGGAAACAGTCTCCATAAATCATTTTTTTAATCGTACCATCCTTCAGCTCGACCAAAAGCGCACCGTCCAAATCTACATCCACTGCGTTACCTTTGATGGTCTCGTTATGGGTTACCACCGTAACAGAGTTGCCCAGAGTGGCGTTGTATGTTTTCCATCGCTCAATCACCGCCTCCGACATGGCAAGTTCTAGATTCTTTTCAAACCTGTCGAGAAAAGCGATTAGTAATTCTTTGCGTATCACTGGTCGATGTAATAAGCTTTTTAAACTTATTGCCCTTGGCTCAAGTGGGCAGGGATCGTTGTTGACATTGATACCTATGCCGATATTCAAAAATGTTACCAAATCGCCTTCAGCTTCTAGCTCTGAAAGCATACCGCAAAGCTTTTTGCCATCCACCAAAATGTCATTTGGCCACTTAACATCAGCTTTAACACCATAATTTTCCCGCAGGGTTTCTGCCAGGACCGAAGAGGCATAGAAATTGATTCGTCCGATGTACTGGGGTGGCATCGGAAGCCGTAATACTATGGTGAAATACAGCCCACCTTGGTCAGAATGCCAAATCCGCCTCATCCTCCCGCGACCTTCTCTCTGTTGGTCGGCCACCACAATTGTGAGGTGTTGACAGTCCTTGCGTGCCAACTCTCGAGCCACTTCCATGGTGGATTCTACTGAGTCGAAGTGGTGTATCCTTTCGCATCTTTCCGGATCTTCCCAGGCGAACGGTGTGTCTGGTTCGCTTACCAGTCGGTACCCTTTGGCTGTTGCGGCAATATCATATCTGTGGGCAATTAGCCCCTTTATATGTTTCCATATAGTTACACGGGAGACTTCCAGGACAGAACTGAGCTTTTCCCCTGATATTGGTTGCGGGTTTTGCCTGAGAAGTTGTAGTATTTCTTTTTTCATTAAGAGTTATGTGTTTTGGTTAGCCGTGTTGAGCCTTGAGGTTAACCAAAATATTATGGCGTGTCAATAACGGTTTTATTGTCTACTAAAGGTCCTTCTACGGAAAATAGCCAATTGAAAAGACTCATTCAAATTCTCCTGTTTATTGCATTCATCGTATGGGTGGTTCAATGGTTTTGGTGGTTGGGTTTCTCTTTTAGCAAGTATGACTTTTTTGCAAATGCATGACATTACAGGTGTGAGTAAGAACGGGTGAATAATCGATGAAAAATCCAGGTATTTGTGTTTTTTTCTTAGTTCAGTTCCAAATACCCTCAATAAGCATTTCTTACGACTCCATTTGCATTGCTGTTTTTCCTGCATATGGCTATAATCTGAGGATATTATTGAAAAGTGGTGATGCTGTTTTTAACCACTTGAAATTTTTTTTCATAATAACCCGTACACCCATTGGAAAAACGATGAAACAGCCAAGTAAAATATTTTACTTCTTTATGATGGGCTTATTTTTAGCAGTAACAGTAGTTTCAGCTGCCTCTGCCAACTCCGATGGTATGGAAGTCCTTTCCCTTGATGAACTATTAGATCTCGATGTGGTGACAGTGGCTAAAGTACCTAAAAAAATCACTCAGTCTCCTGCTGCCATATATGTCATACCCAGGGAAACATTGCGTCGCAGCGGGGTGGACTCTATTCCGGAGGCCCTACGCATGGTACCGGGTATGCATGTGTACCGAATCAATGCCACTAAATGGGCCATTAGCTCAAGAGGTTTTTCCGGTCGTTTTGCCAACAAAATGTTGGTGATGATTGATGGGCGCACGGTCTATACACCTCTTTTTTCTGGAGTATATTGGGATGTGCAGGACACAATGCTTGAGGATGTCGAACGGATTGAGGTCATCCGAGGACCGGGAGGTACTCTGTGGGGAACAAATGCGGTAAACGGCATCATCAATATTATCACCAGGGAAAGTGCTGATACCCAAGGTGCGTTGTTGTCCATAGAGGCAGGCAGCCATGATAATGGAACAGTTGCTGCCAGATATGGTGGATGGTTAGATGAAAAAACTTCCTATAGAATCTACGGTAAAATTTTTGACCGGGACAGTTTTGAGAGTCTGTCTGAAGCTGGTGCTAGCGATGAATTTTCTATGGGCCGCACCGGTTTTCGTATGGATAGAAACCAGAGCAGTAGTGATGTGTTTACTTTACAGGGAGACCTGTACTTTGGCAAAGCCAGTCAATCAAGAAATAAACTAAGCTTAACAGCTCCTTATTCTTACACATTTGCCGATGAGGCCGAACTCGATGGAGGGAATCTCCTTGGTCGTTGGAGTCATACGATATCCACCAGCTCGGATATGAACCTGCAGCTCTATTATGATCGTACAAAACGTGACGGAACTGTTTTTTCAGAAACCAGGGATACTCTGGATATAGATTTTCAGCACCGTTTTGGTATGACAGAAAATCAGGAAGTGCTATGGGGCCTAGGATACCGCTATAGTAATGACAAAACAGTTTCCACCATTGATCTAACAAGCGGTTTGTACAGCTATCATCTCACTCCGGCAACAGAGGCAGAAACTCTTCTCAGTAGTTTTATTCAGGATCGTTTTTCTTTTGCAGATGGTAGAGGGGAAATCACCCTTGGTACCAAGGTGGAACATAATGATTACAGTGGCCTTGAGTGGCAGCCAAGTGGACGACTGCTCTGGAACTTCAGTGAGAGAAGCTCCTTCTGGACAGCGATCTCCAGAAGTGTCAGAACTCCTTCACGCTCAGAAACCGGTGCTGAATTTAATTCTGCCGCTTTTTTCAATCCAGGCATTCCACCAGCCGGTATGGTTACTGTGACACGTATTCTTGCCAACGATGAGCTGGATTCAGAAAAGGTGATGTCTTATGAACTCGGATACCGTATCCGGCCAACAGATACACTCTTTATCGACCTTACCACTTATTATAATTATTATAAGGATCTTGTCGGGGGAATAGCTGGTGGGGCACCACACGTTGAAACGGCAGTTACCGGTCCTTATATGGTTATGCCGGTAACCATTGATAATTGCAGCGATGGAGAAACGTACGGCTTCGAACTAAGCAGTCATTGGTCAGTGGTGGATTGGTGGCGTTTGAATGCCAGCTATACCTGGTTTGAATTTAATGTATTAAATGCAGATAGTCTCTTGTTTCAAAGACCTGGCTTTGATCAAGATGAGCAGGCACAACATCAGGTGTCTCTGAGTTCATATATGGATCTTTCCTATAATCTTGAGCTCAATGCTATGCTCTCCTATGTTGGTGCTTTATCGGGTATGAATGTGGAGAGCTATGTGAATTGTGACTTGAACCTGGCCTGGCATCCCACCGCTGCTTTCACAGTTATAATTGGTGGACGCAATCTTTTTGATTCGAGTCATGTCGAATTTAACAGTATCAAGGACGGGATCATTGGCAGTGAAATCCCCCGTAATTTCTATGGCCAATTGAGCTGGAATTTCTAACCACTTGATATGATTTCGCCGCGGATTTATAAAATTTTGATCTTTTTGGTCACTTTGTTATGGATAGCCACTCCCATCCATGCACAGCTGCGGGAATCAAAGGAACAGAAAATTAAAGCTGCCTTTCTTGTTCAGTTCATCAAATATGTTAAGTGGCCAAGCCACTGCTTTACCGGAGTCGATGATCCGATTGTGATCGGTATCATTGGCCCTGATCCTTTTGGCTCTACAATTGATAAGATAAGCAGATCTGTTAGTACTAAGGGGAGAAATGTTGAAGTACGCCGATTACGTAGTTTGTCTGGTGTCGAACAGTGTCATATCCTCTATATCTCATCCGAAAAACCAGAGCGAATTGAAGAAATCATCACACTACTCTCCAACAAACCCTTGATTCTGGTGTGTGACAGGAGTGATTTTCTGACTCTTGGTGGGACTATTCAGTTTATAAAAGTGGATTCAAAGATGCGCTTTGCCATCAACACAACTAACCTCAAGAGAAAAGGGCTAAAAATCAGTTCAAAGTTATTAAAGGTTGCCCATAAGGTCGAGTAAAAAATATGATTTTCCCCCGGCTTAGAAATATATCCATCAAAAACAAACTTATTGTCATTATTGTTTCCAGCAGCCTCTTTGTCTGTCTGATAACAACAATTTGTTTCGTTGGCCTGGAAGTGTATTCATTTCGGAGTAATATGGTTCGTGACCTCATCGGACTCGCTAAAGTTGTTGGCATGAACTGTATCGCTCCTCTTGATTTTCTGGATAATGAAAGTGCTGAAGAAGTCTTAAACTCTTTTACTGCACGACCATATATTCTCCAGGCAGCAGTATATGACAAAGATGGTGCACTCTTCAGTCAATACAATTCTTCCGACAACTCTCCGGTGGTTCCCTATGCAAGCAAAACAAAAGAGGCATTCTTTTTTCAAGATGGTCGTCTCAGTGTCTATGTGCCCATTGGCGAAGGTGAAAATCTAGCTGGCTTGATGTACCTCGTCGCCGACATGACAGAGTTTAGGAGTAAACTCATTCGTTACGTGTCTGTAGTGCTCTCTATTTTGATAGGTGCTCTTTTTATTGCCTGGTCCATTTCATTAAAATTGCAAAAAGTTATATCCGATCCTATTGCTGCTTTAACCATGACTATAGCGCAGGTACGGCAAGAGAAGAATTATGCTGTGAGAGCGAAAAAAGAGGGCGATGACGAGCTGGGTACCCTTACAGAAGGGCTAAATTCTATGTTGGATCAAATCCAGAAGCGTGATCATGCTCTTGAAAAGGCAAAAGTGATCGCAGAAGACGCCAACCTGGCCAAATCCACTTTTTTGGCTCAGATGAGCCATGAAATTCGTACCCCCATGAATGGGGTACTTGGAATGTCATCACTTTTACTCAATACACCGTTAAGCAATAAGCAGGAAAAGTTTGTTAACACAATACAGCAATCTGGAAAATTACTCTTAAATGTTATCAATGATATTCTCGATTTTTCTAAAATTGAGGCAGGAAAACTGGAACTGGATAACATTTCTTTCAATGTACGTACTACCATTGCAGAAGTTTTGGATATCTTCTCTGATTCGATGCAACAAAAAGGACTGAAACTTACCTGTTCTATAGACCCCGCGATACCGTCTTTGCTCATAGGTGATTCTGGTAGATTGGGTCAGATTGTTATTAATTTACTGGGCAATGCCATTAAATTTACCCAGAGAGGTGAAGTAAAAATTGGGATCAACCTTGAAAAACAGGAAGGCATATTTTTCTGTCTTTGCTTTAGGGTAACAGATACCGGCATAGGTATTTCCCCTGAGCAGAAAAATACTATTTTCTCAGCTTTTGCCCAGGCAGATAATTCAACCACGCGAAAGTTTGGTGGTACTGGCCTGGGATTGACAATATCCAAGCAGTTGGTGTTGTTGATGGATGGGACTATAGGCGTTGAAAGTAATTTGGGTAAGGGCACAACATTTTGGTTCACTGCCAAATTTACTTCTGGCCATCATAACGATGCTTCTGCTGTTCTGGATGAACAGAAGAACAGGTTCGAAACAAGAATGACAGAAAAATCAACGCCTAATTTTCAAGCCCATATTCTCGTTGCAGAGGACAATGAAACTAATCAGATGGTCATTGAGGGAATGCTGAAACATCTCGGTTGCAAAGTTGATCTGGTTTACAATGGGCTGGAAGCTGTAAAAACCGTAACAAAACACAGTTACGACCTGGTGTTCATGGACTGCCAAATGCCCGATATGGACGGTTATGATGCCACCCGAGAGATAAGAAAATTAGAAAAACGAGACGCAGCTTCGAACAAGGGGGCTGGTCTCCCTGTTCGCCGTCCCATTGTTGCTTTGACCGCTCATACTATGAAAGGAGATAGGGAAAAGTGTTTGACATCGGGAATGGACGATTATCTAGGAAAACCCTTTGAAAAAAGTGGGCTGATCAAGATGCTGGAGAAATGGGTCGGTACAACTATAGTCACTGAGAATATTGATGAAAAAGGAAGATAGTGAAACGGTTCATGTCGATCAGTGCTAATGTTGGTGTTTTGCACCTGGTTGGCCTGTTCAACATCCTTGAAGGAATGGAACTTGCGAGTGAAATGGGAAAAAGTGGCGAATTACCGGCCCCAATGAGCAGGAATTCGCCCTTGTAGCTAAAAACTTCAAAAATGAAATCCATGATTGAAAGCAGTACTCAAGAGGGAGTTTATTTTAAGGTAACCGTTCACCGCCCCCTTCAAAAGATTGCATAACCAGAGTCCGTAACCGTTCGTCCAGTGCTCCAGGTTCGTTCAAGCTGGTCTCCTGGCTATAGTTGGCTATGCCAGGAGGCCTGATCGGACGAAAATGGGGTGCTGGTGAACGGTTACATTTTAAGTTCCTGATGTTAAAACACTCTCCAGACTGACAAAATTCATTTTTATGTATCTAAAAAATACTCTGAATTGAACTACAACAGCCTTGCCACTTCGAAATGCATCCCATCTGGTCTGCCCTGGAAATTACCTCCCCAGAAAAAGCCGTGGGCGTTAGCAATTTCAACCAGTTCACGAACTGTTCCTTTTTCCCCTTCAAGAGCAGGGATTGCTCCGAGTTTGTTCCACTGGTAATTGATATCAAAGGCACTGCCGAAGGCATGGTTACTGAGAGTGGTACGACTACCACGGATAAATCGGGGATTATAGCTGCCATCATATGTCAAAATGAGATCCCGTAGCCCAGCCTCTTCCCATGACGCCCACATGGCTAATAACTGATCTTTTGCTTTTGTGTGAAAACGCATCCGCCCGCTACTTGGGCGACCATAAACCGGGATTCCCTTGAGTTGTGGAATGATCACAGTCTTTATATTGGTAGATTCCCATTGATCAATAATTCTGATTTTTTCAGGATTTTGTAAAGTCGGTGCAGGTTCAAACCGGAAATCACCAAATAAGTTTTTTCTGTTTTCTGAGGTGATGGGGGCAATAGGCGACAAAGAAGGTAAAACAGAATTGCTCTCCGGATCCATCGTATCCTCAAAACCTACATCAAATCCACGTAACAGTGCTGCTCCCAACGTCCGTGGACCGACAATTCCGTCAGCGGTAATGGACGCGGATCTTTGAAATGCCTTCGTGGCCTTTTCGGTCAAAGGTCCGAAACTCCCGTCCACATTTCCACGAAAATGTCTGATGCCTACAAGGAAATTTTGCCAACGTTCAACCTCTGAGCCTTCACTGCCTAATCGAAGAATTGTAATGGTCATGGTTCCTCCTCATGTGGAAACGCGTTTGCTGTTTGATTGCGCCATCAATTTACAGCATGGGGTTGGGTGTTGCTGGATTCTGTTAGGTTAATAAATGTGAATAGTACATTAAAGCCGACGCTAAAATATTTGGTTTAACGAAGAGATTGGGCGAAAAGGCATTAAATCAACGGGCTCATTTATACGGGTGGCTGATGAGGTTGTTGAATTTGTGGAAAAAGCCAAAAATGACGGTAAAAAAATCTATATCACCGGCCATTCTTTAAGTGCTGAAAATGGGTCAGGTCTTTCGTTATTCTACGATAACCTTTGCTTTGCTGAAGTAACCGCTTTGGAGAGCTGATTGCTTTTAGCCAGTTGCTTATCACATTAACAACTAAATAACAACGAAAGACATGACCCCTTTGCGTGACACTTTGCTTACGCAAAATGGCACGTTCTTGTCGGTAGCGAAACAATGTAAATCGTCTTGTCACCACAAATACCAACTATTAGTTTTAAAGACATAAACGGCAAGAAGAATATTAGTTACCGAATGTGCAACAATGCAAACAATCAGATCTTTTCTTAAAACCCACAAAAATGTCATCAGCAAACTAAACACTATTGCTGCTGGCCATTCATAGAAATGATGTCCCGAGGCAAAAACAAGTGAAGAGATGAGCACACTACTCCACGACCACGCACCTGAAGGAACATCGTTTATACTTTTTTCATCTAGTGCTACTTGTAAGGGTGTCTCTTGTTTCTCTCGTCTCGCTTCTCCCCATTGAAATGCAAGACGAAAAACAAACCCCCTCATCAATATTTCTTCGAAGACAGGGACGAGAAGGCCTGCTGAAAACAATCTCAACATAAACGCCGTTGTAGACCAAGGCTCATCGTTAAGAGAATCAGTAAACGGGGTCAGGAGAAGTATCCAAAGTATCAGGCCGATTACACCCGCAACAATACCTGTTATAATTGACTTAAGGAGAGAGTCAGGTCCTGAAATTGGGCAGTACCATTCCCAAGCCCAAACCAATACAGCAATCACTGCAATCAAGCGGACTATGTAATTAGCTTCAACTGATATGAGATCCCCAAATGCAGATGCTATAAAAACATACGTCAGATAGGGCGCAGCATAAGGTAGGATGAGACTGCGATTAGTTATCATCTAATGTCGTAATATTTGTTACAGACCTCGTAAATTTTGCATGTTGCCCTCTTTTTACAACACGTAACATCAGTGGTTTAGAGAAAAACTGGACATTTCGATTCGTCATTCCGGCAGGCTTTTAGCCGGAATCCAAGCAATGGTGATGTTTCTGGATCCCGGCTAAAAGCCTGCCGGGATGACGTGGTATAAAAGAGTCCATTTTTTTCGAGGCAAAATTAAAGCTCATTTACGATGTCTGAAGTCCAGAAAATACCACCAGCTATTGAGAATGAATTCCCTGACGATAACGGAGTACTTTGTGA
>JAAELB010000473.1 GCA_024227155.1 Desulfobulbaceae bacterium
CGTGCCGTTGACCGCGCAAGCCGGGCACAACTGGCACGTGTGGTTCGTGATATGGCGGTAGGTGCGGGGATTTCAGTCTGATTCCTTCCCGGCTACCAAATATTTTATACTCGTTCTCCTTTCTGTGATTACATCAGCCATCAAGTAATTCTGATATTCTATTGATGCACGAAACCGCTTACAATACCCATATTAAAAAACCGTGCCATCAGGTTCGCGAAGCGGCATCGTACATCTTAGCTTTATCAACCATCCCGCTGTCATAGATCCCACCGAAAATTTGCTTGCGATCGAATTTAAAAATTTATACCCTGTACCTTATGCTGACGTGGGACGATGGATAAAGCTCTTATTAATTATCCCAAGTTTATCTTGCCATGAAAAAGGGAAAATTAGAACCTACCTCAAAATTTCCGAGTGTCTCAATAATGTATCATCCTTGAGACAAGATTGCTCTTCCTGCATAATAAGACGCCCATCAATTTTATAGAAATCAATCCCCAATTACTTAATATATTTAATTAAAGAACTAATTTTCAGTTTAAATTAAAAAGATAGCTGCCTGCTGGTGGTGCCTGCACGACCCGTGTGAAGTGGCATAATGTTTGCTTTTAGGAATTTTGGGGTTTGTATCAATAACGGTTCCAAAACCAAAACGAGGTAGCTTTATATGAGATTTACAATAGATGATGAAAGACGGTCTGAATTTGATAGGCGACAATTAAAGGCACAAATCGCATTTCACGATGGAAGGACCAGTAAAGACCGCAGGGAGGGGGCCGAAAGAAGAAATGTCTTTGTACAGGATAAATACTTAAGATCAGTACTTGACGCTTTTCCGTCCCCCGTTCTAATCGTCGACCACCATATGCAAATTCTCGATGCTAATAGTAGGGCCGATGAGTTAATTGACTCCGAGACTGACTTTTACCTTCACCGTTTGTGTGGAGACCTGTTGCACTGCCTGCATGCAAAGCAATCAGAAGGGGGGTGTGGAACCACTGAGCATTGCCCTGATTGTGTACTCCGGCAAACTGTTAATGCGGTAGCCGCTGGGGAAAAGACCTTTCGTCGCATCTCACAACTAAATATGGAAAAGCATGGTAAAAGCCTACGCCAATGGTTTCTCATAAGCGGATCTGAATTTGAATATATGGATCAAAAAAATGTAATCCTTACCATGGAAGACGTCACTGAGATAGTCGAACTCCGCAGACTGATTCCAATCTGTGCGAATTGTAAAAAAGTGCGTGACGATAATAATTATTGGCAGGAGGTTGAAAAATATCTCGACGAACATACAGGTGTTCAATTTTCACATGGAATTTGCCCTGAATGCGTCGATGAAATGTATGGAGGCCAAGATTGGTATGAAAAACGTGCGAAGAAATAGAATAGCCCTGTTTTAAGGCCTTAATTTACAGACTACTGCTGCTATATACATTTACTATCAACCTGTTAATAGACATTGTTGATATCCAAATTTTATCACCAAATTGAAGGCCAGCAGGTGGGGACACTGAAAACCACCTGCTGACCAAAAAAACAACGGGGTCAGGTCTTCACGCTTGACATATTGCGCCAACCGATTTAGAAGAGAGGACGACAAAACAATGTCTACCAGGAAAGAAAGATGGCTCGTCCCCTCAGGATAACTTATTCGGGTGCGTTTTATCATGTAACCTCGCGCGGTAACGGGCGAAAAGCGGTGTTTAAAAGCCAGCGCGACCGGGAAAAGTTTCTGGAGTATCTTGAATCTGCAACCTACCGATACAGCGCTGTAATCCATTCGTATTGCCTGATGGATAATCATTATCATCTTTTAATGGAAACCCCGGACGGCAA
>JAAELB010000474.1 GCA_024227155.1 Desulfobulbaceae bacterium
CATTGTTGAAGCATACGAGACACGCCAGTCCACATTTTGGAGTGATGAACCAGATTTCTTTGAAACACCTGCGGTAACAGCAGCGATGATGGCATTGTCAAAAAGCGATTTTCTTTTGGTTGGAGGTTTTGACGAGGATTATTTTTATGGCCAAGAAGATGTTGACTTTTGTCTGAAGTACATGAGATCTAATCGTAAAAAGACAGGGGTTCTTCTTAGCCATGGTGCCTATCACGCCAGAGGGTTAACGCGTTATGATTCTTCAGTAAAAATGAATTCATCTCTGCAAGATAATAGGTTTGTTCTACAACAAAAAATGGGTAGGTGGTTGAGGAGAAGGCTTCGGGAAGACCAAATAAACAAAAGTGGATATTGGTGCCCAAAACCATATTCAGTCGCAATGATAGTTTCTGATATAGATTTTGAGACGGATAAGGCTGATTACTTCACAGCACGTGAGTTAGGGGATGCGATTGAAAATGAAACTGATGCGGTAGTTGGGTATTTTTCTTCACATGAAGATGAAATGGAAGTAGACGTATCAGGTTACGATGCTGTCATTGTTTTTATAGATCGATTTGACCCTGCAAGGTTAAAAAATGTAGGACCTTCAACATACCTTATTGCATGGGCGAGGAATTGGTTTGATCGTTGGTGTGAAAGAGCTTGGATGCATATGTACGACCTGCTCTTTGCGTCATCAGATTTTTCTCGTCAATACATGGAGGAGGTGCTTCAAAGAAAAGTTCATTTGCTCAGAATTGCAGCATCAACTCATTGTATTGAAGGAGGAAAACGGTCTTCAAAGTTACAATCAGATTATTGTTTTACAGGGAGCCATTTTGGCAGCCCACGAGAAATAGCTGAACTTCTCGAACCAGCCGAAATTCCTTACGACTTTAATCTATTCGGCCATAATTGGGAAAGTCACCCGAAATTTTCAAATTACACCAGAGGGCCAGTGAGTTATGAGAATATCCCCTCTATCTATGCTAGTACAAAACTGGTTGTGGATGACGCCAATATTGCTACCAAAAAGTGGGGGTCTGTAAATTGCCG
>JAAELB010000475.1 GCA_024227155.1 Desulfobulbaceae bacterium
GAATTTTAATAGGTTTTGACAACAATTGTAAGCAAACGTGCGACCGGTATGGGAGCACGAAACAGACTGGAGATACCGCGGAAATACGCGGCTGACTACGGCGAAAACAATAACAAACGGACTAGGCGTAAGGAGTTATAAAAAACTAGTCATCGCGATGACTGAGTATTTTTGATAACTTGGGAGATTTGCTGTTAATATAAAACCAAAATAAGAAGAACCAAAGTTTGTTTGGGAGCAGCCCCCCCCCAAACGTTTATTTGACTTAAAAACAACCGGGGCTGCCAAAGTTTGGTTTTGTAGTGTGGTGCCAATAAATTCCACCTACCCCCAAACAGTAACAACTAGGTTGGTATACATGACATCTATGGTACATAGAACACAATACTAGAACGTATTTGCCCAAAAGACACAATACACATGGGAATTATAAACTTTATTTCAATACTGAAAAACCCCAAAATCTGCGTTCCCTTTAATTTCGCGTAAAGATTTTTAAGATTTACGCGAAATTAAACGGCGGGAAAATTTTTTGATCCCAGAGACAAAAATTTTTTGGACGCGAAATTAAATGGGTTTACAGTACTGCAATAATTTAACCAACATAGAATATATATTTTACACACACAGTTTTTGTCCTGCCCTAAAGCCACTGGCAATACTAACAATTTTTGTAATATACTATCCAAAACGAAAATTTTTGGGCGGGAAAATAATGGATTTACAACAATTTAAAATATTTATACGCCATAACACA
>JAAELB010000476.1 GCA_024227155.1 Desulfobulbaceae bacterium
TGGACTGCAGAATCAGCTAACCCAAGTTTCCCTGCTGCGATGAGGCGGCATTAGTACCAGTCCCGGCTTATTCTTCTTTCAAAGCTTCATTCCTGATCCTCTTCCTACATTCCTTTTTCCAATGACCTGGTTTCTTACAATAATTGCAAGTGCTCCCTGTTGGTATCCTGAAGGTTGACTGTCTCCTGGGATAAGAAGCTGGTTGCTGGTCTCCCGAGTCACGTTGCATGGTTGGTTCTCCATCTTCTTCAGTACTGGTTAGTCTGATCACATGTTTTCCCATCCTCTTGCTCCTGGCTGTCCTGAAAGCTTCATATTCCATGGCATACTGCAAAGCAACATCAATATTAAAAGGTTTGTTCTTTGACACTTCCCATTCCATATCCATGTCCCCTAAAGCATCAATAAAGGCTTCAGTAGCCAACTTATCTCTAGTCTGTCTGGGATCACCAACATAAATTTTCCTAATCAATCTCTTTATGTCCTGAACTAACACACACAAACTTTCTCCTTTTTGTCGGACCTTTGATTTTAGTTCTGCCTTGTAAACTTCGGCATAATTTGGAGGTTCAAACCTAGTTGTTAAAGCTCTGACCAAAACATCATAATTCCGCTGATCATATACATCGATATCACTCAATACAGACAATGCTGAATCTCTCAAGCTGGTTGCTAATTCAAGAGCCATCTCATCCTGGTCCCACCTATTAATCTCTGCAATCATTTCAAAATGTACAAGGTAATCTAACCAACTAGTCTTACCATTGTACA
>JAAELB010000477.1 GCA_024227155.1 Desulfobulbaceae bacterium
AAAAAACTGTTTGGCCGTGCACTTCCATAGAACTGCACAGCATTTTATTTAATTCTGTTACCATGACCATGTCTCTACCCCCTGACAAAGTGGTTAAAGCAAAATTGCTCATTGATCCATTGTTCAAAAAGAGGAAGGTCAAAGTGAAGGTCATCCAACAGATTCATGGCTTTTTGAATTTGGCCTGTCGGGCTGGCCCTCCTGGACGCCCGTTCCTCCGTCGCATAGCCGACTTATTGATCGGACACAAATCTAATAACCACTTTGTCAGGGTGTCGAAAGAATGCATTAAGGACTTACAAGCCTGGTATTACTTCCTATGTCATTTTAACAGTACACCCATTCTACCTCCTGTAGATTGGAAGGTAGACGTAAATTGGCGTCTGTATTCCGACGCCTCGGGCAAGGGTTTTGCCTCCATTTTCGCGGGAAAATGGTTCATGGGAAAATTTCCCCCCCACTGGTTGTCTAAGTCAATTGCGGTTAAGGAACTGACCCCAATTTACGTCTCCTTCTGTCTTTGGATCAAACATTTTAAAAATACAAAAATTGTATTTTTAGTTGATAATTTGTCAATTGTGTATGTCTTACGATCCAAGACGTCACGGGATTTAATTCTTATGTCTATGGTGAGGAAAATGGTGGTTTTGGCCATGCTTAACAATGTCCATTTTAGTGCCTTGCATGTCCCAGGAAGACATAATGTCATTGCGGATTTGATTTCCCGTTTTCAGGTATCAAAAGCCAGAACCTGGGCCCCCTGGCTGGAGGAAAAGCCCACCACTGTGCCCCGAAAACTGTTGCCATGGCACAGTTCGCTGCTGGAGTAGTAGTGTCTTCGCTGGCCAAAACCACCATTAGCTCCTACAACAAAGTCACAAATGAATTTTTTAATTGGGTTGGTTCTTTGGAACCGGGTCTAAATTTATTACCTGCCACCCCTCTTCACATAACCATGTATATGGGGGTCCTTTTTCAGAGAGGTCTTTCCCCGGCTACTATTGCCACTAAATTATCGGCCATAGCCTTTTGGCACAAGCTTTACTCACCCGTAGACCCTACGGACCATTTTTTGGTTAGAAGAACCTTGGTGGGTCTCCGAAAGGAGCGTCCACAGATGGACCCCAGACCCCCCTTGACTTTGAATCTATTGCACTTACTATGTGATGGGGCTACGGTCAGCGACTGGGCCCCATTTGATGTTTTATTATTCCAGGCTATGGTGACTCTGTCATTTCACGCCTTTTTACGTCCTGGGGAAATGACAGAGTCCCCAAATGCCATTCTATCTGAAAATGTACACTTTTCACAAAATAAATTGTTTATAAAGATGTGTTCATACAAGCACTCCAAGGGCAAACAGGTTACCATTTCTGTCAGTGCTACCAACTCAAAATTCTGCCCAGTGGCCACTTTGGCTCGTTTCTTGGCCAGTAGACCTTCGTCTAAACTGTTGTTTTGCGACAAAAATGGATCCCCGGTTACTTACTCTAAATACAGTAAGCTGTTTGCCCAGGGAGTGCTTAGGTCGGGGCTTAGCCCCTACCTCAAGCCACATTCGGCTAGAATTGGCGCGGCTACCCATGCGGCTTCGTTGGGACACAGTGAGGATGCCATCAAGCGCATGGGTAGGTGGGTTTCGGGAGCCGTAGGCCGTTACCTACGCCTCCCTGTCATCTCCCTTTAAATTCTTCAAAGGGTTGTATCAGACTGTGTCTGTGGTGGTGGTAATTTGGTGCTTCTTTGCCCACCACTATTTTTTATAACATAAAGTGTTCTATTTGTATTTTCATTATATTTAAATGGTTTACCAATATTTGGTAAAATTGTAGCATTATTCTACGGCAACC
>JAAELB010000478.1 GCA_024227155.1 Desulfobulbaceae bacterium
CCCGAAGAGATTTACGCCTTATTTGGTGTAAGTAAAAAGGTCTTCAAAAAAGCAATTGGTGCTCTCTATAAGAAACGATTAATTGTCATTGACAGCAGTGGCATCAAGCTTGCTGAGTAAAGGCAAGTGCCTGTTTAATCTACCACAGTAGCTTGTCTATAAGGTATTAAGCAAAAATTCGTTAAATTGGAAATCGTGTACATATTCCAGGCAAAAAAAGATTCTGGGTGGCCACCATGATCTTTACCGGCCGTACTCCGGATGAGGTTGCAAATAAACGACACAACTGTTATCAAAAACTGCAGCATCTTCCGCGATGATGATATTACAAAACCCTCAAACCTGACCGAGCGCCTTAATGGTTTGTCTTGCCAACACACTTGAACATGGAGGTTACATTGACAGAGCTAACCTGGACTATAACCCAGGAACGAAGGCTAAAAGAGCTGGGAATAAATTTGCAGGATACTCCAGGTTCTTTTTCCAGTGCTGCCGAACGTAACAAACTGTTTCAACAACTTGAAAAAGCACAGGTTAAAAGTGAAATGAAACAGTTAAGTAGTTTTTTAAGCGAGGGAGGAAGGGTCCCCCTGGAAGCCCTCAGCGAAAAAATCACAACAGTGAATTCACCATGTTAAATCTGGTGGAGATGGGTCTCCCTGAGGATGAAAAACATGACAGACTAAAAGAACTCTCCTCCCTGGTGGCTACAACTGCTGGTCTTACAGATTACCGACTTGAGACTGAAGATTCAAAAGTTTATGGAACGACAATAGACGTGGTCTCAGGGCCTGAAAACATTGAAGTGGCCTCCGCTGCCATGGGGCCGCACCCTCTTGATATCCCATGGGGAATCTCCGACACCTGGGTAGGTTTAGGCTTTGGCCTTGAAAGGCTGCTGATGACTGCAGCCGGTGACTGCTCCATCGGAAAGTGGGGGAAAAACCTCTCGTATGTAAATGGTATTCGCCTCAATCTGTAATTAATGGAACCATAAAGACAAATGCAGAATTTAAACACAGCACCCCAGGCTCTCACCGACGTAAAGATTGAGATCAACCTTGACGAGCTTATAGCAAAACTTCAAACGGGCTCGACAAGACCCGAGATAGTCGCCACCGCTAAAACAACTTTAGAGAGAGTTAACAACATCTGGAATCCTGCGATCGTGTACCGCTGGCTCCCCATTAAGCAGAGCGAAAAAGAACCCGAAAAGTCTGTTATCCAAAGTGACGAACCAGTAGATCTGGATCTTGGTCATTCGTCCATTTTTATCAAAGATGCCAGTTACGCCCTGATAGCCGCCTTTTCTGCGGGTGATGAGATTGAAAAAGAAACCCAGAGGGCATCAGATAGCAAAGAGATACTGATCTCATTCATTCTTGATCTCATTGGCCTCCTGGTACTGGAAAAGGCAGGAGATATGGTCAAGGAAATAGCTGAAGAGCAGGCCAGGGAGCTGGGATGGGGCGTAAGCCCTTTTTTAAGCCCCGGCTCCATCCATGGTTGGGAGCTTGAAGACCAGCTCAAACTCTGCCCTCTCTTGCCTCTGGACAAGATTGACCTGCAAATCCGTGAAGACGCAGTATTGATGCCTTTTAAATCACTTTCGTGCCTCATAGGCATCGGGGCCGGATACGAAACCACAAAGGTTGGGACAACCTGCCAGGTATGTTCTAAAAATGAAACCTGTCAGATGAGACAATCCACTTTGTAATATTTCCTACTAACTTCCTATTCTCGTGATGTTCCACAACTATATCGTTTTTTGATGCTCGGTAACCGAAATATAAAAGCTGAGGCCAGTGTGCACAGGGCGACGCCTCCTATAATTATGGCCAGTCGAGTAAAAGGCATCCCAGCTTCCTGCCGCAATTGAACCAGATATACGACCGTTCTCAGCCACTCTATTGCGGATAAAACAAGTAGTAGCTGCACTACTCGAACAGCCCATGGCCTGGTAAAATAGAGCAGACATGGGGAGAGCAGACATATAATGGCGAGACTCGAAAATCCCGCCCTTTGGAAATGAGCCGCTATAAGTAGAAAACTGAAAAAGACCGGCAGTAAACGTATTAAATTCATAACAAATTTAGAGTGACCAATATTATTGAGATTTAGGGGATGTGGTACGGCGAATCGTCGCTCAAGACCTACAACGAAGCAGATCTGAGATATTACGAGTCCGTCAGCTAACAGGATCGAGAAAGATATTTCCTTGATGTAGATCAAAATTGATATAAAACCCTGCTGTTTTCGTATGTCAACTTTTAGCCAATAGCATTGGTCATTGTACACAACAACAGAAAATGCCGTTTATTGCACGGTTGCTGACCAACATTTTTCAATTCGCTTTTTCCTAACCAGCGATGCGGATTTATCTGTTTGCCCTAAGCATCTATAAAGACTATAGTGCTCAGCGGCACGAATCAGGTTGAGAAAATTGCAATATTCTTTATAGGAAGTAATTTATAAGGTACTAACCCCGGTAAACGGGAAAATTAGCCAGAACTCAGTACAGGCTTTCAGAAGCACGACACTAAAGTGGATTTATTATGAGTGAAGAACGATTTTTAGTCACCGGTGCAGCCGGTTATGTGGGAAGTAATCTAGTTCGTCTACTATCAAATCGCGGTATAAAAGTCCGGGCTATGGTTAGACCGGGAGGGCAAAAATTAGAAGAGAACCTGCCCGGCGTCGAGGTTGTTGAGGCGGACATTTCAGACCCTCAAAGTTTAGCCCCTATTCTGGAAGATATAACTGGTGTTTACCATATAGCTGCACTCTTCCGGCAACAGAAATTTCCTGATAAGGTTTTCAGAGAAGTCAACACGAACGGGGTCCAAAATATGTTAGAGGCCTCTATTGAGGCCGGCGTTCAGCGCTTTGTCCATTGTTCAACCGTTGGAGTCCTTGGCCATGTGAGCGAACCGCCGGCCAACGAAGAAACACCTTACAACCCCGGAGACATATATCAGCAAACGAAAATGGAAGGTGAATTAATCGCCTTAAAATATTTCAAGGAGGGTAAGATTGGTGGCAATATCATTCGACCCGGCATGGTTTATGGGCCAGGTGACACTCGAAATTTAAAATTATTTCGAATGATTGCCAACAGAACATTTTTCTATGTAGGTAAGGGACAAGCGACTGTTCATTTTGTTGATGTTCGTGATCTGGCACGCAGTTTTGTGTTGGCCATGGAAAAAACAAACGTCAATGGTGAAATTTTCATCATTGCAGGAGAAACCCCTCTACCGCTCCGTGATCTGGCGAATATCATTGCAAAAAAATGTAATGTTGCAGCACCATGGCTAAAACTACCTGTCAAACCAATGCAACTCGCAGGGGATTTATGTGAATTTATATGTGCACCATTTGGCATAGAACCTCCTCTGTACAGAAGGCGCGTTGATTTTTTCACCAAAGACCGTCATTTCAACACATCTAAGGCTTTCAATATGCTGGGATTTAAAGCGGCTCAGCCGCTTCACGCTGAAGTAAACGATATTATCAAATCCTACCGGAATGAAAAATATTTTTAAATCAGCGCCTACAGTTTACAACCCAGCTTAACTGGACAAGAAGGCTGGACCCCGTTCACTATTCTAACAGTGAGGCAGCACAAACTCATATTCCTTTCACCATAGTGAAAGGAATATGAGCACTTCCCACGACATAATCACAAAACAAATCGACTAAATGGCTAAACATGCTATCATAATGCCATATTAACACGATCAGAATTTGCTAACCCCGATAAACGGGAAATAAGTCGAGATAAGTGCCACGGAGATTATAACAATTTGGAATGGCTTAACTATCACCATCTCTTCTACTTCTGGACGGTTATGAAAGAGGGGAGCATAACTGCAGCCAGCAACAAACTCAATTTAGCTTCATCAACTGTGAGTTCGCAACTATCTAAGCTGGAGGATCACCTCGGAGCAAAACTGTTCAATCGGGTCGGCCGCAATTTGGAACCTACCGATATGGGTCATCTTGTCTTTCGCTATGCCGGTGAAATTTTTTCCCTGGGACGAGAAATGATGGACTCCCTGCATGGCCACCCCGGAGAAGGCCCTATAGCTTTAAAGGTTGGTATTGTCGATGTCGTTCCAAAGCTGGTGGCAAGAAAACTTCTCGAACCAGCTGGAAAACTCTCAAAAAAGATCCGACTCATCTGCCACGAAGGTAAAGACGATAGCTTACTTGCCGAACTGGCGCTGCACAATCTTGATGTGGTTTTGACAGATACGCCACTTCGTTCAAGTTTGAGTATCAAGGCCTATAATCATCTCCTGGGAGAGTGCGGTGTTTCCTTCTTTGGCGTTGAGAGCCTCGCCAAAACGCTTAAAAATAATTTCCCACAATCCCTTGATGGAGCACCAATACTTCTGCCCATGCCCATGAGCTCATTACGGGGAATGCTCGATCAATGGTTTGAAAGATTAGAGATTCATCCTGCAATAACTGGTGAATTTGATGACAATGCCCTTCTTAAGGTCTTTGGACAGGCAGGTGAAGGCGTGTTTATGGCGCCTACAGTTATTGAGAAAGAGGTTGAGCAACAATATCAGGTGCAGATCATAGGCCGCACAAACGAAATCAGAGAAAAATTTTATGCTATCTCGGTGGAACGTATTATCAGACATCCAGCCGTAGTAGCTATTTCAGAAGCCGCACAGCAGAAACTCTTTTTTGACTTCTAGTAAAGAATAAGGCACTAAAAGAAACCGTCATACAACAACTTTAAACCTGAGACAAACAGAGCTATATAGAGAAACCTGTAGATCAGCTGCTGGCGAACTCTGTACAGAACAATATTCCCCAAACGCACGCCGATTGGTGCCAGTGGCATCAATAGCACAGACGTCATAATGTTTTCTATATGAAGAGCACCCATCAAGGTAT
The DNA here is from genome assembly GCA_024227155.1 of Desulfobulbaceae bacterium. GTDB lineage: Bacteria > Desulfobacterota > Desulfobulbia > Desulfobulbales > Desulfocapsaceae > Desulforhopalus_A. The sequence continues at coordinate 4,915 of JAAELB010000478.1, forward strand.
ACGGGATAAGCTTCAGATAATTCATGACAGCGAAAAAAATGGCCATGGTTCCCATCAGAACCACCTTATCGAGTTTTTGCGGTAAGAGATAGATACTGACAGGAGGCCCACCTGCATGGATCTGCGTACTGGTGAAGCCGGCCAGGGTCCCCCAGAAAAAGCCACTTATCTTGCCGCTATTGCTCTTTTCCCCTCCATCCTTTCGAAACCAGTAATCAAAACAAAACACTATGACGATGACGCCAATAACAGACCGTATTCCATCGGCTGGCAGCTGTCCCATAAGCAGTGAAGCGAGAATTATACCTACGATACCTGAGGGAATAAGGATTGCGAGGCGCTGAAAATCGAAGTTCCTGCGAAAATGATATACGGCAAAAATATCCATCACGCAGAGAATGGGCAGCATGATCGCCGCAGCCTGCATAGGTTCCATGACAAAGGATAAGAGAGGAACACAAATTGCGCCCACTCCAGGCCCAAGACCACCTTTTGCCATGCCGTACAACAGGATAACAGGTATAGCAAATAGATAAAAATTAATATCTGTAATTATAGTCAATTGAACTACGCCACTACCCCTGCCCTGTATTTGATGATAAACTTCAGAGTCGATTTTTATTACTATTTCCCGCTACTTTTTGCAACTTGAGTGGGACTTACAGTCGCCCGCTTTTGCTCCGCGAATATCACTCTGATGTTTAGCAATGGAAATAATGGTCTTAAGCCCTTGTACGACCTCTTCTGGAGCGCCAGCCTCTACCATTTTTTCAGCTTCTTCTACGATTGCTTTGAATCCGTTGGATATTTTATCTGTTGCGAGCATGATTCCTCTCTATATGTTCTGGATTAATTAAAAAATATCGAAAAATATCACACCATGATGTCAAAAACTGCCATACACCTCTAATGAAATAATTATCTTTTCAGTTATTGCAAAATTGTTTTGATAAAAATGTAAATAACCCGAATAAATCGGAATTTTTTAAAATGCTTGAATAAGTACCCTGGAGGCTTCTTCAAGTTCTTAATTTCAAATAAGATCTCCATATTTCTTGTTTTTAATTACAGTTTTTCTGGAGTAAGGCACTTGTACGATTTGATAGTTGTTGAGTAACTTGATACTATTGATTTCACATCGTTTACCTTGCACCTGGCAACAATAAAGCAATCACAGCAAACAAGAAAATGATTACCGACTCCGACTTCAGGGTTCTACTCGACCACTACCATCGATCCTGGCAGGGCTATAAAAAAGTCCGAAGAAGGCCGATGAAGAGGATCAGCAAACATATGGAGTTATTGGGTTGTAGCTCGATTGAAGAATACCTAGATGTCCTTGATGAGAACCGGACTGAACAAGAGACACTGCTATTTTTTCTGCGGATCACAATCTCACGTTTTTTCAGGGACAGAAAGCTCTGGACCAGTCTGGTTGATTCTGTCTTCCCTTTCTTGCTTGAGAAAACGGATGTATTGAAAATCTGGTCTGCTGGCTGCAGCTGCGGAGAAGAAGTCTACAGTCTCAATATCTTGCATCAGGTGCACTGGGCCACTATTTCCCCAATAGAAATTCTTGCTACGGATGCAAACAATGCATGCCTTGAGCGAGCACAAAAAGGTATCTACCAGAAGAGCAGCCTGCGAGAGTTGGGGCCAATCATGCTTTCAACCTGCTTTCACCCGTCAGATCATCGAAACGAATATGTTATCAGATCGACATTCAAGAATGGTATTTCCTGGAAGCATCACGACTTTTTCAGTGCATTGCCGGACAGGGGATTTCATGCTATTTTCCTGCGCAATAACCTACTCACCTATCATTCTCCTCGCGTCCAATCAATAGTCCTGGACAGGATTCTACAGTCACTGCTTCCTGGAGGTTTTCTCGTCATCGGCTCCCACGAAACACTTCCTTCGCAGTCATTCAACCTAGAACCAACAGCTTGCAGTATGATTTACCAGCTGCCGGAAACCGTATAATTATCACAATACGATCCGGCGGTTGGAGCAACTTTTGGTGCTTGAGTGCGATGAAAAAGCCCTAGGAGCTTGTCCGAGAATAGGGATTTTGGTCAAAATCGAGAAATTTTAACAAAATAAGCGCAGCCATATAGTTAATATTGCGAGCATTATTTTTTTCAAATTCCGAAGAGTTTGGGCAAAAGGCCATTTTCGGACAGGCTCCTAGGTTCATAAAAAATGGCTATTGTGAGCTAACAGGAATAAGATATTTTTTCTTATGTTCTTAAATGGTTGACATTGCCAATACAAATGTCTTTAAAGAAATAAGAATAAATAAAGCTCATATTTTGTTATTGACTGAAAAGAAACGTATATGTTCTCCACTTCAAAATGGACACGACCTGAGATTCTGCTGTTTATCATGGCAGCAGCCATGCCACTGGCCATTGGGACATGGCAGGCCCTGCTGAATAATTTCGCCATTGAGCGTGCCGCCTTTACTGGAGTAGAGATCGGCATTTTACAGTCCCTGAGAGAAATTCCAGGTTTTTTGTCATTTGCCGTGGTCTTTGTCCTGGTGCTGATGCGCGAACAGACCCTGGCATTGGTCTCTTTGTTGCTTCTGGGAATCGGGACAGCAGCTACTGGATATTTTCCTTCCGTCATTGGGCTGTATGCTACCACCGTATTGATGTCCACAGGATTTCATTATTATGAAACCGTGAACCAGTCGTTGCAGCTGCAATGGTTTGAAAAAACCACGGCTGCTCATAACATGGGACGCATGGTTGCGATCGGTTCCTTTGCCTCGTTGCTGGTATATGGCCTAGTTTGGATGATGCTTGATATCTTGGATGTGACCATGGAAACGGTCTATCTAATCGGCGGTGGCGCTACCGTTTCCATTGCTGTTTTCTGCTGGCTGGTCTTTCCCTGCTTTCCCCAGAAAGTCGAGCAGCATAAGAAGGTTATCCTGCGCAAACGGTACTGGCTGTTTTATGCGCTTCAGTTCCTGGGTGGTGCCCGTCGTCAAATATTCGTGGTCTTCGCAGGCTTTCTAATGGTGGAAAAATTCGGTTTTGATGCTGCTGCTATTTCCATCATGTTCCTGGTAAACGGCGCTTTGAATGTGATCTGTGCCCCACAGATCGGAAAGCTGATCGGCAGATGGGGGGAACGTCGGTCACTGACCGTGGAATACATTGGCCTTGTCATCATCTTCCTAGGCTATGCCTTCGTTCAAAATCCCTGGATTGCCGTAGCATTGTATATCCTGGATCACCTGTTTTTTTCCATGGCCATTGCCATGAAGACCTATTTCCAGAAAATTGCCGATCCTAAGGATATGGCTCCAACTGCCGGTGTGTCTCTTACCATCAACCATATTGCAGCGGTTGTCCTGCCTGCGGCATATGGTGGACTCTGGATTATTTCACCGGCTGCGGTGTTTATCACGGGTGCAGCATTGGCGTCCGTATCACTGGTACTATCGCGGTTTATCCCTCTACTTCCTGAAGCAGGCAATGAAGTGTGCTGGCGATCTGCGCCATAATTACAGCTTTAGTACCTTAGAAATTATTTTCTGCGTTTTTGTGGCAGAAAATAATTTCGTGAAGGTACTTATCCAAGCATTTTAGAAAGTTCCGATCTATTCGGGTTAGGTCGCATATAAGAAGCTCAAGTTCGGCAGTTAAACATTAAACAGGAGGTTCTTCCTGAAAATCTGTATCTAACATACTCGACAATTTCGGTCTGGCATGGTTAGGCATTTTGCAAGATTCTACGACAGAACTGAACCGCTACGCGGAAAAAAGCAACCCTGTGCATAAACAATCTATTTATCTGATACCTCAGATTATATTTCCTTTGATCCAATCGCACTCATTACACTTGTGCGCTTAGGGCTTCGCCCACGCGCACGTTTTTTTAGTGTTAACCTCCATCTCGAATTTCATTTTCAATAATATTGCCTTTTGGGCCGATAAGAACTTGTAGCATCATTCTTATTCACTTAATCAAGGAGGCATAACATGAGCACCGCGATCAGAGAAAAATTCATTGAACACATGCAATTTTTCGGTCTGGCGAAACAGACACAACGAACCTACGTAAATGGCGTCAAAGGGCTGGCTAAATACCACAACCAATCTCCTGAGAAATTAACCGACGATCAGGTGCGGTCGTATTTTCGCCACCTCTTATTGGAGCGAAAATTAGCACGATCATCATGCGGGTCGTATTTGTGCGGCATTACATATTTTTACAAACATCTCTGCAATCGAGAAGTTGATGACCGTTTTGGATTACCATCACGGCCTCGAAGCAAAAAATTGCCACAAGTTCTTAGCATGGAAGAGGTTAGCCGATTGCTATCCTGTGCTGTAAACCTTAAACAGCGGGTTTTGCTCAAAACAATTTATAGTGCAGGGCTTCGAGTATCTGAAGCCATCCGCCTTAAACCCGAACATATCGAAAGTGACCCATCAAGAATGATGCTTAGAATTGAGCAAGGCAAGGGACGAAAAGACCGCTACACTGTTTTATCCGAAAGGCTACTTTGCGAATTGCGAGAGTACTGGAAGAAATATTCTCCAGGGGAGTGGCTCTTTTCCGGTCGAAAACCTGACTCACATATCACGCCTACTTCTGTGTCAAGAGCTCTTTACAGAGCAAAAAAAAGCTCAAATAACCAAAGAGTGTAGCCTGCATACTCTTCGTTTGCAACTCACTTATTATACAATGGTTATGACCTCTACACCATCAGCCAACTTCTCGGCCACACCTCAATTGAAACCACCACAATCTATCTCCATATAGTTCCGGCTAGATTCGCCGATCTTAAAAGTCCTCTTGA
>JAAELB010000479.1 GCA_024227155.1 Desulfobulbaceae bacterium
CAACGAAGAAGACGGAATAAAAGACAAGCCATATGGGAGATTTTATTTTGATCATGAGCCTAAAACACAAAGGTGGATATGCACCATTTCAAGAGATTGCAAAATTTGGGCCTATGGAGTTGGGGTGCGCTCACCTTACATCTGCCGGAAGACTTCCATATATCCGGCATGGCCGGTTTATATACAAAAAGTATGATGATGTATCTTAACGCAAAATGCTGTAAGACCGGTACGACTGTTTGTCGTCATTTCTATGTAATATTATTGTTTAGTATTTTGAGGATTGAAATTTTGGTCCCAACGCCGTAATTGGGAAAATAGGGGGTTTTCGTTCGGGCACTAAGTATTCTCAAACAGAAAGATAATAAATGGATATTTCATCATTTTAACAATTTCTCATACTTTTATTGACAAAAAGAAACTTCCTATCCTAAGTTAAAGCTGCTGAATAGGACCATTTTTAGCCTTTCACTGAACAATTATTAATACATGAACCATTTAAAAGAGAACTCTTTTAAAAATGGAATCGTTATGACAAAAAAAGAAGCTCCTCAAAGTTTCACTCAAAGGATTAAAGCCCTCAGCCGAAACCAGAAAAGGATGCTCTGGGCTACAGGGATAGTAGTTCTCTATACACTGGTCGGTTTTTTTGTATTGCCTCCAATAGTCAAATTGTTGCTGGAGAAAAAATTACCCGAGATCCTGCACCGTCAGGTCACAATAGATAAAATACGACTGAATCCCTATGCACTTACTACGACTATCGAGGGATTTGCCCTGCAACGGAAGGACACTAAAGGCAGTCTACTTGCTTTTGAACGTGTTTTTGTCGATCTGCAAACGGTCTCCCTTTTCAAAATGGCGCTGATCACCAAATCTGTCGATTTGACTGGTCCAAAAATAAATTTTTCGCGCAACCAGGATCAGACCTTTAGTTTTGCAGATCTTCTGTCAAAAAAAACTGAAAAATCACCCCCGTCAGAAGAGACCAGACCATTTTTTTTTTCAATCAACAATATTACCATCACAAAAGGAACAATTGATTTTCATGATATTTTTAAAGACAAAAAGAACCGGATAACCGAAATAACTCTTTCTGTGCCATCAATTTCAAACCTTAATTATGAGATTGAAAATCATGTGCAGCCGGCATTTTCTGCCAACATCAACAACTCAAAGTTCTCCCTGGGAGGGAAAACGAAACCATTTGCCAACTCCCGCGAGACATCGATTGATGTCAAGATCAACGATATCAATATCCCTGAATACCTTAGATATATACCAATTGAATCAAAATTAACCCTGAAGTCTGCTACTCTTGATATTGACGCCAGGCTTTTATATCTCGAACAGCTGGACAACACCTCCAAATTATCCATTACCGGTCTGTTCTCCCTGCGGGACATAGACATCGTCGACCAACAGGCCAGAAGTTACGTCCGTCTTCCGGATGTCAAAATAATCATGGCCGACTCAAATCTTCTTGAAAAGGAAATTAATGTTGCCAATATCACCATCAAAGAACCGGATATGGAACTCGAACGCCTGACTGATAGAAATATTTTACCATTATCCTTACTCACGAATTCAGCTGCCCTTGGGCAAAACCCGCAAGAAAAAATAAATAGTGAAAAAAGTGATTCGTCTGTCAGATTAAGTGTTGCTGAGATTTTAATTCAGCAGGGCAGCTTGCAGTATAAGGATACTATGGTCGAACCATTCATTACCACTTTGAGCCCGATTGATGTTAAAGTAGTCAATTTCAGTACTATCGAGAAAAAACAAGCTGAAATGGATATTACCGTCAAGACCGAAGTCAATGAATCGTTGACCCTTAAGGGTAATTTTTCCATCTCACCGCTTGCATTAGATGGAGATGCTGCAATAGATGGTATCATGCTCACCAAGTATGTCCCATATCTGCAAGATATTCTGATTCCTGATCTCACCAGCGGCAAAGTTGATATGCAAACCACCTTTCACTATTCAAAAAAAGATACCGTTGCCAAAACAAGCCTCAGCAACCTCGCTGTTACACTTACCGATTTCATACTTGAGGACACGGCAAATCAAAAGATCATCAGAGTACCGCAGTTAGGTGTTCTCGATACTGAATTTCAATTAGAAGAGAAGACCGTTATTATTGGTGCTATTCAGAGTCAAAAGGCTGATATTTCCATAGTTAAAAATAAGAATGGTACAATTAATCTGGAAGAGATAATCAGATCACCAGAAAAGTCACAAAAGCATGTCTCAGACACCAGGCCTGAGAACGACTCGAGTAAGAAAAGCGTGCAAGCCTGGTCTGTTCAATTAAAAAAAGCCAAGTTTGACCAATATTCCGCCACCTTTGAGGACCATGTCCCAGCTGAACCGGCTATCACTAAAATTGATAATTTTGCTTTTGGCCTTACTGATATTTCTAATAAAAAAAACAACACAGGTAATCTTGAGTTTAAGCTAAAATTAAATGAGACCGGCGAAATCAGCGGCCGTGGTAAAATAAGCATCATCCCACTTTCCTCCTCACTGGCCCTGGACATTAAGAACATTGATATACAAAAATTTTCACCATACATTACCGAACAGTTCAATATCGTTTTAAAAGATGGTGCCGTTGCTGCACAGGGCGACTTTGACCTTCAGCAAACCGATGAGGAAGGGATTGTTTTTCAGTTTAGCGGCAACAGCCAGGCATCAAACCTGGCAATCCGGGACAGCCTGTTGCGGGAAGAATTGTTGAGCTGGAAAAGCCTGAACTTCAATAACCTCCACTATTCTTACAAACCACAATCTATCGGGATAGAGGAGATCAGCCTTAAAAATCTGTATACCAAACTGATCATTGCAGAAGACGGTACTTTGAATCTTGCCACACTGAAACGCCCTCCTGATGCAAATGATAGTCAACCTGAAACACCTGCCACTAAGGAAGAGAAACAGACCACTCAGATAGAAATAAACAATATCATGATCAAAGGTGGTAAAATCGACTTCATGGACCAGAAGATAAAACCGGCATATAGCGCATCCCTTGAAGAGGTGAACGGCTCGATAACCGGCCTCTCATCGCTTGAGCAGGCCTTGGCTAAAGTGAAAATTACCGCCAAGCTCAATCAGCACGCACTTCTTGACATCAGTGGGAAAATGAATCCGTTAAAAGAAAAATTATATGCTGATCTAAATATAGATTTTAACGATATTGACCTGAGCCCCACCTCTCCTTATACCGGTAAATTCATCGGTTATAAAACGGATAAAGGGAAACTGACACTTAATCTGCACTATGTTGTTGATGACAGTGAGATTGAGGCCAAGAATCAAATTTTTCTTGATCAGTTTACCCTGGGGGAAACGGTTGACAGTCCGGACGCGGTCAATCTGCCTATCAATTTGGCCATTGCGTTGCTCAAAAACCGGAACGGAGAAATAAGCCTCGATATTCCTGTGCAGGGCAATATAGATGATCCGGAGTTCAGTATTGGCGGGGTGATCTTCAAGATACTTTTTAATTTGATTGCTAAGGCGGCAACTTCACCCTTTGCCCTTCTTGGCGCTCTGATCCCTGATGGCGAGGATTTGCAGTACGTAGCCTTTCGTCCCGGTCTGGCAGAACTGACTGAAGACGCCAGATCAAATCTATTAAAAATGGCTGAGGTACTGTATGAACGGCCCAGCCTGCGGATGGATATTATAGGCAAAGTCGATCCGCGGAAAGATAGGGAAGCCCTGACACAGATGCGATTTGATCAGTTTTTGAAAGTACAGAAAATGCAGGACAGGGACATCAAAGAAAATGCCCCGCCTGAAAGCATCGAGATTAATGATGAGGAATATCCGCATTATCTTGCCAAAGCCTTTCAAGTTCTAAAACTTAAAGAGATTGAAGAGGGAGAAGAAATAGGCTTTTTTGAGACAATAAAGAAAAAGAGGTTGCTAAAAAAGCAGGTCAAACTGGTGCAGTCTGAGACAAATGAGTCCAATAATGAGCGACAGTCGCTTATTGGCATGATGAAACAGAAATTACGAGAACAGATTCGGGTCAGCGACGGTGACCTGCGGCTCCTTGCAATCGAAAGAATGAATCAGACAATTGATTTTTTGGTTGAAAATGGGCCGGTCGAATCGGAGAGGCTGTTTGTCATCGAACCGCAAATACCGTCGGGAGACAGTACAGACGGTGGCCAGGCCGTGATGCAGGTGGAAATGGTGATCCGGTAAGGGGGATAAACTACGACTTCGGAAGGTAAAAGACGTAGCCATTATAGAAATCTCGTACCCCTTCACGGGATGCCGTAAGTAATTTGTGCTCAGATCCAGGACAGATCTGGTTCTATCTCTTTGAAATATGAATCTATCAGATCTGCCATCAGTGGGAATGAGTCTATGGACCGAAGTGCGCATGTCTGTTTGAATGACAGTATTCGTTCCACCCAGCGGTTGCCTTTTTCGCTCTGCGTTCCCATGCTTCTTTTTCTCCATAGGACGCCATAGCGTAAGGTACGTTCAGCAAGGTTATTGGTCGGATCGACGCCAACGATATCAAGAAACAGCCAAAGTGATTCGATCTGTTTTATCAGTGATCGGGCAAGAGTGCCGACTTCCCCCTCAAAATCCTGGTGATCAAAGATTAAATCCATAAAGCGTTGATAAAATCTCCGCCATTCCTGATCTTCCGGAGGTGCTTTTGCCCAGTGGCAAAGAAGCTGAAGATCCTTTTTCACAGACTGGCCGAACCGTTTGGTTATGGGATCTTTCCTTTCAGCGAGGGCTTTGGCTTTTCGAATCAAATGGGCCAAACATGTTTGTCTGAGATTGACCCACTTTGCGTAAACACCGTAGTTGTCGCTGACCAGGATTCCCTCCCAATCCTGAATCAGCTCAAGGAAAGCAGCCTTGGATCTGTTCTGGTGGATCATAAAAAATGCTACGGTGCTGTTCACCATGACCCATAACCATCTCAAAGCACCATTCTGGAACCATGAGGTTTCATCGACATGGTTGATCTCGCTATTGCGGGCTATGTTTCCGATTCTTTCGTGAACAGGTCTCAGGGCTTCTGATGCCCTGTCGATAACTTTTTGAATGGCCCCGGTGGATATTGAGAAATTGAGGACCGACTGGCAGAAAGTGCGAACTGTCTCTCGGCTGTTTCCATTTATACCGCTGATCTCGGCAATAAGAGCACTGAGCCGGGGACCGTATCCAGTACGGCGATCATTTGGAAGATTAGCTTTTACAACGTTACCGCATTGTGAACATGTGCCTTGATGGAGAATAAAATGCAGCACATCCATTTTAATATCGGGCAATTCTATCACCTGGTGAGTGTAGAACGGTTTTATGCTCTCAGGATAAAATGATGAAGATCCGCAGTTACATTTTTCTGGGACTATTGGGGTTTCGGAAGTAGGTTCCATCTTTTTTTGCTGATTGCCCTTGTGGCCTTTTTGTCCGCCCTGTTTGCGTTTACTTTTGCCTTTCTTGTTCTTTTTTGAAGGCTTTTTGAATGGAGGATCTGATGACGGCGGTTTGCTGGAATTCTGTGAGTTTTTATTGAGACGGTGTTCCAGGTCTGCTACTCTTTTTTCCAGGCCTGAAATCGCTTTAGTCTGGATCAACACAAGGTTTTCCAAATGAATGATATATTGCCGAACCGGTTCAGGGATAGTGTGAAAAATATAATCTGGAAAAGGTCTTTTTAGCTCCATGAAGAGAGCGTAACATACTAGAAATGAAAAATCTAGATTTTTTTGTAATTATTTCAATAGGTTGGAAAAAGAACAATATTTACTGTAATTTCAATGGATTAAAAACAAGTGAGCACCCCCGTGAAGGGGTACAAAAGTTTAATAACGGATTGATTCATTTGAGAGATACCTTTCCCATATAGAATAATTTTAGATATGAAATTGAATTTGTTTTGTACTACCATATACTGTATGGTTAATTTTATTGAATTGAGCAGATCAATTAATGATTTCACTAATTAGAATCGAAGGCCTAATTTAGGGGGTTGATGATAAGCAAAAAGGATAATCTTTTTATTTTATAGGAGGATGACAATATTTTTATCTCCAGTTATAAAATACTTAAACAA
>JAAELB010000480.1 GCA_024227155.1 Desulfobulbaceae bacterium
ACATTTTCCTTTTCTGCCGCTTCAACAATCTTTTCTCCATGCTCATCGGTACCTGTTTGAAAACGAACATCTCCTTCACCGCACAACCGGCAAAAACGACTATAGGTATCTGTGACAATAGTGGTATATGCATGCCCAAGATGGGGCATCGCATTTACATAATAAATAGGTGTTGTTACATAGGTATTCATCAGAATTACACAATTGAAATGTTATAACGAGTTCAACGCCACGTTGAATGATTGCAACTCAACCCGGCTTTTATATCTTGCCAATCCTCTGACTACTCAAAGGGTTATTTACCTGATTTTTTTTGCTGAGAAGGCGGAGCCGTTGCTTTTTTTGCCTGCCCTTTTCTGGGTTGTGTTTTCTGTACCGATTCAGCGGCCTGCCATTCTTCTTCAGAGAATGTTTTTTCCTCACCCTGACTGCTTATCCCCAGCACTTGACTTGACAGAGGAATTTGACGAGTAACCTTATACACCTCTTCGTCAAAACGAATAAGCTTACCGACCCGAGGCATTCCCTTTTTCATATTTCGATAAGTATCATACTCATAGGTTAAGCAGCATAACAACCTGTTGCAGACACCAGAAATCTTTGCAGGATTAAGCGGTAA
>JAAELB010000481.1 GCA_024227155.1 Desulfobulbaceae bacterium
AAATTTCTTTGCGGGTCTGGCGGCGCTTGCTGGAAAACTCACTATCGGCAAAAGTTAACTGTTGGCTCATGGACGGTAATGGCTGTAATTTACTATGCAGCTATGATCTCACATCGGGGACTTATTCGCATCTTCCCTAACACATATGAGCGTCCGGGCTGTCAATGAAAAATTAGCCCCTTTACCACTATTTCAAGATCAATATGTAGCCCTTTATAGAGCTCTTAATGTTGCATTTATAAATTCCATCGAACCGACACAACAACTGGCAACAGAATGGCGTTGATTGCATACCAATGAGCGACCTAATACAGCAATAGGCCGCATATCTCCCAGAAAATTACTGGATGCTGCGTAAATTCTACTAAAGACTGCTGTTTAAATTGGGGTTACAACAATTACTGTTCATAAATGTCCATTTGTTTATATTGAACACATAAGCGATCAGCAGGAATTAAGAATATGAAAATGCTTGGAGTTGTTGTTCTTCTGATGTTAGAAGGATGTTCTATTGTTGGTGCGGTTTTAGACAGTAAGCTTCCAGAAACCTCAAACACCAGTCAACGCCAAAACACGCAGCGACCTGGCGATGATGCATCGCTTTCAGGTCTCGGAGGGGAGATTGACCTAGCGATATTAAACTACGTTTTCACCGGCGAAAAACCAGAGGGAGCACCAAAACCTCAAAGCTGCAGTGACCTGTCGGGCGCGGATAAGAAAAATTGCATCAATAGAGTCAAAGGAATAAACGAGCATATTAAAAAGCATCGTGAAAAATACTAATGTGGCACTTAAGCGGGTAAGAGCGAGCACAAACACATTATTGCGGGATTAAGCTAAGCAAACGCGGCAGAGTGACTGCTCAAAGGCTAGGGAAGAAGAGGGATGAATGGCAACACCAGTACATAACAAGTTAATCAATAAAGCCGCCAGGGAAGTATTGAAACCTATTGGATTGGTCAGAAAAGGGCAGTCCCGGTTATGGTTAGACGACAATGGGTGGTGGCTAATCATGGTAGAGTTTCAGCCGTCAAGTTGGTCTAAAGGTACCTATCTTAATGTTGGAATAAGTTGGCTTTGGTACCCCAAAGATTACATGTCATTCGATATCGGATATCGAGAGAATTCATTCATAGAATTCAAGGATGAGGACTCATTTTCCAGAGATACAATAGCGTTAGCAGAGAAAGCAAAGAAATGCGTGTTTAGCCTTCGCCAATCTATGTCTTCTCCTGAGCTCGCAAAGGCTTTTGTGTTAGAGAACACCAAGGGCGGAGAGCAGAATATTTGGGGGTATCTGAATAAGGGTTTAGCTTGTTTACATGCGCTAGACTTTCAAGGGGCGCATTTACATTTAGAAAATGTTATTCAATGCTCTGATGATCGAGATTGGGCTATTTCGGTAAAGGATTTTACTCAGTCAATATTGAGTCTGCGGCCAAAAGAACAGATAAAAGCTATTCAAGACGCAATCATACAATCTCGCAAGCTTAAAAAACTCCCGGAAATAAACGTAACGTTTGGCGCAAGTGCCTAACGAAAAGTATCACGACCACAGCGAATGGCGGCAACACAGGCGTTCTGTTACTCCCGAGCACCTATCACAAATACACGCGGGTAATTAAACTGTAAACAGCGTCGCTTTTTGTTCTAAATGCGAAATTAATACTCAAAGACACTTTTCGTTTAGTAAAACGTCACTATATCTGATAGGTTAGTGCTATAACGTTTCTCATGAAAAAGGAATTGAAATGAAAAACTGGGAAGACCTATCCTTATTTCAAAAGCTCATTATTGGTGTAGCCATAATTGCCGTTGCGGTGATTGCTCCCGAAATCGCTATGCTGCTGCAATTTGGTGGAATTGAAGTTGCGTTTGCCTTTCTGGTCTTCAGCCTTAAACCAGTACTGCATTTCGTCCAAAATTCTTATTCAAAACTAGAAAATATTGCTGCTTTGGTGGTCATAAGCTGGCGTCACAGCGCGTCTGCCAGACCAGGCGTGTTTGCATTGCAAGCTTCATTTTGTTTTCTGGCGCTGGCTTTTACCGGCTCTTCGTTTTTCGCCGTCAGCTTTTTTATGCCCGGATTACTGTTAAACGGTGCTCTCGTT
>JAAELB010000482.1 GCA_024227155.1 Desulfobulbaceae bacterium
ATTCAGCAATTCTATTCTATATCAAACAATGGTTGACAAATGCTAGACTTGTTCTTCTATTTCCAATGAAGAGACAAGAGTTTTAAGAGATTTGGAAGCTTTAGATAATACAGTATTTTAAGCAGTATATAGATATATCTTATTGATAATCTTAGATTGGACATTAATGCTGTTTTTGAATAATTCTATGAAATTGACCATAAACATATATTTTATATAGTTTATTCAGGTATCTTTTGTCATTTTTCAAAAACAGTTATCTTTGGAAAATTGACTATTCTGCAAAAAGTTGTATCTTTTATGATTAATGGCTAATAAAACTAATAATATACTGGTAATTGATTTTATAATGAATGTAAAATCTCCATACTGCACAAAAAATACTCAGAAAATACCTCAGGTGTACCTGTACCTGGGTATTTTAAAAGTACCCCAAAGTACCCCAAAATACCCTAAACTTTTGGGGTACTTTTGGGGTACTATGGGGTACTTTAAAAGTACCCAGGTACAGGTACAGGTACTTTACAGATGTGTACCTGTACCCTAGGGTACAGGTACTTTGGGGTACAGGTACAGGTACTTTGGGGTACAGGGTACAGTTCGACCCAACTCTGATTCATTATAAAATATATTACAAGTATATAGCTGCAAAGTACGTGTACCTGTACCTCGGTACTTTTAAACTTTTGGGGTACTTTGGGGTACCTTGGGGTACTTTGGGGTACTTTGGGGTATTTTTAAAATACCCAGGTA
>JAAELB010000483.1 GCA_024227155.1 Desulfobulbaceae bacterium
CAGGGAGAGTTACTAGGTTTAATCTGACCAGAAGAAAGCATTTTAGCTACTTCTTTGGTGATATGGTCCCTCTCCAGGAATGATTTCTTTCTGGTACGAGCTTTGATGGGCTCAGTATCCCCAGTATTAATCTTATGGGTCATAATATCAGTATAACCCACTTTTCCATCCGCTCCAACAAACACATCCTGATATTCTACGATCAGGTTGGCAACCCGTTCCAAATGTTCAACCCCCAAGACTCCAGATGGTGGCAACATACATCTCATGTGAGCAGGGAAAATATTTACTATCTCCTGTTCCACAGGTGTATATGACCCCTTTGAAATCCCAAAGATACTAGCTGGTGATGAACCCCAATTAGGGGGTTGATCCCCAGAAGTGAACATATGAAAACAGGATTTAGGAACAGAAGTATACTCTGAACCTTCATCCTGCCCCTTTTCGGATTGATCGGAGAACACTACATCCGCTCGTTCTTCAGACACTTGGTAGATGAAATGGCAATTTTTATCAATCCCCTGGTCTAACACCAGAGGTACTTGAATTTTACTTTGGGTGTTATTACTAATTGGCCCAACCTGATGGGCTGGGACTTGCCAAATAGCATACACGGCATCTGGTTGTTCTTTAAATTTTTCAGCACTTTGTCGTAAATCATACAGTTCTTCCAGTGTACCCATAACAGTACCTTTCGGTAAAATAATGGTCTGGATTGTATGATTTATAATACAGAAATGGAATACCCCATTCCTGCTTGGGTCTACAATGAATTTCCACTCACTCCATCACCAAGGTTAA
>JAAELB010000484.1 GCA_024227155.1 Desulfobulbaceae bacterium
GACCGTGTGAAATTCAAGCAAGGGTGAGGGGCGCATTTGTCTGACAATCCTTAACCTTAAGAGACAGTCGACTAAATTCCAATTTGTCTCAGATTTGCGTCTTAAGGACAAATTCTTGGATTGTGATAACGTCGCCGGTAAGAGGCAGGCCGCAGCGGTGAGAGGATTGTGCTATTCAGCACAAACGAACACCGCGGAGGACTGTCCTTCTTGACCGGCCTTGTTAGGTCGTTCATTCCAATTTATATTGCTCACTCGAAAGCTCTTTATACGTAAGAGACAACATAAATATCTCAACAGCCAGCCCGATATAAGTAACTAATGTTAATAAAACCTGCTCGACCAAAGTAGCTTCTTCTCTCCAAACTAACCACACTAGCCAAGAAAATATCCATGGTACTAGACCAACGATGACAAAAACTCGCCACCCATTCCCTTTAGTGATGAGCCAGGACCATTTTAGCCCCGCCTTTCCATCAACAGCTGTAGCGGGAAAGACCAGACAGAGCCTACCCAAAACGTATAGTGCAGGAATTTTGAATATCTGACTTAACCAATAGAACTCTTCTGAGCTATTTTCTGTCCCATATGAGCCATTTAAATTCATGGTGATAGTCATCGGCACCATTTCTGCCAGAGTGACAATTGTATAAACGATCAATATCCAGCCAAGAAACTTAACCTCCCTAATTCTTAAACGAAAGTTAAAAGAACTATATACATCGTCAGTTCCAATGAGAATCAACCTATGGCAGGTAACTGCAAAGAAAGAAAATCCAATCCCCCAAAGGACCATGATTAAAAAATAGAGCGGCTGACTTTCCGAGCTTGCAACATAATTGGATAGCGCCCAGATGGACACAAGAATTAGCGTAGGGAAAGATATTGCTCTTAAATACGTTTCTTTACGACCCCATGCTAAAAATAGAGCACCTACGATAATTTTTTGTACGGGTAACTGATAACTCAAAATTGCTACACCCTTTATTACTTCTCAGAAGACCTAACAGTTAGATAGATAGCGGCTATGATAACCGAGATAGACAGTTTCTCTGTGAACTGAGATAGACAGTTTCCCTGTTAACAAGATAAACAGTTTTGCATAATTTGGGTTTTGCTCGCCGGTTCTTGGCATTTTAACTTCTCCGTCTCAATAGCGTCAGGGGGGAGGCTCTCTATGGCCGTTCAGAGTATA
>JAAELB010000485.1 GCA_024227155.1 Desulfobulbaceae bacterium
ACTACTACTACTACTGCTACCACTACTACCACTACTACTACTACTACTACTACTACTACTACTACTACTACTACTACTACTACTACTACTACTACTACTACTACTACTACTACTACTGCTACTACTACTACTACTATTACTACTACTACTACTGCCACTACTACTACTACTACCATGACCACTACTACTACTGTTTCTGCTACCCCGACTATTACCACTACCATTTCTTCCATTGCTACGTCGCCCTGACACAACTTGAGTGTCCTTCTCGATTGTTCACTTGCACCCAACACAATCATATTTGCCAATGCATGTCGTTTGGCTTCAGTCGAAACAACAATACATGACCGACATTGGCGCCACCGCCTCGGCACAAAACCGCGACAAAGCAACGCATCACCAAGAACGGAACAGGCACGCTGCCCAGAAACAGCCACATCACACGCACACACACCCAATATTTGTGTGCATAACGACTGCAAACATGCGGCCAAACATAGGAACATAAACGCTGAAATTCATGAGAACACGCGCCCACGAAGCAACACAAACGACAAAATGTTGCAACGTGAACGAC
>JAAELB010000486.1 GCA_024227155.1 Desulfobulbaceae bacterium
GCACTGGATGGGAAGGATAGGAGTACGATCCATCCCCTTCTGTGGCGGTTTCTGAGGGCACAGTCATGGATACAGCAGTCGCCGCTCGGAAACGCGCAGGATCCAGTGCGATCCATTCATCCGCCCGGGGGCGCCGGTGCCGCCAGGTGCCCACCTACCCACCTCCACCCAAGTCTCCACAACCGCAAACTCCACTTCCAGGCCTCGGCGTCAAGCACACAAGCCGCCCACTGAGGACGCACCTGAAGATATCTCCATGCACCCACGTCGGCAGACTGCTAAGCGTGCAGCTGCACCGCTGGCAATGGAGCGAATAAAGCGCCGTCAAACCATTAATGAAGTTGCCTGTCTCCATGCACCAGGATTCTTCACAAAAAATTAATCATGTCGTCTTTTTATATGTTCCATGTAACTCTGCTACAATGTGCCGCTCTGATGACCTGGTCTATGCATATCCGCCCCATGAAGGAAGGCCTAGATGCCCACAAGCATGGCAAGATCCACATGGAACCCGCA
>JAAELB010000487.1 GCA_024227155.1 Desulfobulbaceae bacterium
AGCAGAGCCGAAAAGAGAACATTTTCATTTATCAGTTCTCTGGAACAGGAATTACTCCACTGTCTGGATGGCGTAATTCGTTTTGATAAACTGCTTGATACCGTTGAACGAGATGGAATTGGGGGAGAAGAAGTCAGTGAAGCACAACTCCTGGACCTGCTCCAAACCTTTGAAGAGCGAGGTTGGGTTATCAATGAACGGGATGAATGGCTCACTATTATTACGGACCCAACCCTGCAATACCGTGTCTATCAACCTGTGAGGTCTGCGGTATGATCGACACTCCCGCAGATACACAGTGGCCCCTTGTAAAACGCCTCTTTGAATTGTGGAACTGTGATCCCGACTTTCGAAAAGGAGTAGAGCAGCATACAGATATTACAACAAAAACATGTCATTTGTGTCATGATTCCAAAATCCTTGCCAATAAACTCTGGCGGGAGAACTCATTCCTGGAAAAACGCTATCTTCCGGATGAGTTTCCGCAACTTCACGCGTACCTTAAACATCAAAACAATCTAAAAATATTACGAAACCAGATCAGAACAACATGCACCCCATCTGCCGAGAAATTTAAAAAGTGGCGAACAATGCAAATCAATCGCTGCACCTGGCAATTGGAAGCAGAACTAAACGATTCACTCATTCATATGCCCATCTGTTTCGAATTGAGTATGGGCTGTTCTGTAGGCTGTTCGTTTTGTGGTTTAAATGCACCACGGCTTGGTAAAGTCTTTCCCTATTCCCAAAAAAATAGCAGGCTATGGCGAGAAATTCTGACTACCAGCAAAGAACTTATTGGTTCTTCCGCTTCACACGCCTCACTCTTCTGGGCCACCGAGCCATTTGATAATCCAGACTACGAACATTTTTGCCAGGACTTTCATTCGATCTACAGTGTCTTTCCCCAAACAACTACGGCCCTGGCACTTGCAGATATAAACAGAACAAGAGAACTTCTTCATCTTGCTCAAAGCAAGGGGACTCACCTCAATCGTTTTTCTGTCCACGAAATTAGAGATCTTCATGCCCTCCATGACCATTTTTCAGCCGAAGAGCTGGCA
>JAAELB010000488.1 GCA_024227155.1 Desulfobulbaceae bacterium
AAAAAACGCTTCTAGCTATAAAGCACAACACGCCACGAGGCAGAGCTCGTAGCGTGTTGTTAACACAAGCTGTGTTGCTCAAACAATAGAACAACCAATCGAAAATCAATTACTTGATTTCAACTTTTGCTCCTACAGCTTCAATCTTGCCTTTGATTTCTTCAGCATCTTCCTTGGTAGTTGCCTCTTTCAGAGCAGCAGGTGCAGACTCAACGAGAGCCTTAGCTTCTTTCAGTCCAAGGCCGGTTACAGCACGAACCTCTTTAATGACCTTGATCTTTTCACTACCAATATCAGCAAGAACAACATCAAATTCAGTTTTTTCTTCAGCAGGCGCAGCGGCTTCGCCACCACCAGCTGCAGCAACGGCAACAGGAGCAGCAGCGGATACACCAAACTTCTCTTCGAATTCTTTGATAAGTTCGGAGAGCTCCAGTACTGACATATTGGAAATGAAATCGATTACGTCTTCTTTAGTAACAGCCATGGTAAATACCTCTTTGTTTTCAAATATTAATTTTCTAACCCCGTAAACGTAAGGTAAGACGGGATGAGTATCTACACGAAATTCATTGGTTAAAAACCGAAGTGAATTTCGAAGATACTAAATAATTCGTTTTAGTTATCGCCAGCTTCTTTCTGCTCCTTGATAGCCTGCAGGGCGTAAGCAAAGGTTCTTGGAACCCCGCTGAGAACCTGTACAAGACCAGTAGGAACATTGGACCAAGTGGAAAGCAATTGACCGAGAAGAACTTCCTTGCTTGGAAGCTTTGATAGAGCGGTCAGCTCATCAAGCCCGATCTTCTCACCATCGAGAGCAGCGGAACGAATTACAAACTTGTCATGGCTTTCAGCAAATTTGGTGACCGCTTTAGCGGGACCAACTGGGTCTGAATAGCCCATAACAACAGCGGTAGTACCAGTGAAATCGTCACTTAGTTCTGCACTGCCAGTATCCGTAACTGCTCTTTTCAGGAGAGTATTTTTTGCTACCCGGACTTCCGAATCACAATTTTTAAGTTCAATTCGAACCTGTTGAAATTCGGAAACCTTTAAACCACAATAGTCAGCGACAACTGTCAATTTCGCTCGGCTGAACGAGTCGTTCAATTCCGAAACGATTGTCACTTTTTCATCACGATTCAAAGCACTCCTCCTAAGTTAAGTATGAAAAGTTTTCGAAACAGCAGTTACAATAAATAAGACAGGCAGAAAGGATCCCTATTTAGAACTCAATATTCTGCATGTATTCGCCTAGGCAGGTCGCAATTTTTTGCGATTAAACTTTTAAAGTACCCGCTGTCTTCGACTAAAAACCGAGATATCCCTTAGTCATTGACTAAAGGATACCTTTACTAATAAAACTATTTGATCATCGCTCTAACAGAGAGTGGGTCAACTTTAACACCCGGTCCCATAGTTGAGGATACAGTAACAGAACGCATGTAAATTCCCTTACTGGATGATGGCTTTAACTGTATAATTTTTTGTACAAAGGCTAAAATATTTTCACTGAGTTTCTCTTTACCAAAAGAAACTTTTCCGACGCCGGCGTGAATAATACCAGCCTTGTCAACTCTGAAATCAACCTTGCCGCCTTTAATTTCTTTTACAACATTAGCAACGTCCATGGTAACTGTACCGAGCTTCGCATTTGGCATAAGATTTCTTGGTCCAAGAACCCGTCCAATCTTACCCACAACTCCCATCATATCAGGAGTAGCTACGGTCTTGTCAAATTCGAGCCAACCTTCTTTAATTTTTTCAACCAGGTCGTCTCCGCCTACATAGTCTGCGCCGGCTTCCAAAGCTTCAGCTTCTTTGGGTCCTTTAGCAAAAACCAGTACTCTAGTAACCTTGCCTGTTCCATGTGGTAGAGAAACAGATGAACGAATCATTTGATCAGCATGCCTTGGATCAACTCCAAGCTTCATAGCGATATCAAATGTTTCATCAAATTTTGCGTAGCTGGATTTAAGGACCAATTCAATAGCCTCCTCAATTCCCTGCAAAACTGTTCTATCTATACCCTGTAATTTATTTTTATAATTTTTTCCGTGCTTCGGCATAACAGCCTCCTACTCGTGTAGAATTAGTAGTTCTACCAGCAGTATTTATATATTTGAGATGTGTTTATTTCAATCAGCTCAATTGCCGACCGAGATAACTTTATATTTTAGATAAAGTTTATAGATAGAATATCAATCTACAACCGTAATCCCTGCACTCCTTGCAGTACCTTCAATGATGCGCATAGCGCTCTCAACATCGTATGCATTGAGATCAGGCATTTTAATTTCAGCAATTTCCTTAATTTTATCTCTACCAATTTCAGCAACACGCTCAGCTTTAGGATTACCAGAACCCTTAGCTATACCTGCAGCTTTGAGTAACAACACTGAGGCGGGAGGTGTTTTAGTAATATAGCTGAAAGACCGATCCTGGTATACGGTGATAACGACAGGAACAATGGTGTCTCCCATTGATTGGGTTTTTGCATTAAAGTTTTTGCAAAACTCCATGATGTTCACACCATGTTGCCCAAGAGCAGGTCCCACAGGTGGTGAA
>JAAELB010000489.1 GCA_024227155.1 Desulfobulbaceae bacterium
CGCTTTTTTTAATCTTCGGGCAGCTATGGATAAAACCAAACAAAAACGGGAAAATCCCCTTATGATTATTTGTGATCTATTCTTTCTTTAATTCCTTTCCGCATTTAAAACAAGGCGGTTTCATGGGGCAAGTGATCATTTTTGGGGAAATGGATGTAACGTGATGCACGTATCGAAGCTATGTTTTAATCGGGCCTGTTAGCGGAACCCATTTAATCTGATTATTTTAGTCGGTAGTTTAGGGGATAACGTAACAAAAATATAAAAGGCAGATTCATCTACGAACCTGCCTCACTCTCTTTGAAAATTTATGCTGATGACGATTATGGAACGTTGCTGCTCACGGACGCGCAGTTTTTTTGCGCGTCCGGTGCAGCAAAATTGTTAGAAGGTTCTTTACTGTCTGTCCTTTTCTCGCATACAAAAGCTGCGGCTTTTGCGGCATTTAATTCATCCCAAATTGCGTTATACTCTTCTTTCAAGGCGTCAACTTTTGGCTTCAATTTCTGCCATTCTTGAATCTGCTCTTGTTGCCTTTCAATTCTCGCGGTTTTTGGACATGCCTGTTACCCTGTGCTAGTGCAAGAGAATGTCTTTGATGTCATGTGCAATCAATTCTGCCTGAAGTGGGTTTTTCGGGTTTACCCAGAGATGGCACATTTCATCAGGTGAGATTGCTTTATCTAGAAATTTCCTGACCCGGTTTTCTGAGAAAAACGTGGACCAGTATCCGGGGGTAACTGTGTAGTTCTTGCCGGCCAGCTCGAATGTGCAGAGAAGCTGAAAAGTCCACGTTTTTCCTGACCCTCCATGGAGGCCGGGTCTGCCAATCACACTCCCATATTCTTTGTCTATGCACTGAGCGTAAACTTTTACCCAATTTCTTCTGAGGATTCGATTTTTAAAAAGAAGGCTGATCAGTGCGAGTGTTATCCCGGAGACAGCAATAGGCAACAACGCATCAATTTTATATCCGGCGATGATTCCGCCAATCCCTCCAATAAATAAAAAGGCTCCTACAAGTGCACCCCAATTTGTTTCAATCATGGCATGAGGATTGCGGAACGGTATCTGCTTGATACGCCATTCTTTTGTTATTGAAGATTTCTCGGTTTGTTCCATTTGAAAAGTTCTCTTCTTTGGATTTGCCTAACGCCCGGTTTCAGCGGGCGCATGGTCCTCGCGATCCGCTGAAAACCGTGGTTAGCGCAAGCTATGTTGATAGCAGCACAGATAGGTTATCATCCTTAACACTTACGTCTTTTAACAGGAGTTTAGCAATATTTTGTTTAAAATCTGTAGGGTTAAGCCTATATACTGGATAATCTTCAAGGTAATTGCTGACAAGTTTTAGAACAACGCTTTTTAGCTTTTCTTTATCTGAAAAATTCGCTTCGTTAACGACTATGTCAACAATTTGGAAGTTCTTAATATAGAAAGCGCCTTTTTCTGGTTTGTAAAATATCTGACCATTGAAATCGATTAATCCATTTATTTCTTTTTCCAAGAAATTGCCGTAGTAGTCTAACTTCAGACCAATATTCGTGTCTTTGAAATATACTTGAGGAGAGCTCAGATTCATTTTTGCAATGATGGCGTTCTTTTTATATGGAAATTTCTTTGCAACCATGTTTTGTATTTTTGATTTAGGTATAAGTATTTCTTTTTCAAATTTACCACATCCAACCAGTCCAAAAACAAGAATCAACAATAATAAAATTTTCAGCTTCATTTTCATCCTCTTAATCATCGTTACGCTAACGGGGAGTTCAAGGGCGCGACGTCAGGAGCGTTCCTTGAAACGATTGGTTCGGATATTTTAAAATTAATCCTCTAATTGTAATTAAACGGCAATGTAGCAGTCAGTGCCACAGCTTTACAACACCGCCCCCTCTTGTATTAAATTCACTTTCTTGTAACGGCTTGCGTTCTCCTTGAAAATATAGTTCGACCTTTTTTTGCACATTTTTTGGGTTACTGTCTAAAATCTTGGCATAATCCTGATCATTGGCGATATCAATAACCATAGGGCGCCAAGCTTCTGGTGAGGGGAACTCTGGTTTTATATAATATACATGGCCAGCTTTTGCTTTTAGAGGCAAGCTTACAACGTCACCTTTAGATTTACTATACGTTCCTTTACGAAAATACCTGAGTGCTAACACATAATTTCCTGGAAGAATTTCGCCTCTAACTTCCGACCACATCAAGAATTCCATTTTTTTCTGCCCTTTTTTTGTTATGCTTCCCAATTGGCAATCCCCGGTCAGATATAGAAAGGCAACATCTTCCATAGGGAGGGCCTTTCCTAAATAGAATCTTGATCCCAAGAATAAAGATGCACATCCAAAAAGAAAAAATAA
>JAAELB010000490.1 GCA_024227155.1 Desulfobulbaceae bacterium
AACTGACCTCCGCTCAGGGCTACCCTCTCATCACACCTGAGCAGTCGTGGTCTGACCAAAACAGTCGGGCTGAAGGGGGATAGATTTTGAAACGTCTACTATACATTGTATTTGTAAATTGGAAATAGAATGAAAAAAAAGATTTAACTCACATCACACAGGTGACTGTTTCAATTTCCTCAGCCATGCTTCCGCAAAAATCTGGCACCCTGGCTTTCTTTTCTTTTTATTTCTCCATAAACCCCAAATAAATATTAAGTACTAATTACTTTAAGTTATATATTTGGTGCCTTCACATACACAATACATAGATATCAGTTCGCAAATATTTCTTTCATATGTTTGAGAACAGAAATTTTAATTTCAACACAAATTGCAAAGAGAATGTGTCTTTTAGAGCTAGTTGATCCAGTTGATCAGCGGTACCCCACAGCGATTCAAAATAACTCGAGAGCTACCGTTCGCAAGTTGGAAGATACATGACCAACTTTTACATCTAGTCGAACGAGGCCCTTCAACTGACCTCCGCTCAGGGCTACCCTCTCATCACACCTGAGCAGTCGTGGTCTGACCAAAACAGTCGGGCTGAAGGGGGATAGATTTTGAAACGTCTACTATACATTGTATTTGTAAATTGGAAATAGAATGAAAAAAAAG
>JAAELB010000491.1 GCA_024227155.1 Desulfobulbaceae bacterium
GAGATTGCCATCTATATCTGTATCGTTGGATAATACATCCACCGTAACAGCCGTGTCCTCTGTCGTCGTGTCTCTATCCAATATGGCAACAGGTGGGTCGTTCGATGGATCTACCGTTATAAATACCCAAGCCGTATCGCACAATCCTCCACTATCGCATATCGAGTATGTCAAGCTGTCCATCCCATTGAAATTCGTATTCGGACTATATAATATAGAATCCAAATCCACTATCGTAACCAATCCGTCAATCGGACCTTCAACTATCTCTATAGTCGTGATTGGATCTCCATCAGGGTCGCTGTCATTGTCCTGTACATCTACATAAATTGCGGTGTCCTCTGGTGTGGTGCCATCATCATCTACAGCAACAGGAGGATCATTCACTGCGCCAACATCAATTACCAACAATGCCGTATCACATAATACCGGACTTGGTATGCCCATATCACAAATCTCATAGATCAA
Source organism: Desulfobulbaceae bacterium (assembly GCA_024227155.1). GTDB lineage: Bacteria > Desulfobacterota > Desulfobulbia > Desulfobulbales > Desulfocapsaceae > Desulforhopalus_A. The sequence continues at coordinate 469 of JAAELB010000491.1, forward strand.
AGTGTCCAATCCGTTGAAGCCCATGTCAGGAGTATAGGTGATTTGACCAGTCACAGGATCAATACTCGTACCACCGTTATTGGGAGGTGTTTGTATCGTCACACTTGTCAAATCCAAGCCATCATCCGGATCCGTATCATTTTGAGGTACATTAACTGTAACTGGTGTATCCTCTGGTGTACTAGTCCCATCTGAATTAGCAACAGGAGGATCGTTCGATGGATCTATGACCAGGAATACTATTGCCGTATCGCACTGACCTGGAAGAGGCGTTCCGTCATCACAGACTTCATAAATCAAAGTATCCTGTCCAGTGAAATCTGCATCTGGAGTGTACGTTATCTCCCCTGTTGTCGTATTCACACTCGTTGTCCCGTTTGAGGGACCTTCCGTTACTGTCAC
>JAAELB010000492.1 GCA_024227155.1 Desulfobulbaceae bacterium
ACTGGATTAGTATTGAAAGATTTGGAATAGAACACTAGTAATAGTACTTGGTTTGCAAGTACCAAAGGTTAGTAGTATTTTCAACAGTCAATGACTTAACTTCACCATTCCAGTGAAGTAAGCAAACAGATGTCTACATTTTGACAATTCAGTCGAGATCAAATCTTACTAAAAGTTTCATCGCAGTTTTCATTAACGCAGGCTTCTTGAAATCAAATTTAGGGAAATTTGGGGTAAACTAGGGTAATATGGGGACTGCATGACGAGTCATTTTGTATTTGCACTAGCGTGTGTTAACGTTGGGGCGATCAAATCAAAACAGTACGCCATGTTTGTAGTAGTAATGGTAAGATTTTGGAAAAAGTGAAAACAACTTTTGCCCTGGTGTGCGTTAATTTCACTTTCCAAAACAATCGGAATGAAACCATTTTAACAAGAAAGGTATGCAGATTTCATTTCTGTAATCAATTTTGCCATGGGAGATGATTTTAATGTCTGGTGG
>JAAELB010000493.1 GCA_024227155.1 Desulfobulbaceae bacterium
AAGTTGCAATGAAACTAAAACAACTAAACAGTCAACCAATGCAATAAGAAATAAATTAAAACGAGAAAGAGAAAGATACCAAAATGATTTAGAGTATCGAGAAAAAAAGAAAAAACAACGTGTAGAATCTTACCAAAACAAGAAAAAGAGAATGAAATACACTGAAGATATGCAAAACCAAGATAAACTTGAAAAAGCAGTAGATAATTCACGTAAAAGAAAACAGGGTTGTATTAATACTAAGATGGCCAATGTTATGAGAACAGTACAGTCAATAGATGTTCATGAACCTAAAGCAAAACAAGCTTGCACTGAAACCAACATAGCCAAAATGCAAAGAACAAAACAGCTAGTAGATGTTCCTGAAGCAAAAAACATAACAGATAATTCATGTAATAGAAAGCAAAGTTGCAATGAAACTAAAACAACTAAACAGTCAACCAATGCAATAAGAAATAAATTAAAACGAGAAAGAGAAAGATACCAAAATGATTTAGAGTATCGAGAAAAAAAGAAAAAACAACGTGTAGAATCTTACCAAAACAA
>JAAELB010000494.1 GCA_024227155.1 Desulfobulbaceae bacterium
AATTTAGATATTTGATACGAGCAGAGTTGTCAACCGGTAATTTTATCCAGCTTGACCCACTGGCCACATTCATGCAAATCTTACGTTAGCGTATTGTACGCATAATTGTATAGGCCGATAATCCTTCCTTTTTTCACATTTCACTGGATCGGCATCGGTTTCCGCCGCCATCCGGTAAAATCATACGTCCCGTTCACAATCACGTGTTTGCGCAGCATGGACCAGCGGGAGCATTTGAACAGAAAGTTACGGTTTCGGAATTAATACCAATATTATCAGCACTTTGATACCCTTGATTTTTTAGAAGAAAACCGTAAAATACGTTGGAAGTTCAATAGGTATATTGTTGATATTGTATGATGTTTTTTTCTTAAAATTTATAACCGTAGGTTATCGTTCAAATGCCCCCGCCGGTCCAGATTGCAATAGGGAAGTATGGTAAAAAGCTGAAGGTAGAAGGTGATGCAATATTTGTGGAAAAGATTATCCGAGTTGCCAAGAGTGAAAAATTAAACGTAATTATCAATAATCAAAAAATAGCTGGTAAGGGTCATCAGAAAGGAAGAGGTGCCGGACGGTGATACCAAAAATAAAAGAGCCGGTTACTGATCTGCGCGGAGCTGGTGAGGGATTGAAAGATTTTGGTATCAAAAGTCTCTCCCTGGTTGTCCTGCAGGAAGGGTTTATGATACCAAAATTAGAGAAGGGGATGGTTTTTTAGTACTCCAATGGAGTACTAAATTGATTGTTTTATGCTGTTTCGGGTGTCCTTCGCAAATATTCGTACGTTCGGAAATAATTGACAAAATTTCATATCCCTGTCAATCTAAAATCATGATAAAATTGCTACAAAATCTTGTTTTGTCCATATGGTCGAAGACCAAAATCACCTCAAATCTTGCTACCGAGAACCTTGTACTTCGCCACCAGTTGACTGTGATGAAAAGGACTGGCAAGCGGCCGAAGATTCGAATGATGGATCGGCTCTTCTGGGTTTTGCTTTCCCGAATTTGGAGTTCTTGGCGAGAAGCTCTCGTCATTGCAAAGCCGGATACCGTTGTCCGCTGGCACCGCAAGGGTTTCAAGCTTTTCTGGAAATTCAAATCCAAAAGACCGGGAAGACGGAAAGTCAGTCGTGAGATCCGCGACCTGGTGAAGAGAATGGCTGCAGCCAATCCGAGTTGGGGTGCGCCAAGGATTCATGGGGAATTGCTCCGGCTAGGTTTCAATGTTTCCGAACGAACCGTATCGAGCCTGATGCCCAGACATCCGTCGAATTCAAAGCCGTCTCAGACGTGGCGGGCTTTCCTGAAAAATCATGTGAACAAGTGTTCGATTGATTTTTTCACTATTCCGACAGCCTCCTTTAATATCTTGTTTGTTCTGGTGATCCTCTGCCACAACCGGCGTAAAGTCGTACATTTCAATGTGAGCTCAAATCCGACGGCAAAGTGGACAGCCCAACAGGTCGTGGAGGCCTTCCCCTGGGATATGGCACCAAAGTATTTGATGCGGGATAGGGATGCAATCTATGGCGTTTTCTTTCGCAATCGAGTGAAAAACATGGGCATCAAAGAAGTGATCTCGGCCCCGCAAAGCCCCTGGCAAAATCCGTTTGTTGAACGGATAATCGGCTCGATCAGGCGAGAATGTACAGACCATGTCATCGTATTGAACCAAGGTCATCTGAAAAACATTCTTTGTGCATATTTCGAATATTATCATAACGACAGAACACATTTGAGCCTTGGCAAAGATACGCCCATCGGTCGACCGGTTCAACCCAGACCTGTCGGCAAATGCAAGATAATAGATTTACCGCGCATTGGTGGGCTGCATCATCGCTATGAGTGGAAAAATGCGGCCTGAAGACCCAATTCGTTCTGACCTCGAAAGCATCGGCCTTTGCAGATCTGTGCTCGGAATCCCTCTCAACTAAAAATTTCACGTTGAATTCGTCATCTTCAACGAGCCTGACAGTAGATATTTGCATTCAATCGCTGCACAGATGAGCATGTTTTTCGACAAATCCGATACGGATTAATTTTTGCGAAGGACAACCCTCCTTTAGCGCAATGTAGACTTCATGTGGAATCTGTGTAGTGAGTTCATGGAAGGAAAGTGCGGATATGAGACAAATAACAGCCAGTGGAATCCTTGTTGCAACCAGGATAAAATCCGGATTGGAGATTGGGGGAAGTTCAGCAAGACGGTAAACGCCTCTTGATACTGTTTCCAGGTAACCTCGGTCTCTGAGTGAATAAAAGGTTCTTGAATGGATACCTGCTTTCAGAGCTTCAGCTGTTCGGATTATCCCGCCTTGCTCTTTGATAAATTTTAGTGCTTTTTTCTGAGACTGTGATGACTGCATATTCATCCATGGATAATATGTTCTATAGTTGTGAATAAGTATGGTAGATTTTATCCATAAGGGGAGAAACTTGCAAGCTCTGAATTTGTCGAGTTATTTTTAAGTATGGAGAGGCTGTGTGTATCGGTGGTTTATGTGGACGGTTGTTTAGACGATTATTAGACTATCTAATCGAATTAGATCCATATAAAACGAAATAGGTAGGGGTAAAACGAAATCGTTGTTTTTAGTAACTCGTTAATATCCTTAGATAACGGCAGGTTGGCGACACCCCCCCCCCTGTTTTAAGGGTCACACGCCTTGGGAGTAGGGTGTCGCTTCTAACGTTCAATTTATTGTGGCAAAATACTAGTGATATTAGGACGATACGGCTTTCGCGCATCCTGCCTTAGTGAAATAAGGAAGGCTGTCTGAAGGATGTCTC
>JAAELB010000495.1 GCA_024227155.1 Desulfobulbaceae bacterium
GCTATCTCGACCTGTGGGATTGGTCTGCTGACCGGGTTGAAGATTTTTGGGAGGCGATCTGGGAATATTTTGAGATAGAGGCCACTGAACCCTACCGGCAGGTGCTTTCTGATAGGGTGATGCCCGGTGGGCGCTGGTTCGAGGGGGCGCAGCTTAACTACGCCCGGCACGTGTTTCGCCGGAGCACTCCCGCACGACCGGCTCTCAAGTGTCGATCTGAGGTGCACCCCCTCAGGGAGGTGTCCTGGCAGGAACTCTACGACCAGGTGGCCGGTGTAGCCGCCTTTTTGCGCCGCAGCGGTGTGCAGCCCGGCGACCGGGTGGTGGCCTATATGCCCAATATCCCGGAGACAGTGGCCATTTTCCTGGCCTGTGCCAGTGTGGGTGCGGTGTGGTCGTGCTGCTCACCGGATTTTGCCGGGCGGAGCGTACTGGATCGCTTCAGCCAGATCGAACCCAGGGTCCTGTTCGGTGTGGACGAGTACGTCTATGGCGGCCGGACGTTTGACTGCGGCCCCACTGTGGCGTCATTGCAAAAAGAACTGCCTACCCTGGAACAGGTTGTCGTGATTCCGTATCAAAAATCTCCCGGCGACCGGGCCGGGGTGAGTGGGGCCGTCACCTGGCGGGAAATTGTGGATGCACGCGAACCGCTGGTGTTCGCATCTCTGCCGTTCAGCCATCCCCTCTGGGTGGTCTACTCTTCCGGTACCACCGGTAAACC
>JAAELB010000496.1 GCA_024227155.1 Desulfobulbaceae bacterium
CAGGCCATAGTACTCACAGTCAAAGGAGCAATTGGGCCTGCAGTAGCTGAATACATTGAGGAAGGACTAACACTAGCCAGTACAGATCAGGCCAATGTGGTGATAGTGCAGATGGACACTCCCGGTGGCCTCGATCTTTCCATGCGGGCTATCATCAAGGCAATCCTGACCTCCCCAACACCTGTAATAAGCTACGTTTCTCCGGATGGTTCTCGTGCGGCAAGCGCCGGCACCTATATCCTGTATGCCAGCCATATTGCAGCAATGTCGCCTGCCACCAACCTTGGCGCCGCAACACCCATCCAGGTCGGTGGTCTTCCGGGTGCTCCTGATCCTGCTGAAAAGCCAACGAAGCCAACAGAAGAGCAGGAAACAGAAAACAAGTCCGAGCCTTCTCCCAAAAGCACCATGGAGCGTAAGATGATCAACGATGCGGCGGCATATATTAAATCGCTCGCCGAAAGGCACGGGCGCAATGGTGAATGGGCTGAAAAGGCGGTACGTGAGGCGGTAAGTCTGACCGCCTCGGAGGCTCTGGAGTTACAGGTAATAGATATTGTAGCCACCGATCTGGCTGATCTGCTTTTACAGGTGGATGGCCGCGAGGTGGTAATGAACTCCGGTAGCCACCGTATCTCATCAAAAGAATTGACCATTACTCACCTTGAGCAAACCTGGCGCAACAAGGTACTCTCGGTTATAAGTGATCCCAATGTTGCCTACATTCTTATGTTGCTGGGAATATATGGTCTGATCTATGAGCTGGCCAATCCCGGATTCTTCCTCCCAGGTGTGGTTGGAGCAATCTCCCTGCTCCTCGCCCTCTATGCCTTTCAGGTTATGCCAATCAATTACAGCGGTCTTGCCCTGATCATTTTAGGGATACTCTTTCTAACCGCCGAGGCCTTCATGCCAAGTTTTGGAACTCTCGGCATTGGTGGTATCATTGCTTTTTGTGTGGGATCCCTGATCTTAATTGATGAGGAGGGCTTACAAATCTCCTATTCACTCATTGTGGGGACCACCATTATCTCCACCACCTGTATCCTGCTGCTGAGTGAGCGTGTTTACAGAATGCGCAACAAAAAGGTGAGAACCGGAGCTGAAGCACTCATTGGTATGCGTGGTGAGGCAATCGAAGATTTTGAGGATGCCGGAAGAATCTGGCTACTGGGTGAGTCGTGGCAGGTGAAAACAGAAACATCTGGCAAAGTGAAAAAAGGTGAGCAGGTTACCATCATCGCCCAGGATGGCTTGGAGTTAACCGTGAGTACCAAAAACCCAACGGAACGGGATTCAGTTTAATGTCCTTAGGAGGTACAGTGATATGATTTTTGCCAACTTACTGAACTACATCACCCCTATTATCTTCGCCCTTGGACTGATTGCACTTTCCCTGAAAATAGTACCGGAATATGAACGGCTGGTGGTGCTTTTTCTCGGCAGATTCCAAACTGTAAAATTACCCGGACTTCGAATCATTGTCCCTGGTATCCAAAAGGCCTTTCGGGTTGATCTGCGGGTGGTGACCATGGACGTGCCTTCCCAGGATGTGATCTCGCGGGATAACGTTACCGTTCGGGTAAATGCGGTCCTCTACTTCAGGGTTGTTGATCCGGAAAGGGCAATCATTCAGGTAGAAAATTACCTGAGCGCCATAAACCAACTGGCGCAGACAACTCTCCGGTCGGTACTGGGTCAGCACGAACTGGACGAAATGTTGTCGGATCGTGAAAAGCTGAATGCCAATATCCAGGAAATGATAGACAAACGAGCCGACGCCTGGGGGATCAAGGTGATCAATGTTGAGATAAAGCACATCGACCTTAATGAATCGATGATCCGTGCCATCGCCCGGCAGGCAGAAGCAGAAAGAGAGAGACGAGCAAAAATAATCCATGCTGAAGGAGAATTCCAGGCATCGGAAAAGCTCCTTGCAGCAGCCGATGTGATCTCTCAAAACCCACAGGCATTGCAGCTTCGATACTTACAGACGCTCAGTGATATTTCGACCCAAAAGACGTCCAATACCATCATCTTCCCCATACCCATGGAGATGATTACCTCATTCCTGGGAAAGAAAGTGACAAAGTAACGGATCTCACTCATTGGGAGGTATCGATTTTCCGGTTTCCTCGTTTCAGCATCACTGGTACTATGTGAAGGTAACAACATACCCACAGCAACCAGAATGATTCCAACTGGAAAATCAACCATGTACGGACGACTCGACTTTTATCTCAATGCCTTTGCCTTTCGAGCAGGTTTGTGATGAACGTTTTGAACGGGACTACAGATTTTACCGCCCAGTCATTTCAGATGTTGTGCGGGCCTATCTCAAATGCGGTGACCTGAAGGAAGGGTTCGCAGGGGTCCACTGTCCCGATTGTCACTATGAGTATCTGCGCATTTTCATGTCGTGGCCGCTGGTTCTGCCCCTCTTGTCATGCGAAAAAGGTGGTCCAGTTCGGTGAAGTGCTGCGAGAGAATATCCTTTATCACCATGATTATGAAATGGTGCCATACCTCTGACTTCAGCGTGGACAACTCTGTTTGCATTGCCTGGGACGATGAGGCCGGAATAACCAACCTGGCACAGTATATTCTCCGCAGCCCATTTTCAGCCAATAAGATCAGCTACAACGATGATACCGGTATGGTGGTTTATTGTTCGAAGATGATGCATGGGAAAACTAGAAAATTGGTTGCTGAGTGGCCAGGAAGATCAGGGTTGTCGCAGAAGGCGACAACGGGGTTGGTGAACCCTATTTCTTCCGGAGCACCTATTTCACCTCCTTGCCCAGAAAGCGATTTCTTATCACCATCCTGGAGATTTTCATCCATTAATCTAATAGAGGTTTGTGTTTGATTTAAAAATAGTATTGGATTTGCCATAATTACTATATTGGAGTAAAGTCACCTTGCTGCACCACAGAGTACATACCCCAAATACCAGTAAAAAATAATCTTTTAAGATGAAAAAGCGCAATGTTTCTTTAAGTAGGTTAAATGATGATATTTTTGTTGTTAAAATCTTTAATGATTACTTGATCTACAATCCCCTTCGTAGGGTTTCTGCTTTGGTAAAACAGGAGGTAATAGGTTCTCTGAAAAGTGGTGGTTCAAGGTTGGTTTTGCACAATGATCAATTGGATCCATTTTTATGTGAGATGGAAGTAGTGCCTCCTCAACCACCTTTGGGTGCACTCGATCCTGACTTTCTGGGGATTCTTCCAACTCGTGATTGTAATTTGAAATGCGTCTATTGTGGGTTTCATGACAATGTGGACCAGAAAGAGATAATGGATCTTTCTTTGGCCGTTGAAGCAGTCGATTGGATGGCAGCATTATGTGCCGACAAGAACAAGGAAAAGTTAGAGGTTCATTTTTTTGGAGGTGAACCTTTTGTTGCAAAAGAAGTAGTAGAAACTGTAGTTCATCGAACCCGCCAACAAGCTGCGAAATATGGCCTCCGTCCGCTAATTCAAACCTCCACAAATGGGTATTTTGATGAGCACTGGTGCAACTTTGTTGGCGAATATTTTGATGCAGTTGTAATATCATTAGACGGGTTCGAGGACATTCAAAACAGATATCGGCCTTTAAAATCTGGACAAGGAAGCTTTGCAACAATCATAAAAAATATTCAAATTCTCAGTGATTTACAAGTGAAAATTTGCATTCGAATATGTACTACTGAAGAAACTGTGGGTGATCTTGTCGATATCTGCACTTGGATTTGTACCACCCTTCGCCCATCTATTATTAACTTTGAGTCTTTGAAAAATACTGAAGAATCAGAGTGCTTTGGACTTACTCCCCCTGATCCATTTGCCTATGCAAAGGCTTGTGTTGAGGCTATGAAAATTGCAAAAAAACATGGAGTTGTATCAGTGTATGCTGCTGCTTCGCTTGAAAATGTGCAACATAGCTTTTGTCCAGTCGGGAAAGATGTTGTCATTGTCTCTCCAAATGGGAGGATAAGTGGTTGTTATCTCATCGACAATGAATGGAGAGAGCGTGGAATGGATATGGACTTTGGCCGGATTGATGATAGAAGGGGTGTGCGAGTAGATGAGGCAGCGGTCCAACGAGTTCGCAGTTATACGGAAACAAAACCTCACTGTGGATGTTGTATAGCAAGATATCATTGTGCAGGAGGGTGTCACGTCACCCAGTCTTACCCCGGTTGCAAAGAGGAATTCACCGATTTTTGTGTTCAGACCAGGCTCATTACAATCTGTAATCTCCTCATCCAACTTGGATTAGAAGATAGAGTAGAGGTATTACTTGCTGATCGGGCGATTATGGAAGAAGTGGCTTTTCAGCAATCGGATCTTCTCAGAGAATTTCTCTAGTGTGAAAATAACATGAGTAATATTATAAGACGATATCAGCCTGTTCCAGCCGTAACCTGGGTAGTTGAGCAACATTATATCTATTTGATACATAATCAAATGCAAATATCCCAAAAGCTATATTATCCAGAAGCTGCATTATGGGATTTGCTTTGCCGTAAGAGATGGAAGGTGATGAATAGAGTTCTTTCTGCTTTGCTTAATGAGAATCAAGCTTTTACTGCTAAATGGATTGAAACAACCTGTAAATTGTGGCAGCAGCAAGGGTGGCTCCAGGGGTAATCATGACAAATTTGGCGATAACATCTCTTTGCAACCGAAAATGCGATTACTGTTTTGCTGGTCATCAAAATGAAGTAGTTCATATGGATAGGGAAACATATGAACATGCTCTCATGTTTCTCCATCGATCGGCTATGGATCAGGTTCGGTTACTTGGGGGAGAGCCGACATTGCACCCAGACTTTAAATGGATGGTTGAGCGAGCTCATCAGGATGGTTTTAAGGTACTTCTGTTCACCAATGGCTTAATTGAGAAAAGTATCCTCTACTGGTTACAGGAAATAGACGATATGGATCTTTCACTGCTGGTTAATGTCAATCCTCCTGGGCTACAGGAAAATGAAGAATTGAAAAGGTTGCGGTATACCTTGAGGTATCTCAGCAATAAGATATCCCTGGGATTCAATATCAACAATTCACTTTATTCACCAGAATTTTTATTGGCTCTGGTTGACGAGTTTGGCTTAAAACGAAGCATTCGACTTGGTTTGGCACATCCATGTTTGGATGGAAAAAATCGGTATTTACCAACAAAAGATTACAAAACCGTCGGTGAAACTTTTGCAGGTTTTATTACAACTGCCATGTCATCAGGAGTAGATGTAGAGTTCGACTGTGGTTTTGTACCATGCATGTTTCCTGATTCATTTCGTAAGAATAATGTCGCCAATGTTCAGAAAGTGGGGCAAGGATGTGGAGCAGTGCCCGATATTTTACCCGATGGCTCGGCTATTCATTGCTATCCTTTGCGAGACGTATTGCCACTTGGGGGACTTTCCTTTTGTGATGCACAAAGTGTAAAGAAAGGGATAACCAGTAGAATCAACCTCTATCGACACGTAGGCATATTTCCTTATTGCCGTGATTGTGAGTACAAGAAGAGCAATCAATGTAAGGGGGGGTGTCTTGCCTCAACCATGAAACGCTTTCACAAGAGAGAAGGGGGAAAAGTAATTAGCCATGTTTCGCTTATCTCCCAATACAATATGAGTAAGGTGTCTGGGATACCTGAGGAGAACGAGAAGGCCCATTGGGTTCTTCCCTACATTGATCAATCCGCCTCCTTTTGGGATGGAGTGGCTAAAAAATTTGGTGATAATATCTTTGAAATTTACATGCCACTCCCTTCGGCATGTATTGGATCGGGGCGGCCAATACAACCCTCACAATATGTTGCTGAATTTTTAGAAAAGACTCCTTTTCGGATATCGCTTTTAGCAAATCCAATAATTCTTCCGGATTCCGTAGATAAAACGGCTCCAATTCTATTAACAGAACTGGAAAACCTTTTGAGGAAATACAACATAAAGGGAGTGACGGTTGCTAGCCTTCAACTTGCCACTATTATTAAAAATGAGATTCCTGATTTAGAGATAACGGCATCTGTTCTCATGGATATCGCAGATCCTATGCAGGTAGTGTCTATAAACGATGTGTGTGATGTTCTGGTTCCTTCTAGCCGTATAATGCGTAATATTTTTGCTTTGAGAGAAGTTAAAAAGGCTTTTCAAGGACGGATTCGACTTATGTTGAATGAAGCATGTCTGCCCGGTTGTCCTTTTAGAACCCAACATTTCTATGAAATGAGTAGCCAGCCTAATCCCTCCTCACTGTGTGATGGTTTGTTGGAAAAACAACCTTGGATGAGACTGACAGGATCATGGGTGTTACCTCAGCATCTTCATTTTTATGATGGCTTATGGGATGAGCTAAAATTGGCAGGGAGAGTGACTTTGCAGGATCCGTTACACTTCCATCAAATACTCGACGGCTATATCAATAAAAAGGTGTTGACCCCGGACCGTATTGGTGGTGGCCCTGCTTCAATAATGTCGCCGGTGGATATCGATGGAAAGTTTTTCAATACAACTCTTTCCTGTGATAAAAATTGTCACACCTGTGATGTCTGTTTCAACTATTACCGGAAAATTCATGGGGTGTCAGACCATGAAAAGAAAAAACTATAAACAGGAAAAAATGTCTGAGCAACACCCTACACATGCACGGATTATTCATTCCCATCTGCCTATTTTCAGGTACGATGGTGGAAGGAAATCAGTTATTTATACTCCGGGACACCTTGCTGTACTCCCAAGTGCTGGCGTTGATATAATTGAGCAGGTCCTGTTGGGAGGCAATCAGCCGATAAATGATAACATTCAAAATTTTATTGAAGAACTCATTGCTGTTGCTCAAAGGAATGTTCAGACATGGCAAAAAATGAGTCATCAACCTTTTGCTCCAGAGTGTTTGACTCTCTATTTAAGTAACCAATGTAACCTGTCCTGTAGTTACTGCTGGTCAGATGATGTTCAACCCAGAGAGATCACTCAACAGCAATTACTTTCATTAGATGATGTGAAAAGTTCAGCACACATAGTGGTGGAAAATTGTTTGAATAAAGGGAAACCATTCACCTTGGTGGTTCAAGGTGGAGGGGAAGCTACCCTGCATTGGGATCTTTTACAGAAAATAATAGTATTAACAAAAAGAATTGCTGCTGATAAGGGTGTTCAGTGGTGGGGGTATCTTGCCACAAATGGTATGGTAGCAAAAGAAAAGATAGAGTGGCTCTCCAAACAGTTCAATGAAATATGTCTATCCTGTGATGGTCCTCCTGCCATACAAGATGCTCATAGACCATTTCTAAGCGGCTTGTCATCTTCTGGTCAATTAGAGAGGACGGCCTCAATCATTGCCGACTCCCAGTGTAAGTTAAGCATACGGAGTACAATTACCCCTGGCACCATCAAGAGCCAGGAGGAAATTGTTCAGTACCTATATCATCGGTTACGAGCAAAATCGATTCGCTTTGAACCGGCTTATCAGGTCAATTCAGGGAAACAACCCTACTTTGTCCCTAAAGATGCAAGGTGTTTTGTTGACAATTTTCTACGCGCTCAAAAAATGGCCCAAAAATTTTGCCTTGATTTCAGTTATTCCGGGGTACGTATGGATGTTCTTCATGGAGGGTATTGTAACTTTTTAAGGGAGTCACTCCACCTGTTACCCGATGGTTCGGTTACGCCCTGTTCTTTTGCATTAGCTGGACAGAAATATACCAGCAATAATCTGACGACACTCTCACAGGCCATAGAGGAGGAAAAACTTCAGGCACTATTAATTCCACCGATTTGTACAACCTGTGTGAACAAATATCACTGTGTTCGAGGATGTCCGGAAGTGTGCATTTTGCAAACTTCGCCTGGTAAAATTGATGTGACAGGGTTTCGGTGTGAGGTGAATAGACTTCTGACTACTGCCAAGTTTGAAGCAGCAATACAAGCCTCATCCCATGTCAATGAGCCAGTTAAGAATTCTCCCCAAGAGCATGAGGGCAGAGGTCAAAAGAGTCAGCAGCCCCTGAAAGTGTCAATTGATACATTGCTTCAAAACATGCCAGGGGAAATAGACAGGGAAATAATTAGTGATAATTGGTCACAGGTACAATCCATTTTTTATCAGCAATACCGAGGTCTTCCTCAGCCAATATGGTCCAAGAATGGTTTTACAGATGACGGTTCTGCAGCCTGGAAGAGCATAGTGCAGAGATTACATTCAAGAGCAAAAGGTAAAAAAATATCTCTATACTGCCATGTGCCATTTTGCAGGGGGCGTTGTCACTTTTGTGATTGCCACTCAATTCCTCTACCTAAAAAAAACAGAAAAAAAGAAGAACTTTATCTTCAAAAGGTACTCCAGGAGATAGATGCTTGGGCAGAGCATAAAGCTCTTTGTCTTGAAAAAGTTACAACGGTCCATTTTGGAGGTGGAACACCCAACTGTATAGAGACGAATACCTTTGAAAGGCTCGTGGAGGCAATTGGCCACACATTTTATTGTACTTCGGAGACAGAGTGGGCTCTTGAGACGACCACCGAAAGGTTGTCGAATAAAGATCTGCAGATGTTGTCGGTTCTTGGGTTTCGTCGTCTTCATGTCGGGGTGCAAACCTTAGAGGAGAGTCTTCGCACTCAACTGGGACGACAATCTGATAAAGCTGAAGTTATTAGTGGTATAGAAAGAGCCCTGGCTCGAGGTTATATTGTTTCGGTTGATCTTATTTATGGTTTACCCGGTCAAACACTTAAAGGATTTATTGAGACTCTTAATACATTGGTGAAGAGTGGTGTTCATGGTTTCTCATTGTATCAATTGCAGGAGTCACCGAGGAATAAAAATTTTATTAAGAGGTATGCGGATAGAAAAAGAGATATTGTCTTTGAATATGTCTTGTTTCAGGCAGCTGATCAATTATTAAGGCATCATGGTTTTAGGAAAAATCACTTTGCCCATTATGCCAGGGGAGAAGATGAAAATCTCTACTACACCCATAGGAGTCGAGATGAAGATCTCATTGCTCTTGGTCCTACCTCAGACGGAATACTTGAAGGGTACTCATACAAACACCAAAGTATCACAGAATACCTGCGGGAAGATAAACATATTGCAGCATGTCCATGGTTAGAGGGAGGAATTCAGGAAGAGGAGGTGTGTCTGCAAACACTTAATTTGAAACAGAATCTGATGACAGGCGCCATAGATATAGCTGCGTATAAAAAGAGTGGCCTGAAAACCCTGGTCGACACGTGGAGTAGTCAGGGCATGGTACTAAAGAAGCAAGAACCAAATACTCATAAATATGAGCTCTCGGCCAATGGTAGCTGGTTTATTTCACGGCTTCTCCAGCAGGTCGACGAAGTAACTCCCGATCTCTAGACAGTCCGGATTTCTCATTGATAAAGTTTTTTGCAGATCAAGGCGCAGGCCCATGCAGCTGTAATAATCTTCCGCAAATGGTATGCAACGAAGAGTGGCTGCAGGAAAATCTATTGACCCTTATGGTGGACTTTTTGACATGAATCGAAAAACATACTGATTTATATGGCCGGTGTAGCCTTCCAATACATTCAAAGACATGAGGCTCAGGCCAAATGTTCAAGCGAAATACTGGCTAAATGGGGTATTGATAGCAAGGTTTACTGCCTGATAACACCAGAAACGATTCATCGGAAAGGGATGATACGAATTTCTGGCAGTCTTTGAGTGAAGAAGAGAAATCGATATTGTATTCTTCTGATACCAACTGTGCAAGATGATGGTTACTTCTTGCGCCGTTTATATGCAGCCAGATAAATGAACCCACTGGATTCAGTTCAAGACTCCGCTCTTGTCTTGTCAGCAATAAAATATTTCCCTTTATTCTTTCACTCACACCCTCTGCTTTTCTAGGGAAAGGAGACCATGACACAGGCTTCTTTTCAAGTTTTTGGCTGGTAGCAGCTGAAGCTTGTGTTGGGTTCTGAAGAGATACCAAAGCTCCTGCGCCAGATGCAAACGCCAATTTTAAGAAATCTCGTCTTTTAGTACAATCCATTATCTACCTCGTTTTTCATCGATTTTCTTTTGATATTGTTGTTAAATATGGATTTTTCATTAGTTGGGGTGCCAGTAGTGTTGCGAATTACAGGAGCAATGCGAGTTGCAGGTACAGACAGCGTTGCAGGTACAGTATTCAACCGTGTTACAGGTACAGTATGAAGTCGTTGTTGTATGTGAATTACAGGTACAGACGTTGTCACAGCTACAGACATCGTGACAGCCACAATTGCTATTGTCTACCGAATCGCATCCACAGACGGTGTGGCAGTTACAGTAGATTTTACTTGTACTTTTCCCATCTTGACTATCTTTGTAGCCCGGGGACTCATATTCCGCACTTGCTCCTATCTTAACCAATTTGTAGACTCCATCATCTGCTTGCAGATCCTCTTCAGCCCGCTTTATTCGATGGTCATTATCATCAGACATGTATTTCTCCTGGCTGTGTTTATGTAAAATAATTCAACAGTTTGGCTTTTATGAGGCCTTGGACAATATGACACCTACCTCCACCCTGATAGTTTTCCATGGTCGCCAAAAATAAACCTTTCCCACGGCAATCACCGGTGCAGTGAAATTGGGCGAAGCAATTTTTACAGAATTGAGGAGTTGTTTCACTGAATTCTCGAAGCGTCCTAATTTTCTTTTCATCAAAAAGAAAGGATCCCTCATGGTATTTTCCAAAGAAAAAGACTTCGCTTCTCTCGTCAACCTCCTCCAATACTTCAAAGCAAGAGGTAACGAGTCCTTCGGGTGTTACGGCGAAGTTTTTCCTTCCAATGCCACAAAAGGCATTACTGGTGTGTGGAAATCTATGTCCCGAAAATTTCAGTTTTACTTCCCTTTTTTTGCATATTTTTTCTGCCTCGAGATAGCCATGTATGAAATTTTCAGGATTTGGTGGAACCATCTTTGAGGTTAAGGCACGTCCAACACCGAACATTGGTTCTAGTTGAAGAGTGTTGGCCGTATGATTATTAACTATATACTCGGCAATTTCAGGTATGCGATCTTCGCAAAACTGGGTTATTGTGCCACGAATACAGTATTGTTTTTCTGCTGAATCAAGTGCTTTTAAAGTTTGAGTAACGGCTTTGAAAGAGCCTCGACCATCGAGAGTTGGGCGTTGGTGATTTTGTATATCCTCAGGTCCATCAAAGGAAATATTGATATGATCAATATTTTCTATTATCCACGTAAGTGATGAAGGTTGAATCACTCCATTTGAGGTAAGACCAAACTCACTTTTGATAGATGTGCTCTTTGAAAGGTCTTTGGTGTAGTTGACACAAGCTTGAATTTGCTTGAATTCAAGCGTTGGTTCTCCACCTCCATGAAAACTCACACGCACTTCTTTTGTTTGTGTTCTTTTGGCGTTGTCAAAGAGTAAGTCAATGGTCGAAAAGGCAACATCGTGATCGATAATGTTTTTACAATCGCCACCATTTCCGTAACAATATTTACAGGCAAGGTTGCAATTAGCCGTCATGAAGAGGGTAACTTCACATGGGAGGAATGGGGCAGTGAAGGACTGATATGTCTTCTTTTGTAGCTCCGCCTTGGATTGTTTTTCTTCAATGAATCCCATGGAGAGTAGTTGCTCTACTTGCTTGTTCTTCCCTGGTATTGTCGATTCATTATCTTTTATGTCACAGAGTGTGTTGATCAATTTGCTGGTTGAAGAGCAAGCAAGACCGAGTAAAGGAGCATAGATAAGAGTTTTATCCCTTCCTACTATTTCAAATATTTCTGTGGCAATTCTATACTCTTTCATCTTTGCAACTTCAGGAAACTATTTCATAAGTATATTCAAGAAGGGAAGTGCCGGGCCGGAGATCTTTAGGTTTGTCATAGATATTTTGCAGGTGCCAGTAGAACCGGATGATTTTGAATATTTGAAATCATTAACATACCCATCGGCTGATATTTTGAAAGAGACATTACTACCTGTCCAAATGCCTGTTTGTGTATTCCTTACAGCAGAAATGGACGTTTGGCCAAAATTGCAGATTGCACGGGTAGGTAAGTTAAGGAGGAGCTCAGCTTCAATCTCAGTTTCGCTAATAAAACGGCCCAGAAAGCTGAATTTTGCATTGCTTGGAAGGGAGCTGTTGTTGCAACGAAAGACTTTTCCCTGGAGTGAGGTAGCTTGAGACAATGCAATTGTCGCAAGCAAGAGAGCAAGAGTCATAGCTGCAACGGTTGGAAAGCGATATGTCATTTGAATCTCCATTGGGGGTGAGCCAGATAGAATCAATAATTAGAGAAAGAGTTTGAGTGTCATCGACTGTGTATGGTTAAGTGTTTGAAATATGGTGTCTTGTTATATGATGAATACAGAGGAGTTGATGGGGAACTTTCTACTCTTATTAATTATTTGTGTTAGTATATAAATCTACAATAGAGTTAACATAAATACCAATGCAAAGGCAACCCCTAAATTGTTAGAGGTATTCAACATATTGAAAACTTCAAAAGAACACCTGCTCTCAAAAGAGCACATACCGGTTGTTCAGTTTCAAAGGTGTCTGCTGGTCAGCAAGTTGACGTATTAGTTCGTACAGCGAGCAGTGAGGAGAAAAAATGCACAGTTTCCCCGTGAATTTAGGGGCGGTCTTGAACAATGCCTTAAATATCAATGCTTTTTCCTGGCTGGAAATTGATGATACTATCGGTTGAAGGTAACTGTTCAGCGAAAATATCGAATTTGCAGCCATTCTCCTCTTGGCAGGGTTTTGGGTGTTTTTTTATAAAATCGACATCGCTTGTCCTCTGGACTTAGATAAGGGGAAGCGGCCCACAAGTGTCCGAACACTTGACGAGGGTTACAAAGGCCGTACAATACCGGGAGAGTATAAAAGCACACTTCGTTTATATGTCACAATTTCAGCTGATCCCTTATGACCGGCTACGAGAGTATTTTGCAGATCAACTTGGAATACCAGTAAGCGTGGGCTCTATCTTCAGTTTCAACAAAGAGGCCTTTGGTTTGCTGGAAGGATTTGACAATCTTGTACGAGAAAAGCTGAATGAATCGTCTCTGGTTCATGCCGATGAGACGGGAATTGACAAGAGCCTGGGAGCAGGACGGTCAGAGTTGGGCTAAAAGGTTCCAAGCGTTACTTGAAGAAATAAACAGGGCAGTAAATGGTGCTGGTGGCAAG
>JAAELB010000497.1 GCA_024227155.1 Desulfobulbaceae bacterium
ATGCCACGGAAAATCAGCCACTCTCCGACGGATATATTCAAGAGTTTCTTCTGACACCTGTATTTTAAAGGGTTTCATATCTAGATCTTTCCTTTTGGTACTTTAATAGCTTGAGCAAAAAAACAAATCCCTGGGATAGAGCAAACTCAGGAAGAGGACACCACCGGTTTATCTTCGCAAGAGGTCTTTCCTGTTTTCTTTCAATCGGAATTTCGCAGAGCCGAATTCTTGGGTGTGAGAGGACTTTTCTGTCCAAAGAATCCATCACCCACGTGTATAAGATTGCTGCTTTAGTTTGATACAGTCATTTAATCGGCAGAACCTGTTCCTCCGGCAACTTTGAAGACACCTTTTTTCAACCGAACAACATCTTCAATTATTGCGGCGATAGCACCCGCACTAATAAGTGCCCCTACTATAGGGAGTATGACCATTGCATATTTTTTAGGCATATAATTGGGCTTGAACACCAGCGATGAATTCTCCCATGCAAAATACCACATTTCCCAGTACTTACCGCCCATCTTAGCGACGACCTCAAGGCCATAAAAGCAAATGACAAGCCCAAGTGTAAAAATGGTGACTGTCCAGAACTGCTGAATGGCAAAGCCGACCTTAACCGGAAGTCGTGAGTAAATAACGTTGAGTGCAATATGCTCTTTTTCTCTCACGGTGAGTGCAAGGGCTATAAAAACAAGCCAAATATTGCTAAGTACCGTCAGGAGGTCTCCCCAAACAGGTGGATTTTCAAACACATAGCGCATAACCACGGTATAATCTGTAAAGGCAACCATCAAAAACATCATGAGCATGCAAAACGCAGCCAGAAATTTTCTCATCCAGGTATCAAGAAATACGAAAAAGTTAATCATAACATTCTTCCTCTGATTCAATTAACAAAGCCTAAATATGTGGGCAGCCACATCGTAATATCCGGAACAATAACAAGTAAGAACAGTAGGAAAAACAGTGATACCAAGTATGGCAGCATTGCAACAGCAACGCTTTCAAGACTGGCTTTGGCAATAGTTGCAGAGGTAAAATAGGCTACGCCTAATGGAGGAGTTACTGACCCGATCAGAAAACCAACAATACAAACCAGGGCCCCCTGTACTTCGGGATATCCGGCTTTAGCCATAACTTCGACAATGACAGGGCCAACAACAATAATATTTACCGCTGAATCCATTATCATTCCTAGAAGATAAATGAATGTTATCAGGACCAGAGCAAAAATAATGGGATTTGATGCATACTGTAGCAAAAAGCTCTCGAGCTGACCCAGAGCACCTAAAGAAGTTAACAACCAGCTGAATGGCCCGGAGGCGGCAATGATAATAAAAACTGAGGCGCTATTGCGAAAGGCCCTGGTAAATGCCCCCCTGCAGTTTACCAGATTTATGGTGCGATAGACAAAGACACCAACAAACAGTGAAATGGTGGCAGTCAAGGCACCGGCTTCAACAACCCCAGCAATCCCGCCGACAACGGCGCCAACGAGTACGATCGGAACAATGAGAGCAAATGATGATTTGACAGCTGCTGTTTTGAGTTTGGAAAAGCTAAAGGGTTCTTCACTTCGCTCAAAGTTATGCCTCACTGCGAGAACATGGTTAACGATCATGAGTAGTAAACAAACTAATATTCCAGGGATAATTCCTGCAGAGAAGAGTGCTCCGATGGACAGCCCGCTCGCATTCGCCAGAACAATCATCATGATGCTTGGTGGAATAATACCACCAATGGTAGAACTTACCGCCGTAATTGCAGCTGAGAATGGACGCGGATAGCCTGCTCGCGTCATTGCTGGAATTATCAGTGACCCTACAGTTGCTGTATCCGCAACAACAGAACCATTCATTCCAGCAAAAAACAGACTCACCAGCACATTTGCCTGTGCAAGACTCCCCCTCAACCGGCCTATTATACGCTGACTAAGCTCAACAAGTCGATCAGTAATCGTTGCGCTGGACATCAACTCGCCTGTTAACATAAAGAATGGAATTGCTGTCAACGGTACCGAATCAATTGCGCTGAACATCTGTCCTGGTATGAGTACCAGGGGAGCAGCATCCGTAAAAGCAATATAAAGTGTTGGTAAAAGAATCATGGTGAAACCGACCGGTGCCCCGAGCAGGATAAAAACCATGAGAAGAGATAAAAGAATTATACTTTCCATTATTACTCAGTCCTTAAAAATTGTTTCAATTATGTTACACGATGCCACTTACCGAAATTGCAGAAAATGTTAATCGCGGCGATTATCGTATATGTATTATCTGACCCAGTACACGGCAAGAAAGACGGGATAAATACCTTCACGAAATTCAAAAATAAAAAAACAATAAATGAATTTCTAAGGTACTAATATTAAATAACTCTCCAGCTTTCTCAGAGTCTGCACTACCTGTTTTTTATTGCGGCTTTTTTTCAGTAAGGCACTAAGGAGATATTTTTTAGAATAAATCAGAAAAGTACAATCCCTAATTCATCAACCGTTTAACTCTCTGGTGCCAGAGAGTTAAACAATCAATCGACTCGTAATCAGGCTAAGAGGCCTTCCGAGAGTGTTTATAATGCCCCTGCGTTTTTCAGATCTGCTATAAATCCATCCAAACCCTGCTCTGCAAGAACGCGCTCTGCAAGTGCTGGGTCAAAAGTGCCTTTTGCATTTTTCCAGGCACCAATGGCACCTTTACGCCATAATGCCATTTCTGCTTCATTTGGTACGTACCACTCTTTGATACCCTTCTTTATTGCTTCAGTTCCATCGAGAACCCATTTTTTATCGAGATTCCCAACTCTCTGTCCAAAGGCGTCTGCAGCTTCATGTAACCAAACCTTCTCTTCAGCACTGAGTTGCTCATACTGGGCCATATCCATCGCCAAAACATTACCTGACCACGAACCACCAATTTCAGTGTAGTATTTGGCAACCTCATGCAATTTAGCAACTTCCTGCCATGGAATTGCAACATATTGGCCCTCTACTACTCCTGACTGCAGGCCTTGGTACAATTGCCCCCAATCATAAGGAACAGGCACTCCACCCCAGCTCTTGATCAAGGTATATTCTATAGGGCTCTTGGTTACACGCCACTTAATGCCCTTCATATCAGCAGGGGTGTGTATTGGTTTGGCGGCGTTGCCCAGTTGACGAAACCCGCCACTGGAATAGATAGAAAGAGGAATATGACCTGTAGTTTCTGAAGCCAGCTTACTTTGAGCTGCTCCGAGCCATTCTTGTGTTATCCTGTCTGCATCTTCAATGCTTTTAAAAATATACGGCAAATCAAAGACGGCAAGGGCCATTCCAAAACTACCAAAATTTGCGGTTGAACTTGTCCAGAGCGCGATCAATCCCTGGTTGGCCTGTTCCCCACATTTTTGCTCAGCACAGAGAGACTTGCGGTAGTGTGGTTCAACGGTCATTTTACCACCGGAAACTGATTCAAGAGTTGGAACCAGTGCCTGATCAATGGCATCGCCAATTGGCATTCCTAATCTTCCCGTTGTACCTAATTTCAAAACTTTTTCAGCGCTCATGGCGGGTACCGAGATGGATACCATCAACAAACACGCCAATACACCGATACCAGTAATACTTTTCATTCTACTACTCCTCCTTGCAGTACAATCATTAATAAGAGCCACTGAAAATAGTATTAGCATTCGAAGCCACCGCTATTACACTTCCAGAGCAAGTCACTACGATTTACAAGCAGAATTCATGCCACAAAGTGACCATCTTTAGAAATATCATTCAACTCACCGTAATTTAACGGTGATTAACAACGTGGGGGAAAAGTTACAGTATGTTGCAGAGAGAGAAGAGCAGCCTCTTAATGAGGCAAAAATGCACGGGCAGAAAAATATTCAATTATTAAAACCAGTAAGCATCCGTGCATAAATGCCCGCCGTGCATTTATGCACGGGTGCTTAATTTCCACAGGTTTCAATGCATATCATTTTTTTTAGAATGTAGTTTCCTCGAAACCGTTGTCCTATCGAGTTGAAAGAGTTTTGCAACTTTAGTCATGGATCCTTGTTCTTCCAAAGCTTGTTGTAAAATTTGGCATTCAATATCAGCTATAATACTTTTGAGCGACCTGTTGGGTTGAGACTTTTCTAAAAAATCAGATTTAATCCGACCATAGCTTACTTGCTTTCGCGGCATTAACCGTGGTAAATCAAACGGTTCTATTGTATTAGACTCCTTCACAATAACAATGCCCTGAATCATATTCTGCAATTCACGTACATTTCCTGGCCAACTGTACTGTAAAAGCAGTTCTGATGCCGCATCACTAAAATACAATTGTTTCTTATACTTGTTGTTATATCGCTGGAGGAAAAAATCCGCGAGTGGTTGAATATCCTCAACTCTTTCCTGCAACGGGGGAACTCGTAACACACTGACCTGGAGCCGATAATAGAGATCTTGTCGAAACTTGCCATTGGCGACAGCCTCTTCAAGATTAACATTAGTTGCTGTGATTATTCGGGTATTTATTTTTTTGGGAGTTATACTACCAACTTGCATAATCTCTTTGTCTTGAAGAAAACGAAGTAGCTTACTTTGCATGGGAAGGGACAGCTCGCCAATTTCATCAAGAAAAATAGTGCCGCCTGCGGCTAATTCAAAATACCCTGGCTTGCCTCCACGTTTCGCACCGGAAAATGCACCAGCAGCATAACCGAAAAGCTCTGACTCGACTAAACTCTCTGGAATGCTGGTACAATCGGCATAAAAAAACACTTTATCGGCGCGTTTGCTTTTTGCATGTATTTGCCTTGCAATTTCTCCTTTTCCAACACCAGTATCACCTAAAATCAAAACCGTTGTATCTGTTGGTGCAATTTTTTTTGTCTGGGCCATTACTTCATTCATTTTAGGGCTTGCTACAATAAAACTCGATGTACCCGCAAGCTCAGGCTCAACAGCACGTAAGTCAGAGCGAAATTTGCCTAAGATGTCTTTATGATATGCCATTTGTTCTTTAAACAGTGTGAGATGGCTGATATCCCGGACAAAGGTCACCACCAGTTCAACTTCACCTACATCATTCAGAACAGGATAGCCATGCAAGAGATTTTTCCTACCACCGCTTGTTTGCTGAACGGAATTTGCTGGCCGTTTTGATTTAAGAATCAGAGGGCTCACCGGGCCCATAAAAATGCCCTTTACTCTCTCTACCTGTTCAGCATTCGGCTCGGGCACGTCAAAAACACCCTTTTCACTATTGAGAAAACTGACTTTTTTACCTAGCATTGATTCTGGTGTGACCCCCGCTAACCGTTCATACATCGGGTTCATTTTTATGATCACCCCTTCAGCATTACTTATACAAATTCCTTCATGCAAAATATCAAGGACACCTTCCAGCCGTTCTAATAAATGACTATATTTTTCTTGAAATTCAGGAACTTCATATCTTGATTTATTCATGGCGCTGTTGTTGATAAAAACACTGAGGTTTAATAAAAAATTAATTGGTAAACATTCCTGCCCTTAAGTAGATACACTACCCCGGGCAAGCGAGAGGCGAGCCGGGATAAGCACCATCACTAAATTCATCCCAAAAAAACAATAGATGAATTTCTAAGGTACCAAGTCAGTTTTATCAAGTCTTGCGATAAACTAAGAATCGCCTTCTCTCTTTCGAATAATAATCATTTCTCAGACGTAGAACAGATTCTTTCATCCGAGTCATACTCGATCCCCTGCCAGCAATTCAGCAAACCATTTACTATTGTCAGGATCAACACAGAATAGATCACAACCACTTATAGACAACTCAACCAAATATGATACAATAGCCACTTAACCTTTTCATCAATATTAATAATCAATCCCCGATCCATTTGAAATCATGGCATTTTGAGATACCATTTTTCTATTTTTCAGGTAATCTAGATCTTGACGACCTAACTAAAAACTCATATTATGACCTCGACCGCATGTAGTAAACTAAACTGTTTTTATAAAAAAAGGTGCGAACCGAGCTATCTTTACAGGAGTGTACAATGCTGGAGCTGAAAAAAGGTGATAATATTCTCGAGGTTGTTGGTGGTATAACCAACATTGCTGAAGCCCGAGAATTATTTGAAAGTAAAATTGATGCCGTAAATCTTGAAAAACTGAAGCAAATCAAGAACGAAGAAGCGTTAATCAAGGTGGCAAACGCTATTGCCATGTGTCAACCTGACAATGTTTTTATAAACACTGGTTCGGCTGATGATGTTGACTGGATCAGGGAATACTCTCTTGCTAAAGGCGAAGAAAAAAAGCTCGCTAAAGACGGTCACACAATTCACTATGACCTGCCACAGGATCAGGCTCGCCTGGTTAAACAAACTTTTTATATAATAAATGAAGGCGAGAAGATGAGTTCTCTTGCCAAATCAATAGATCGCAGCGATGCGATGGTGTACATCAAGAAATATATGCCAGGAATAATGGCCGGAAAATCTCTTATTGTTGGCTTTTACAGCAGAGGCCCGGTTGGTGCTGAGGCCGCAATTCCTGCTATTGAGATATCTTCTTCCGGCTATGTTCTACACTCCGCTGAGCTCCTTTACAGAAACTGTTTTAAAGATTTTGATGCGGAGGTCGATCGCGCCGGTCTCTTTTTCACCAATGTTCATTCTGAAGGAGACAACACGACAGAAAACGTCCCCAACGCTAGAATATTCTCAGATCGCAGCTGGACAACCACCTTTTCGACCTTCTGTACCTACGCCGGCAACACCCTGCTACTGAAAAAGGGTAACCACCGTTTTAGCGTCGACTATGCTACCTACTTTAAGGTTGAGCAGCAACTCTCAGAACATATGTTCATTACCGGTATGACCGGACCCGGCGGACGAAAAACTTTTTTCGCAGGGGCGGCACCATCAGGATGTGGCAAAACCACCACAGCCATGGTCGGCACCGATTTTGTAGGGGATGACCTTGCCCAGTTCTGGATCAATGGCTCCGGAACACTCCGGGCAATCAACCCGGAAAAGGGTATTTTCGGCATCGTAGAAGACGTGAACAGAGAAGGAGACCCTTACCTGATGGACTGCCTTCGAGGTGATGGGACTGAAGTTATCTGGTCAAATGTCCTGATTAACGACGGCGTTCCGCACTGGGTCGGAAACGGCGAGGAAGCGCCAGAATCTGGGGTAAATTTTCAAGGTGAGTGGACAAAGGGTAAAACCGATGATGCAGGCAACCCTGTACCGATGTCTCATAAAAACTCCAGATGCACCCTAATCGCATCAGCTATTGCCAATCATGCAACTGAGCTCTCTGAAGATCCAAATGGTGTTCCAGTAAGCGTGATCACCTATTCCGGACGTGATGCGGATACCATGCCCCCTGTATGGGTTGCAAGAAATTCCGATGAAGGTGTTGTTATAGGTGCATCAATTGTCTCAAAAGCAACAGCTACGGAAGTTGGTGCTATTGGTGTCAACAGACAACCATGGGCTAATGCTCCTTTTATACCAGGTGCTTTAGCAGACTACATGGAGGCCCAATTCACCTTCTTTAATTCAGCAAAATTCAGTGAATCCACCCGCCCGGTAATGTCTGGTTTGAACTACTTCCTCACCCATGAAAATCGTGGAAGCGACGGTTCAGGCTTACTGGGTGAAAAGAAGGATGTTAAAGTATGGCTAGGATGGCTTGAATTGTATGCCAATGGAGATGTCGACGCCATATCTACCCCCATAGGTTTCATTCCTAAGTATAATGATTTGGTCTCACTCTTCCAGTCGATAGACAAAGAGTATCCAAAATCATTATACGAAATGCAATTTGCACTCTATATAGAAAAAATCGTTGCAAGGATCGATCTGCAAACCGAAGCTTACAGTAAGGAAGCTGATATTCCGCAAACGCTTTTTGATGTATACGCAAAACAAAAAAGTGACCTCATGGAACTTCAGGAAAAACACGGTCCAATTGTTAATGTAGAGCAACTCCTATAAGCACTTCGCAGTGAAGCCAATAATCCTAGGAATAAATCTGTTATTGGCTTCACTATTTCCCAGGAGCCTCTGCTGTGCTTCAACAACCAAGATGCGGAAGCCCTGACTGCAAACAAATGCCTTCCCCCTTAGCCGACAATGAAGAAATCTTACTAAGAAAGCTTACAGAACCAAACATCCTCAACCTCTACTCTCTCGTTCTCTCGGCGGCAAAGATTCCCCACCGTGTACTATATATAAACCCGAAACATCTGGAAATTTACATTGCATCAGATCTGCATCTCGAAGCGGAGCAAGAACTGGTCGCCTATGAGTTAGAAAACGCCAACTGGCCGCCCGAAACGACAGCAAACAGTTTTGCTCCAGCATTTCGTGCAATGAGTCTCGTTGTTGTCGCCTTTCTCGTCTACATTTACAGTCAAACTGGAGATTGGAGCCAAAACAGCCCCTGGTTTGAACATGGCGCAGGAAACTCTGAAGCAATCCTTGATAAACTCCAGTTATATCGCCTTGTGACGGCTCTGACCCTGCATGCTGATGTTGTCCATCTCCTCAGCAACTGCATTCTCGGAGGTTTTCTTCTTCATTTTTTCCTGGGTATAGCCGGCAATGGTCTTGGACTGTTTCTCCTCCTCTTCACCGGAACCCTTGCCAATTACATCAATGTTCTGGCCCATGGTCCGGAACACTATTTTGTCGGTTTTTCTACCGCCATCTTCAGTGTCATAGGCATGCTTTGTACC
>JAAELB010000498.1 GCA_024227155.1 Desulfobulbaceae bacterium
ACTTCGAAGGTCTCGGCATCCTCAGCAAGATTATCATCGATCGCAGTGGCTGAGAAAACTTCTCCTATATTCACCGTTCCACTGGTGGCAGTATAGTCAGAATCAGTGACAGCAGTCACATCGGTAAAGCTCACATCAACGGTTCCAGTCGCACCGGCTATCTCAACACCAGCACCATCAACCAGGATTGTTTTATAGTAGGCTACATCTCCCTCTTCGATAGCACTGCTGCTCAGTTCATTGCCGTCAACATCGGTGGCGACAAGCTGCACAGTCACCGTATCATCTTCACCAGGGATGGTCTCATCGGTGATCGTCGTGGTCACCGCAGTGGTATCAACCTCAACGTTCTCGTAATCGGCAGAGGTGATACCTGCACTATCGACATCAAGAGCAACTTCGAAGGTCTCGGCATCCTCAGCAAGATTATCATCGATCGCAGTGGCTGAGAAAACTTCTCCTATATTCACCGTTCCACTGGTGGCAGTATAGTCAGAATCAGTGACAGCAGTCACATCGGTAAAGCTCACATCAACG
>JAAELB010000499.1 GCA_024227155.1 Desulfobulbaceae bacterium
AACTTATAAGAACTTTCTTCATCGCTTAAAATGAAGAAAAAAACTCAACTACTGTAACCTCTAAGCCTGGGGGCTTTCTATATCATCGATACGGTGGTCTCGACAGAAGACCGGTGTACCATATAAAAAACCAGCTTAAAGGATTTTATACTTATTCTACTATTCAATTATCAAAGATCAATGCCATGTTACTACAGGCTAAAAAACCTACAAAGTTTCTTTGCAGGTTTTGCAACACATAGTAAAAAATGGTGGAGGTGAACGGGGTCGAACCGATGACCTCCTGCGTGCAAGGCAGGCGCTCTCCCAACTGAGCTACACCCCCATTTCCATCATAAAGGCGCAAGCCAGGCAGTCCCCACTGAGCTACACCCACATCAAATAACCGTGGTGGGCCTGGGTGGACTTGAACCACCGACCTCACGCTTATCAGGCGTGCGCTCTAACCAGCTGAGCTACAGGCCCAAATCAAAGGTTTTAACGAACCTAGCAACCACAACTGATAGACATCAGTCCAGTTCCACTTATTTTAAAGATCAAAACGATCCTTCAAAACTGAATAGCAATTAGCAAACGGGGTTAATCCCCAGAATGGCAGTAATATTGTCACTCCCGCCTTACTAAATGTAAAGCTTCGGCTTCTCAACTGCATCTTCCTTAAAAAGGAGGTGATCCAGCCCCAGGTTCCCCTAGGGCTACCTTGTTACGACTTCACCCCAGTTACCAGCCATACCTTGGTAGCCTGCGTCC
>JAAELB010000500.1 GCA_024227155.1 Desulfobulbaceae bacterium
CACAATCTCAACAACCATGAAGAGATGAAGCGGCTTATATCACTCCCCTTTCTAACATCATTGGCTATTGCCTATAAATCCATTAGGGTTCGTTTTTTCCGCACACTTATTACTACCATAAGTCTCATTTTAGCAGTTGCCTTTTTCAGCTTTTCCCAAGTTAATACTGACATAGCCCAAGGAATACTCACAACTGGAAATACACTACATATTCAGACACTTGCAAAAATGGGCTACGATATTGAGCCAGGGAATACCCTGATCACCTCTTCAACCAAACAACGCTGGCTAATTTTTCTGTCACTTCTCGTCTGTATTGTTGGCATTATTAATGCTCAGTTGATGTCTGTGACAGAACGTTTCCGAGAAATTGGGACCATGAAGTGCTTAGGGGCACTGGATAGTTTCATAATACGAATTTTTGTCATTGAAGCGGCTCTACAAGGTTCCGTAGGCTCAATAGCAGGAGCATTACTTGGTGCTTTCACCGCCCTTGTAACTGGAATTGTAAACTTTGGAACCTCTATTAACTCTTCGGCTGTCTGGAAGGCAATGAGTTTTTCGATTTTTTTAGCAATTTTTATTGGCACTGTATTGAGCCTGCTTGGTGTACTCTATCCAG
>JAAELB010000501.1 GCA_024227155.1 Desulfobulbaceae bacterium
AAAAGGAACTTCTGTGAAACAAGCCCTGGTGAGTGTGCGTTTACTTTGTACTTGCATAAATGCGTATTATTGATAGGTAAGGTTTATCGATTTGCGTAAAGTTGTGTTAGGGTACTTTGTTGCTATTCTGCCAAAAAGTTTTATCGTAGGTGCGTCACACGGAGTGATTACTGGCCCTTTAAGTATTGAATTAGATCCGTAGGGACATTCTACGATTGCCCCCCCTGCATACTCACCAAATAATTTTTGCCCAAAATGCCCGAGATTAACCAAGATGAGTTGGCCCGGGTTGAAGCTCAAAGGCAGGCTGATTTAGCCGAGCATCAGAGACAATTAGCTCAGGCTCAAGCTCAGGCTGATGGTGACCATGAGCTGGCCCTCGAGCGCCAGATGGCCCATGATCAAGCCGCACATGGGCGACCCCTTGATCATATTGACCACAACCCCCTGAGAGATGCTTTCAATGTTGATGCACATTTGGGTGCTGATGTATGCCCCAGACATAACCGAGTCCCCCCTGCCCACATACCCAACCCTCCCCCCGGGGACGCCATGGCCATAATAGCTGCCTCTCTACATGGTCTGAGAGAGCAAAATGATTTACTGCGGAGAAATGGAGAGTTTAGTGCTAGATATAAATACCTCACAAGGGTGAGATCAGATTGGTTTTCTGATGAGGTTCACAAAATAGATAGGTGTGAAGGGAAACCAAAAGAGAAATTTAGAATGTGGTTGAGAGGTGTGAAGACAGCCATGAATAGACTGCCATGTGCAGACCCACTGCCCAATACCAATGATACACCTGCCACTGTTGTTAAAGACCAAGCAAGAAAGTTGGTGTCTCGCACTGCTAAAGGCCCTTTATTAGCAAATGCTGAGTTGATGTTTGACAAAAGAGATGGCAAAGATGTGGATGATATATTGCAAGATTTGGAATTGCTGTTTTTGGGCACAGATGATGCTGCCCAACTGAAAATAGATTTGGAAGATATAAGGCAACCAGCTGGTGACACTGCTGATTCTGACTTGCCCACATATGTTAGGACATTCAGACAGGAAGCAGATATGGCTTATGGTATTTTGCGCAGATCAGCAGAGGTAGAGTTAAAACTGGCCGACCTGTTTACGACCAGTTTGAAAAACACAGATATTGCCAAAGAATTGTTTGAGCATGACCCTCCCCTCCTGACCCTGGCTGAGGTGCAGGAGAAAGCTATGGACATATATAGCAGGCGTCTGCATATGAAACGTGCATGGAAGGACCGTGCCCAGTTGCCTATAAGATTTGATGAACCCATGGAAGTTGACAATATGTACAACTTTAATTCTGTACAAAATGAATTAATAAATGTACAAAAACGCCTTGCTAACATGGAAAGGGTCAATGCCAAACAGCAATATAATAGCGCTGCGCCCAGTTTGATGAACATGCAAACGCGTTATACACCCCCCACTAGCACCCCAAACACGTACTCCCACGGCAGCTCAGTGCCTAGAGGATGTGGCGGCCGGGGGATAAACGCTGGCTACCCTTCCAGACAGCAGACGGCCTAGACCCCTTACCAGGGTACACCCCAGCCTTTTGCAAATGGAAGTGGCAAACATAACAAAAGGACATGTTACATTTGTGATAGTCCAGATCATTTTGCTAGATTTTGCCCACAAAAAAATAATGATAACAATGTTATGGGAGCTGTAGGTGGCCATGATTGACAAATAGATCGGCCCCCTACCAGACCTTTGGTGAC
>JAAELB010000502.1 GCA_024227155.1 Desulfobulbaceae bacterium
CCATGGTGGGTAACACCTGGAGCTATACTCTCGATAATATGGCGGTCCAGGCGCTTGATGCCGGTCAATCACTTACAGATACTTTTACCTTCTGGGCCAATGATACGATAACTTCTCAGACAGTGACGGTAACCATCAACGGTGCTGAAGATGCTCCAAGTATCACTGGAACAGTTGTTGGTACCGTGGCTGAAGATGGAACCCTTACTGATGGTGCTGCTCTTACCATCACTGATGCGGATACCAATGACAATCCCATCAGTTTTAACAATGTAGCTGCCACAGCTGGCGATAACGGTTTTGGTAATTTCACCATGATCGGCAACACCTGGACCTATACCCTCGATAATAATAACCTGGCGGTCCAGGCCTTGGATGCTGGGGAAACACTTACAGATACATTTACCTTCTGGGCAAGTGATACAACGACCAGCCAGACTGTAACAGTTACTATCAACGGTGCTGAAGATGCTCCTAGTATCAGCGGAACTGTTGTTGGTACCGTGGTTGAAGATGGAACCCTTACTGATGGAGCAGCTCTTAGCATCACCGATGTAGATACCAATGACAATCCCATCAGTTTTAACAATGTAGCCACCACAGCTGGCGATAATGGTTACGGCGATTTTACCATGGTGGGTAACACCTGGAGCTATACTCTCGATAATATGGCGGTCCAGGCGCTTGATGCCGGTCAATCACTTACAGATACTTTTACCTTCTGGGCCAATGATACGATAACTTCTCAGACAGTGACGGTAACCATCAACG
>JAAELB010000503.1 GCA_024227155.1 Desulfobulbaceae bacterium
AACTCCCGACTGGCCGGTGATTGCAGATCTTGCTGAAATCGGGCCATATCCAACCCTAAGTTTTCGGCAATCTCCATGATCTTCTCATTGTTTAGAACACTGTAGTTCTTAAGCAATTCACTATGAAATTGCCAATATTGATCCTGCTTTTCGGCAGCCAGTGCAGCCATCGCGCCCTTATGCGCAAAATGATGATTGGAAAGGGGGTAATGTTTGATGACATATTTGACATCATTGGGGTATGTATCCAGCAACTGCTGGATTAAATGCTCTAATCGAGCACAGTAAGGTCACTGATAGTCGTCAAATACGACAAGGGTCACTTTAGCATCGGAACGTCCCTTAAACGGCCTGTTGATCAAGTCAATATCGTAAATACGGCTATACTTAATAATATTGATTATAGACGGATTCCGGGCTGTCAGAATCAGCTTGTCTTCATGGTGGTAGGTAATACGTTCAAATTTTTTTTCCACTGGAATATGGTCCACGATTTTTCCGTCCATGGCGGAAAGAATCAGCACTTCACCCGGCGTCAGAACAAAAATCAGGTCTGCTGTGGAGTTGGTCGTCACATCCAGTATGGAAGCATCAAGATCGACCTGGATCAAACTCTCATACTCAACAGCGGCATTCAAAAGGTTGGGAATTAAGATTAACAGGAAAACAAGGAAGTTGTATCTGATTTTTGAGAATAACTTTCTTTTCAAGGCAACTCTTTCTCAGTAAAAGATGAACATTGGATTATATGACAAAAAATGCAGGATTCAGCTAATCAATGATGGCCCCAAGAAAACACCCGCCTCCACCACCTCCGGAATTGCTTGAGGTTGTAATATCATTGTTATCATTGTTATCATTGCTATTATTGCTATTTACGCACACCTCATTGGAGTCGCCGCTTTCATCATCCCCCACAAAGGCGCGCGCCACAAAACAGTAAGTCGTGTTATCGGCCAAATCATTGACATCGGTGGTGGTTTCTGTCCCCGCCCATATGGGCCAATCGTAATCATAGGCCTGACCCTGAAGGCGTTGAAAAATTCGGTAGCCATCTGGAGTGGGATCGTTGGGGTCCCAAGCTAGCGTCACGTCATGTGCATGCGCTGTCATGACAAATATGCAAAAAATAAAACCAGAAACTGATATGAGAATGAATGTCTTCAAAATAGACACCTCAAATTTTGATTTGATAAGTGATTTGAGGGAAAATCGCAGCCGCATCATAAAAGAATTAAATAAAGATAATACAGAATGCTGCAACTTGATGCAAGAGATTGATTAAAAATTCTGAGTTCTATTAGACGTTACCAAGAACCAAGACACTGATTTCAATGAAAAAGCTAACAAAATGCAGTGATCTTCATTCTTGACACATTTCCCTCAAAAAAGGTGCATTCTTAACTTATTCCCTAATAATCCAAAAGCAATCGCTTCCAGAAGAATGTTTTCTAATTTAGGCTGCCTGGGGAACTGCCAAAAACACTTTGTCGGATTTCACAGGTCGAACCTTAGGGTCAATTTCGAAATCCCAGATAAGAGGTACATGGTCCGAGAGTTTTATCCGGGGAATATCGAACTGTTTTGTCCTTATCTGCGGGCTGTGAAAAATATAATCGAGCTGCAGCATGGGCGCACGGCTCGGCCAGGAAGCACTCCCTTTGGTGTTGGCGCTGACCAGCCCGGTGGCAGCCATAAACAGCTGCAGTTCACGGTAACCCCAAACGGCATTGAAATCACCGGCTACGATCACCGGCTTGGCACAATCCATTACCAGTCTGTGCAAATCGTGAAGCTGGTATTGGCGATGACGATATTTAAGTGAAAGATGAACCAGGAAAAGGGTTACATCTGTCAACTCCACTTCGATAATGAGCCGCTTGACGCCTTCCTGTAAATAGTGAAAGCGTGTGCTCTCAATTCTGCGGTTGGTCAGTACAGCATTGCCCTGTTTGTTCAACAAGGGAACCCGGCCCATCAGAGACCCGGTTTCATATTTTACTTGAAAGACCGCCTCGTGGTTGAGTTCGTTGGCTATACGCGCAGCCTGGTTGTTGTGTTCCACGCGGTAAGAGCCGAAATCAGCCTCTACCAATCCGATGATATCAGGATTGGCGGATTTGATATACTGGACAATCTTTTCAAA
>JAAELB010000504.1 GCA_024227155.1 Desulfobulbaceae bacterium
CCTGCAAACAGTTTCACCACGTCACCGACGATAGCATCGGTCGCGGCCGCGCCGCTTTGATCGAACGTCACGCGGATGGTCGGCGTTGTATCATTCGTAATATTATCGCTATTGCTGGCGCCGGTATCCGAGCCATCAACCAGATCCACGCTCGGCGCTAATGGTGCAACACTATCTGTCGTATCGATCGTGTAGTTTGCACTTGAACCTGCAACGCCTGCGTTACCAGCCGCATCGGTATACCCAGTACCGACACTGATTACATTAGTAGCACTGCTTAGATTATCGGTAGGCGTGAACGTCGCCGTATAGATTGTTGGACCACCCGCAACCGCTGTCAGTGTACCGTTACCGAGCGTGACATCAGCATTCGCAAAACCGCTTGGCGCTTCGCTAAAGGTAAAGGTCACTAAGGTCGTCTCACCTTTAGTAAGCACACTGTCTGCCAGTGTCACTGCAACCGTCGGAGAGGTTGTATCCAGCGTTACCGCCTGTGCACCCGATGCACCGGACGCATTGCTGGCGGTGTCGGTCACGGTTGCGGTAAAGCTTAAACTGCCGGCCGTTAATGCACTGCTGGTGATATCAACGTAACCGTTGGTGATGTCACCTGCGATCAGGGTCGCAGTACCCACCTGGGCGGCACCTGCAAACAGTTTCACCACGTCACCGACGATAGCATCGGTCGCGGCCGCGCCGCTTTGATCGAACGTCACGCGGATGGTCGGCGTTGTATCATTCGTAATATTATCGCTATTGCTGGCGCCGGTATCCGAGCCATCAACC
>JAAELB010000505.1 GCA_024227155.1 Desulfobulbaceae bacterium
GACTTAGGGTGGTAAAAATATTTATATTTTTAACGCCCTGACAAAGGGGCGCAGCCACGCGAAGCGTGGGTTGTGCTCTAACGCCTTGTTAGCCCGCTCTGCGGGCTACAAGGCTTAGAGGGCTCAACTCGGTGTTAGCGCTGCCCGTTTTTCCCTTGCAGCGTGTTGTTAGGTGCATTTATACTCCACCTTTAAAGACAGCAATATACATTCCAAATGTCAAAAAAAGTAATGGTATAGAAGCGCCTATTAATGCTAGCCAGTTTGATAATGTATGTTTTTTTGACCAAATTTCTTTTGTACTGTTATTAAGGGATAACAACCAAAAAATAAAACCCAATATCCCTAATGGCAGTGATAAAATAAATGCTGTTTGTACTGCTAGTCCAAGGGTAGTAAAAAGGCCGATAAGTAAATACATGCAAGGGAAAAGTACCCAACCAATAATACAAGCTAAAAGAGGGTTTGCCTTAACTTTTGTGCCAAAAGTAAATTTCATTTATATTGTCCACACCTAATCGCGGTGCTTGACGTAGTCAGCACCGCGATTCATGCCGACGCAGTCGGCATGAACGTTGCGGTCACCAGCGGCGTGACCAAGTGAACAACTACTAGCTGCGTGTATCCCGTCTGGTGAACTGCTTTGGTGAACTGCTTTGTTATAAATTTTATAGTGGTGCTTAGGGTAATATATTTCATGAAAAACGATTCCAGCCGCTTATCCTTACCTATAATCATATAAACTTTTAGAC
>JAAELB010000506.1 GCA_024227155.1 Desulfobulbaceae bacterium
GTTGATTGACTTCCAAAGATGACAAGCCCCACTCCGGTTGCATACATTGGATTTTTTACTATATCCTTAAGACCTCCGATCTGGTTAGGTACTCCAATCCTAACCGGTGCATTAATTACAGACTCAGCAATTTCAGCGAGTCCATCAAGAACTACTGATCCGCCAGTCAATACAAGCCCTGATGGAAAGTAGTTTTCCAATCCATTTTTATGAATTTCTTCTTTAAGCAATGAGAAAATTTCATCAATTCTCGGCTCAAGAATTTCTGCTAAAATACTTTTAGAAAGTTTCTTTGGTGGCCTTTCACCTACGCCGGGGACTTCGATTGTTTCCCCTTTATTGGTGCTTGTCACAAGACATGTCCCATGTTTGAGCTTAATTTTTTCAGCTTCAGTCAAAGGAGTTCTGAGACCAACGGAAATATCGTTGGTAAGGTTATGTCCACCAAGAGTAAGTTCATAAGTGTACTTTATGTTGTTGTCTTTAAACAGTGCAAGATCAGTAGTTCCA
>JAAELB010000507.1 GCA_024227155.1 Desulfobulbaceae bacterium
ATCCATGTGTGGGTACTTGAATCATACACAAAGTTTGACATCTCACAGTTGGAGAATGATGGATCTTATGTAGTAACTGACTGCCATGAAATGCAATCCCTTGTACTGCAAGTGAAGACCTATTAATGAGGTCGGTGGGTAAACCTGCACACAATGTCCTCAATTGTTGTCTGAATACCTTGTTACAGCACATATATCAAACTGACCAGTACATGACATTACACAAAGACAATATTCCAATAAAACAAAGAAATGAAAACAAAACATAACGGCCTCAATGGTGACAAGGGTGAAAATTACCGCTCCAGATGTGGGGGGAACAGTGGTATCCTAATCATGATGATGTGTGGCACTCCTCCATGGGGCAAGTCCATGTGTAATCCATGTGTGGGTACTTGAATCATACACAAAGTTTGACATCTCACAGTTGGAGAATGATGGATCTTATGTAGTAACTGACTGCCATGAAATGCAATCCCTTGTACTGCAAGTGAAGACCTATTAATGAGGTCGGTGGGTA
>JAAELB010000508.1 GCA_024227155.1 Desulfobulbaceae bacterium
CTTTTTTTCAGGTCCCAAACCCCCCCCCCCCCCCCCTAAAAATTTAAGAAAATTAAGCCCCGTGGGCCTTAAAACATATATATTTTGACCGTAGTATGTGTCAATACCCCCCTTGCCTTTCGCGGCCATATTAAATCATACCAAAATGTTAATTACCATGTGTTTGTAGTACCCCCAGATATTGTAAATGTATAGTTTAAAAAGTTCTGGCATCGATAGTATTCTCAGAATTCAAGTTAAATGCAGCACGAAAATTCTCATATTATGGCCTCTCAAGACTTCTCTCGACCTGGGCTTATAGTGGTCTAGAGTCACCCTGCCTTTTGTAGTCTATTGATGTCAGGTCACAAACTTGATTGTTTTCTGCTAATACATGTCCCAGACAGTGTAAAGGTAAAGTTACAAAGCCCTAGCTTTCATAGTTTTGATAGAATTCAAGTTTTAGCATGATCAAGACTCAAACTTACATGATACAACACACTAAAATCTCGTCGAGTTATATATATATATATATATATATAGAAACCGCCCGGGGCCCCCCATATGGTGTCCAATGTGACCCCCACATTCCTCAAACTCCCCCTATGCTTCAATAAAAATCATTCTATTTACCTTTTTTTCAGGTCCCAAACCCCCCCCCCCCCCCCCTAAAAATTTAAGAAAATTAAGCCCCGTGGGCCTTAAAACATATATATTTTGACCGTAGTATGTGTCAATACCCCCCTTGCCTTTCGCGGCCATATTAAATCATAC
>JAAELB010000509.1 GCA_024227155.1 Desulfobulbaceae bacterium
TTAGCAGGTGGGTTTACAGCATTGAATATAAAATTTTTGAAAAGATTAAAATATAGGTTGAAAAGTTATGACAGAAAAATTATTTGGTACTGATGGTATCAGAGGTGTTGCAAATCAATATCCAATATCTTGTGAAATTGCTCTAAAGACGGGTAGGGCAGCAGGCCATCTTGTAAAAAGAAATGGGAAAAATTCAATAATAATTGGTAAAGATACACGACAATCCGGTGACATGTTAGAAGCGGCAATTGTATCTGGGATAGTATCTACAGGTATTGATGCAAAAATTGCTGGAATATTACCGACCCCGGGTGTTTCATATCTTACAAAAAATTTCGAAGATGTAGGTGCTGGTATTGTTATTTCAGCATCACATAATCCATATCAGGATAATGGTATTAAAATTTTTAATGGACACGGTCAAAAGCTTGATGATAAGGATCAGGATTTTATTGAAGGCTTGATTCATAATAATGATACATATGTTGGAACAGGTGATATAGGCAAGATTTCAACTATTGATGATGCTGTTTTACAATATGCAAATTTTTTAAAATCAACTTTAAATTATAATTTACTTAAAAAGAAAATTAAAATCATTGTTGATTGTTCAAATGGGGCCGCATTCAATACAGCTCCAAAAGTATTTGAAGATAAATATTTTGAAACAGAATTTATTTTTAATAAACCTGACGGGAAAAATATTAATGAAAATTGTGGATCTCAGTTCACACAATCATTATCAAAAAAAGTTGTTGACCAAGGCTTTGATATTGGGTTTGGATTAGATGGAGATGCTGACAGATTAATTGCCATTGATGAAAAAGGAAATGAAGTTAAGGGGGATAAAATTCTTGCAATCTGCTCAAGATTTTTAAAAGAGCAGGGTGCTCTTGATAACAATACAGTTGTTAGCACAATTATGAGTAATGTTGGATTGATTAAACATTTAAAA
>JAAELB010000510.1 GCA_024227155.1 Desulfobulbaceae bacterium
ACGCCTGCTTTCACATCACACGGATTGCTCCCCATGACGCTGCATGACGCATTTCCTGCCTGCCCTTCTTTTGTTTCGTATCTCACCAATGTGGCTTGGCTTTCCATCATTGATGCCGGGACATTTGGGAACCGGTAGCCCCTGCCGGTTATTTCACTGGAAAATACATCATGCCACATGGAAAACAGGCCTCCCCGGACTCTGTTCAGTACCCCCTTGAGGGGTATAAGAACGTGAACTTCCCTTGCGCAGCCGCGCCATTTACCGTATCCCCTGTTCCTCGGGCGTTGACATGTTGTGCTGCCTTACCCGGAGACTCGGCCTTATATGACGTTTCTGTTCGTCAGCTCACAAGTTTGCGCTCCGGCTTCCTTCAGACCCTACCTCGCGGTAACGCCCTTGCCTTCGGCTAATAATTCATGCTAAGTTATTAACTTAACACAGGAACACTTACAGGGGACTTGAACCCCATTAGTTCACGCCCATGCCGGGCGTACACCAATCAGTTGAGCGCGACGGCTGTTCGCCGCCGCTCACTTCAACCGTTCGGTTCCATAAAGCCGAGTAGCAAGAATTGACTTAATTATTTTGGAGTCTCTATGAAATCATTTCCCCCTCAGGAAACTATTAAAGTTCTCAATTCAATTCTTGATATAGAACAACATATTTCAGGAATAGATTACTTGAAGATACTAGTCAGTAATATAGGCCAGACATTTGATTCTAAATTTGTTCTAGTTGGACATGTGATGTCACCTGATAGTCATAGTGTCCAAACAGATGTAATATGGGCTGGTAATGAATTTGCAGATAATTTCATTTACACTCTTAAAGGTACTCCTTGCGAAAATGTCCTGTCTGGCAATAGAGTCTGTGTCTACCCAAATGATGTTTGTGACAGATTTCCTAAAGATCAACTTTTGGTTGAAATGGGGGTCGAATCCTATATCGGAGCACCAATGTTGGCTAGGGACGGAGGATTATCTGGAATATTAGTATTGATTGATGATAATCCAGTAAAAGATGTTGACTTTTTCACTGCAGTTGTTGAGTTTTTGGCTGCACGGATTTCTTCTGAACTTGTACAATACTACATCCAAGAAGAACTGAAACGCCAAGTAGTAGAGAAAACATGCGTTTTAGAGAAGACTAACCAAGAGCTAAATAACGCTATTGCAGAAATTCGAACTTTACGAGGTATAATTCCAATCTGTTCAAGTTGTAAAAAAATTAGGGATGACCAAGGGTTTTGGCAACAGGTTGAGTCATATGTGACAAAACATACAGAGGCGACCTTCTCCCATGGAATATGCCCCAACTGTGTTGAAAAACTGTATGGCGATTTTGATTTAACAAAATAATACTAAGTTTCTTAGCACATAAATAGTTTACTGAACCAGTCGCTAAACTCTGACAGCAAAACCTTCGCGGAATTGTTAGTACCGCTTTGCGCATAGGGTTTATTGGTCTTTCAAGCTCAGTTTATCGAAGTTTTGCTGCAGGTTAGCTAAACGTACAAGGTGAGAACAGAGTCAAATGGAATATATCGAAATAATTGTCATACTAGTTTTGATGTTGAGTGATTATTTCCTGACAATCTACAGCTATGGACTTCGTTTAAAGGGATATTCTAAACATTTTGTAATAAACAGTTATGAGTTAAATCCGATCTGGGTCAAAGATGTAAATAATAATAAAATACTAAATTTCAAACACTTATCTCTGGTGTTTTTCGCTTGTTTGTTTTTGTTCTATTTAAATTACACAGAGAAAGGTTCGGTCTTTTACAAACTTATATATGGCGCAGTTTTGATGAACTTTATCTTAGTTAATTCAACACACATTTCCAATATTCTAATCTGCAGATTCATTCAAAACAATCCTAATGAAATTCAGGGTCAAGTCGAACTAAGTGATCGATATGTTTACACTATTTCAGCTATTCAATCCTTTTCGTGTGCTATTATTATAATTCCTTTGGCAATAATAAGCAGGTCCTTCTATGTATATGGCGGCTTAATAGGGTGCTTTATTCTTACTGCTGCGCACATAATTTGGTTTAGAATGCTAAAGAAGAAAAGAGAGAAAATGTCCAAACTCGGTTCATAGCGAACGCCTGGCGGTACGCGATGAAGCCCACCTTTAGCTGTCAGTCCGGGGGATTAAACCATGAAAAATGTGGATACAATCAGCGTACATGATCAAGAAGCTGCCCAATATGATCAGCAAGTTCGCGAATACAATTGTTATGGCCATGACGCACTCTTTGGTATGAGTTTCGAATATGCCAATCCTCGTGACTGCCTGCTTGATATTGGAATAGGCACCGGGCCTGCTTCCCGGTCCTCCGCCAAAAAAGCCGGGTCAAATCTATAGTTGAGCTTTGGTCGATCTGTCTTTCAAATAATCATGTCTTTTCTAACCGATCTGTCTTTTTTTTGTAATCTCTCAACGTTCTTGATTACATTGCTGACAGCACCGTTTGTATCCATATCAAACATCTCCGACATATCAGCGGGTCGGGTTAAGGAACGAAACCCGACAACGGCGAATATCATTTAAAAAGAGACATGAGGAATAAAAAAGTTGTCATTCTACTGCATCATTTTATCGGGCATGCCACTTGTATGTCGTGGTGCTTAATGTTGGGTTTCGCTTCGCTCAACCGCAACCTAC
>JAAELB010000511.1 GCA_024227155.1 Desulfobulbaceae bacterium
ATAATTCACGTATGTGTGCTGTAAAACGATCAACCCGCTGTTGACAGCTCCTAATAGTGTCTATGTACTCCTGGAAAGTCACGTGCAACGCAGGATGAGGCATGGAAATATCAGCCAGCCAGTTAAAATGTGCATTGCTCCACGGGGTTTTCCCCGAATAGACGAGGTTATGTCTGAGTAAGAAGGCACCCAATTGTTGTTTGGCTTTTCGCAGTGCCTTTTTACTATCTTCTCTGCCACGCACCAAATCTCTTAAAGCCTCATCTTCAGGATTTGGTACATAGATTGGAGTCAACTCCCCTGCACGATTAAGTCTGGCCAAGGATTCAGCATCACGGCGATCATTTTTAATTCGATCTCCACTTTTTCGTGTTATTTTCGACGGTGCAGTAACAGAGCACTCGATTCCGTTGCCATTGAGGTGACGATATATATGATAGCCGCATCCTCCAGCTTCATAAACACAGTTTAAGGTAGCTCCCGATGTTCGACCTCTCTCAGTAACAATGCCCCTCCGTCAGAAGTGATGGTCCCACCGTTAAAATCTGCAACGATTTCTCTTCTGCCTAAAGCTTGAAATGAACCATATTTTTTTGTACACTCTGTTTTCATAAGGCCACCTCTGTTGATAGGGTTAACGTCTTGAGATAACGTTAAATATACAATATTTGTGGCCTTTTTTGTTCAGTTTTATGAGAAATGCGGGTTGTGAACTTATCGCCCTTCGGGCGGGTTTTATTCCTTGCTGTATTCCATTGTTTCCTGGTGACAAGCAAGGCAGTGTAGGACAGGCATAAAGCCATCACAATAATAGCCATTAAACTTGGCTGAACCTATTTCTGCATCGATAATGGCCTCATTAACACCAATCTCAAACTGGCAAAGGAAACAACGGTAATTGTATTCCTCTGGCGGTGGGCCGAACGGTATGTCCATTTCTTTCTTCAAACCACTTCTTAACTCCGTACTTATCCTGCTTAATTTGTCCTTCCTCATCAAAGATGTATCCAAACTTCGGATGCCAAATCTTCCACAAGATCATTTCTTTAGCGCTATACTCACAAACAAAAGGGTCTTTACCTGTAACATCACGATATCTCTCCTGGTATTTCTTCGGGGATACAATTTCATAAGTCCACTTTACTACCTCACCTATTTTACGTATTCCTTCCTTGATGACGCCCATTTACTATAGCTCTTTGTTGCCTGAAGACCGTAATAGCGGACTCGGTTGAAGCCTTTCATCAGTATATGTTGCACCATTCTACCTATGAATGTAAAGACTGAGACTGTTTCCACTTTCTTCGCTTTGCTTTCATGATCACGATACCAATATGTAACTGCTTCCCCATCATATTCTACAATACGGCTAACTGCAATTGGAGGAGAAGCAACGTACTTGGCTAAATACCGGGCCAAACCTTTACATTTCTTTGGAACCTTGCCTTTTGTTACATGGGCCACAAATCCTTTTGGATATTGCTTCCATAACAAATTTACAAACTTCTTAATTTTCGGCCCCAAAACCTCTGAAATCATATTCAATAGATGATACTGCCATTAATTATGAAGCTTGTCTTAAGGGAAATAACCTAAACATACCCATTTTTTACTTTCTGGTGCGACACCACCATCCGTCATAATCACATGCAAGTGGGGATTATATCGACCAGAACGACCATGGGTCTGAACAACCATTATTGCTCCAATTTTTACATCTACTCGCTTTACTGTACTGACAACATCTTCCAGGCATTCATAACCGGTACGCATAAACCGTGACAACAATTCACTACCATGATTATTATAAGTATACCAATTATAATTTGACAATATCTTAAAGATATCAGAAGATTGTTAATAAGCATTATCAATTAACTCATGCATTGTAACAGACTGATACACCAGAAGCGCCTGACGCTTTGATGGATTTCTTCTGTTATGTTTTTCCACATCCAAAGGAGGGAGGGGGATGTTCACAAAACTGATTTCATTGTTTTTCGGGGTTGTGAGTTGCCTGACAGTGTCATCTGTACTGATTCAGG
Organism: Desulfobulbaceae bacterium; assembly: GCA_024227155.1. GTDB lineage: Bacteria > Desulfobacterota > Desulfobulbia > Desulfobulbales > Desulfocapsaceae > Desulforhopalus_A. The sequence goes on from JAAELB010000511.1 coordinate 2,046, forward strand.
AACGATTTGCAGAAACTGCTTATGCTGCAGGCAATCCGCCAGTAAACAACACACTTGAAGTAATTGAGCAGCGGGGAAAACTGCTAGTTGGAGTAGATATACCATACGGTATAATGGAGTATTACGATGATTCCGGAAAT
>JAAELB010000512.1 GCA_024227155.1 Desulfobulbaceae bacterium
CTGGTAATTTCTATTTTTTGATTCAAATTGCCATTTCCAATTTCCTCAGCAAAACGACTGAGCTGTTGGATGGGTTTAACAATGGTCCTTACCAGAGGAATTAATAAGACTACTCCCAGCAGCAGAAAGATGATCCCGGTCCATAAAGCCTGGTAGGTGAGGTGGTTCACACGCCTTTCAAGGGGAATCATGGAAAGATCAATCAGTGCCGTGCCCCAACTGACGCCGTTTATCTTGATATCCCCAAGCATACGAAGAGAATGGCTCTTTTTATCATATGTATGAGTGATTTCTCCAGACTCAATACGTCGGTTTTCAAACAAGAAAGGGGGCAGCAATTGATTTTTACGACTGCCATCCGCGCTGCTGAGAATAATTCCATTTCTGTTGACAAGAAGAACTTCAATGACCTCTGGTTCATTTTGAATAATATCCTGGACAAAATCATCCAGGGATTTGCGATCAATATAGGTTTCCATGCTCTTGTTATCAATGATCGTGATTGCGTATTTACACTTTTCGAGCAATGAACGGAGCAGTGTTTCTGTTTGACTAATTTTTTCATTGTTTAATATATTCCGTGTTTCCCGAATATTTAAAACGGTGCTGATCATCATCCCTGAAAAAAATAAGATGATGGCAAAAAGGAATATTTTTTTATAAATGGATTTCAATAGCAGACAACCTCTCCTTTAGCCAAATTCTTTGGCATCCTCACGGACCTCAAACTTAATGCCCTTTTGCCCAATCTGTTTCCAGCCTGGCTTTGGGATACTGACTGTAAAGATACTTCACCCGGTTGGGTGACATCCGATCATAAGAAAGATAGCGCCGATGACAATAAGAGCATTTTCTTGCAATTGCACGGAGTTGAGCATTCGCCTCTTTGGGGGTTGGATGAGTTTTTAGAAACCGGGCAAACTCACGAGACATGTCAACCTCTTCCTTAAGCAATTTCGAAAAATTCGGTGTAATGTCCTTAATGGGTGCATGAAAATTTGCAGAGCCGTCTATGCGCAGTCCATCCAGCACCCTCTCATAACTTTCAGATGCGCCTTGAACATCACCTCGCTGCAACTGCTTGTCGGCCTTAAGCATCATTGCCTCTAATAAACCGGCACCAATGAAGTGTCTAAAAAGCTCGGACATTGCTGAGATGGCATAAAAAGAACCATCCGGCCCCTGCCCTCCCAGTACCACGGCTGTTCCTGGGCCTCCAAATGCCCCGGATATCACCTCAATGGTACCAGTCTGAGCCATACTCCAGTCTACTTGGGACTTGCCGCTGTCTACCAATTGCTTGACCAGTTCGTTTTCAGAGGGTCCTCCGACCAGAACAATCGTTTTCTCCTGAAGATATTTTTCAGGGACATCTCCGGCTGCAAGCCCGATGGTATCAGAAGAGTTTGTATTGATAACCTGAAGATATTCACCAATTCGCTCACAAAGTTCCATGGCTGCCACCGCCACTTTGCCACTAGGGTGCTGTCCGATCACAACGTTAGTATTCAGTGTTCCAAATTCGGTAAGAAAGGGAACCATTCGGAGCACTACGGCATCTGGAAAAAATGAATTGAATATCTCACCGTTGGGATAACAGCCCATTTTTTCTTTCTTTGGGTCAAGCTTCTGGCTCGAAACAGCTGAAGTACTTACTGAAAAGGTCAACATCATAATCATTAAAACGACACCTGCACAGACCTGAATGGTTCTCTTTTTCATAAAAACACCCCCCCTGAATAATTATATATACTTTTACTCTTTTGCTTCTATCATAACCTTTTCGACCATGCTCTTAACCGTTTTAGCGGATGTGGTGATTGCCATGGAATCAACGTTCTGGTCTCTGTCCAGTATGACAATCCTTGGCACATCTTTTATCTGATAAGGATCTTTCAAATCCCCCCATTCATCCGTCAATACAATAAAATCCGGGGCCAGCTTGTTTATAAACATTGACACCTTTTTCGGGCTCTCGCGAATGCTTATGGAAACTATTTCCACGCCAGCCGCTTTCAACCGTGAATAGTCTTTTTTAAGCGCCACCATGATCGCCCTGCAGTACGGACACCATACGCCCCAAATAACAATCAGAGTGGCTTTATACTCTCCAGAATGGTTGGAAAGCTTGAATTCTTTCCCCTTAAGATCAGGTAAAGTGAAATCCGGAGCTTTTTTACCTTTTTCAATAATCATTTCCCCGGCCTGAACAGAAAAAGCAATAAAACAATATAAAATTAGCAGTAGTATCTGCATCTGTTTTGTTTTAGAAAAACACATCTGCTTCAAAGTTTATTAATCCCTTAAATGGTTCCAACATCTCCTATTCCTTTGACATGAGCTCCTGCCCTACCGCCTGAACGCTCAAGTCCGAATCATAGACTACACTAATTATACAATACTTTTTAGTCACTGATAGTTCAGGAAGCAGAAATTGATCCGGCAATGAACAGCCCACTTTTTTTGCAGGATGAAGGTATTGAATATTCTTTTCAACCAGCTTTTTTATCACGACCCAGCCTTTCTGACCAGTTGCCAATGTTTTCATCTCTGCTAACCACAGGATAAAGCTACCGTTAAATTGTTTCAATTTCTCCATGTTGCAAACTGAAAAATCCACAATTTTTTTACCTTCACGCGCCGTCTTAAATGCTAAATACAGATCCAGTTTCCACTTTCCTACGGTCAAATCACTGTCAAGCAGCCTGGAAAGATCTGTCTGCCAGGGCGTTGACGAAGACACAAAAAACTTTTTCTTCCCGTTGATAACAATTATTGGGGCGGGATGATCAGCCTTTTGATCAAAAATAACTGAGTTTGCACACCCTGCTTCAGATTCTTCAGTTGTCAGATGAGTGAGTAGAAGGCAGCGGTCTTTAATGGTCCGTTTGAGTGTTGAATAATAATCAGGATGCAAAGGCACACTTGTATCCGTTATATAGATTTCACATAAATCAATGGCATTATCTGTTGTATTATGGCGCCTCTCCGCATTAACCATTAAAGGAAGAGGCAGGAGCAACAGGCATAATGTGCAAGACATTAAAAATATAGAATATTTATTTTTCGATGCGATGGCGATCAATCCTTGATTAGCTGTCCCTC
>JAAELB010000513.1 GCA_024227155.1 Desulfobulbaceae bacterium
ACCTGATCAGCTTGGAATTGTCCTTTCTCACAAACAAACTCATAGCCCCCACTGCGTCCATGCCCAACCTTTGAGATATCCACCGTTCCAACAATGCCACCCTCCATTTCAAAGAGCAGTGTTACCAAATCTTCTAAGACCTTACTGTGATATCGATACGAGGCAGCCATAACCCTTGTAATTTTTTTTCCAGTGATATAATGCAAGGCATCAAAAATATGGACGGCAGTATGTATTAGTACACCAGCTCCGGCTATCTCCTTCTTATCATGCCAGGCAAGAGAAGATGGCTCCAGACGCTGGTTGGCATGGATGGAGTATATCTTACCCATATCATTAATGCGCTTTTTAATGCTTTGTATCACAGGGTTAAAACGTAAGGTCTGAGCCACAGTGAGTTGACAGGATTCCATGTAACTCACAATTTCCCTGGCTTGCTTCCCATTCACCGCCAGGGGCTTTTCAATGAGAAGTGGTTTATTCACACGACTACATTCTTGGGCAATGCCAAGATTGAGCCAAGGGGGGACTACGGAGATAACCGCATCAACATCCTTATCATGTATGAGCTTCTTCCACTCCTTGTGATATTTTACTCCCCACTCTCTTGCCTGCTCCTCCCCTTCTTTACCTCGTCTGCAAATTGCCTTGAGGTTGAGACTTGAAATATCCTTTACAATATGAGTAGCATACCTACTACCATGTTTTCCGGTACCAATAATTCCAACATTTTTCATTGGTCTCTACTCCA
>JAAELB010000514.1 GCA_024227155.1 Desulfobulbaceae bacterium
GAACTTACAGCTTAATGCTTGGCGATGGCGCGTAGTGCCATAAGAATCCATAGCCCAAGCATTGCGGCAATAGCTTTATTGGTGAATTGCGAAAGTGATACTGACGCAAACGACAGCAAAAACTGTTATGAGGAGGAGCATGTATTCTATATATCATTGACTCGTAATTATAGGTTATTTGTTAATGGCTGAAAAGTATGCTGCGAGTTTTGCCAACAGGCCACTGATGCGTTTCAACCGAATTAACACTGTGGGTCACATCGTAATGATTGATAGGATATGTCCAAACCAACAAAACCTATTCTCATAGGTTTTGCTAAATTCCTATCAGTACCTGCTGCTATGGCTGCTTCGATATTTGAAAAAGGGGAAACAGTTTCTAGAGAATCCCTGTTGAAAAGAGGTGAGGAGGTAAAACTTTGTCCATTGATGGGAGGGGGCTGAAGTATATTTTTCTTGATAGGTTCGATGAAATTCACCAGAGCAATTGAAAGGCTTGTATTGCCAATGTTAACTATTTAAGTAACATTGAAAGTTTACACTATTCCTGTATATCTCTATAGTCCGTAGCATGTGCATTGATACCTGGATAATACTTGTAATCGTGACATATCAAGTAGTTATAAGTGTAACTAGGGCTCATTTCACTTGCGAACCACTATAGTTCCGAAGAGGCCAGATGCCTAGCATGCTTTTGCTTGCCGCCCGTCGGAGATGCTTCCAGGAAATCAA
>JAAELB010000515.1 GCA_024227155.1 Desulfobulbaceae bacterium
AGGAACCTATTTTATGGAAACTATTGACGAAAGCAAGAGAGTTGAAACTTGGAAACCTTATTTAGACAGCGAAAAAAAATGGGGACTGAAAAGACGCTGATTACCACCTATTGCCCAGATGAATCACATGTGGTTTTAACAGATCTCACCGATTTGCCGACCACCCGGGTTGAATTGAGAGACACCGATGCTGAACATGATGAGAGTATCTTTTTAAGAGAAAAGTACAACGAAACCCCAAAAGACAGAAGCGAGCGATTTGAAGTCATTGGCGAAATTGGCAAGGGGGGTATGGGGGCTGTTTTCAAGGCGATTCAGGCGACCATCGGACGCCAAGTTGCACTTAAAGTGACCCATAAACAGGACCGCAGATCGCTCTCTTTTTTTCTCTCTGAGGCACGCGTAACAGGGCGACTTGAACACGCCAATATTGTTCCGGTGCACTCCATCGTCTGTAACCCGGACAATCAACCTTCAATTGTCATGAAACTTATAAAGGGGACTTCCTGGCGGGAGCTTCTTCACTCTCGCGAAAGAGTGTCTTTGACGTTAAAAGACCATCTAAGAATCCTCTTATCAGTATGTAACGCTGTAGCTTATGCTCACGAACAGGGAATTTTACACCGTGACTTAAAACCAGAAAACATTATGGTCGGGGAGTTTGGGCAAGTTTTTGTAATGGATTGGGGCCTCGCAGTAAACTTCTTCCCCACAGAAAATACTGCCGATGGAATAGTTTCTTCCTCACAGGTTCAGCATGTTGCTGGGACACCGGGTTATATGGCTCCAGAACTATCCTTAGGAATGGGTTCGATGCTGAATCGCCAAACCGATGTTTACCTGCTTGGTGCTTGTTTACATGAAGTCCTGACCGGCAGACTACGGCACCAAGGCAAAAATGTAAAAGATGTCCTACAAGCAGCGGTTGAGTCTCGCCCAATTCACTATGACGATTCAGTACCGCACGAACTTGCCGACATCTGTAATCGCGCAACCAATCGTGACCCTCAGGATCGTTATTCTAACGTTCAGAAGTTTGCCAAGGCGGTGGAAGGTTTTCTAGAACATGAACAGGCAGCGGTTATCACAGCGAAAGCCCTGGAGTTAGTTGATCGATTAAAGAAATTGACGTCTGAGTCTTTAACAGCGCCTCCTGAACTACGGGAGGATCTTGAACCGCTGATCTACCAGTTGCACGGAGAAGCTGGTTTTGCCTTTAAACACGCACTTGAAATCTGGCCTGAGGGAAATGATGGCGTTGAGGGACTAAAAACGCTGAGCACGGTAATGATGGAACACGCGTTATCCGTCGAAGATCTGAATCTTGTTATGAGGCTGGTTGACGAGGTGGATGATCCTATGTTGATCAAACGAGTGAAAGACTTACGTGTGCTCATCGAATCACGGGACCGCGAACTGCAAACCCTTCGCAAAAAAACGAGCCAGAGTGATTGGACTGCCATTGCTCGGCCCCTGGGCTTCATGCTGATGATGACCGGCTTCCTGGGCGGGATTGGCATCACGGGGAGTTATGTCCTGCGCCACATTATACCCCAGTACGACGGGCCGTTTATAAGATTTGCTCTCTGGATTCCCGTCATCCTTGGTATCGGGACTGTAGGGTTGAAACAATTCGGTAAAGTCCGATTTGCTGGCAGCCTCTTTTCCTCACAGACATTAGGTACTTGGGGCGCAATTCTGGTTGCGGCAGTTTTTGTCGAATTGATCAACCTTATCTTCGGACACCCGAATTACCATCTGGTTGGTGTCCACACGCTTCTTTTCGGTGTTGGTATTGCCAGCCTTGCATTTCAAACCCGCATGTGGTTGCTTCTGCCAGCATCAATCTTCTATGCCGCAAGCCTTTTCTCGGCAGTTTATGCAAGCCATGCACGTGAAATACTGGGTCTACTGGTTTTTTTTGTGATAGGCGGCATAGGCTTGGCCTTCCGCCTCGGATTCATCCTGGATACTGCTTCCGGAGGAAATGAGAAGGGCTCTTTATAATGATGCCGACAAGAAAAACTGATAGCAAGCCGCCCAAAAATTCAGGCGCATGATATATTGGGCTCGTGGCAAGATATCGGTACTTGTTACTTGTATATTTTCTTCTGCCCAATAATAATTTTAGCCTTTTTCCCTGCAAATTTGGAAATGGAAAAAAGTAAGCCAATTGAACACTATTGAGGCCTATCTTTCCTATCTGCAGCAAAATCCACATAGCCCCTATCTTGCAGAAGCTGAAAATAAGTTGATCGTGGCCCGATGGGAAAATGCTTATAAAATTGATACAGTTGTATCTTACAAAAAATTCCTTGCAGACAATATCGAGTCACAATTTGCTGATGAAGCCATTGAAAATTTAATCGCAAAGCAACCTGCGAAATCTGAGGAATTGAAAGCCTTCAAGGCTGCTGAAGCCTTGAATATGTACTTTGTATACGCCCAATTTGTTAAAAAGTTCCCGGATTGCACCTTATCGTACAAGGCCAGTCGAATGATGACACAATTTGGGACCTTGATTTGTGAAGAAAAGATCGTCCTTCCGGTAGAGGACCTGAGGGGAAACTATCATTGGAATGGTGAAAAAATTTTATGGAAATGGGACAACAAGGCAGCTGGCATAGTAATGCCAGGCGGAAGCATAATGTTTTTCAGTGACAAGACCACTAACCCCAAATACGGAATACCTTTTTCATTTGGTTTCAGCGGCAAAGTGTTTGGTAATATCTGTATGGGAAATATTCAAATAGCCGGGCCTTGTCATTTTGAAAAGAATGGTCTTGTTCTGGAAAAGGGCAGTAAAATATACTACCCGCTATAAATTGTATTATTTTGGAAACTTTCAATTTAAAAATGGTGTGTTCGTTCCAAAAGGGAATTGGGAACGAATTTTGAACTAAATAGCGCCATATCCTTTTTCGAGATCGATAACTATTGAGAAACCATAAAAGAGGGCATGATTAATGAGAGAATTGAAAAATTTCCTTTTTGCGGTATCAATTCCGATATCGCACCTTACTATCGCA
>JAAELB010000516.1 GCA_024227155.1 Desulfobulbaceae bacterium
CCCGAAATGTCAGACCATGGCGAAGGAAAAATGGCTTGAGAAACGGAAATCCGAGCTTTTGCCGTGTGGATATTTTCATATTGTATTTACCATCCCTCACTGTCTCAATCCTCTCATTCTTCTCAACCGCAAAGAGTTGTTGGCCTGCTTATTCCAGGCGGTGCGGAATACACTTCTCGCCTTTGCAGCCGACCCACAGTGGCGCCTTGAAGGAAAACCTGGTCTTCTGACTCTTCTCCACACCTGGAGTCAAACACTTATTGATCATTTTCATATCCATTGCCTTATTCCGGCAGGGGTTATCTCCCTTGATGGACGACGATGGATACCAAGTAACGAAGATTATCTTTTCCTAATACAATCCCTGGCTAAGGAATTCAAAAAGCAGTATCTCGCCATGATAAAAAGTAGATCAGATCAATTGGTTTTACCCGAAAATTCTGACGCATTGATACTGCAGGCCGAGAAAAAGGACTGGGTTACTTATGCCAAAAAACCATTTGCCGGCCCTGAACAGGTTCTTGAGTACCTGGGTCGATATACACATCGTATTGCTATTTCCAACCATAGGATCCAATCAATAGAAAACGGTGAAGTGAAATTCACCTACAAGGACCGACAGGATAAGAGCAAGGTAAAGACACTCAAGCTTCCGGCAGCGGAATTTATTCGACGGTTTCTCCTCCATGTTCTGCCTTTCAGGTTCATGAAGATCAGGTATTACGGATTCCTTGCCAATATCTGCAAAAAGAAATCAGTACTTTTGATCAGAAGGTTGATCGGCAAAGTACTGGAGTTTAAAGACTTTAGCGAAGAGACAATACTCGAAAAAATGCGCCGCTTGACCGGAGTAGATATTCTTCTTTGTCCACATTGCAAACAGGGGAAGATGCTGTATCAAGGGGCACTTCCCGGACCAGATACCAGCTGAAGTTACCCTGAAGTATAGTTTTTTTTGGCATCTCGTATTTACTATGAACAGGTGCGTTATTTTTTCGGTATTTCTGCACAAAAATGATAAAATCATCACCAATAAAGCTCATAATTAACCTTGAACAGATGATTATATATCACCATTTGCAGCCAAGCCCCTGTCAATCCTTTCTGGTTAACAGGAAAAAAATCCTAGCAAAATATTTAGTTCAGTGTTTCAATACCTTAGAAACAAAACCCATAGGGAAAGAAAAACGTCTTTC
>JAAELB010000517.1 GCA_024227155.1 Desulfobulbaceae bacterium
CCACACACACACACACACACACACACACACACACACACACACACACACACACACACTATCACCTTCCAAAAAATCCCATCCTCTGTACATAAAGACAGGTAAAAGCTATATATCAGTGTTGCTCTTGTAAACTTGCAACACTGGGGAAAATGCAACCATGTCCGCTCTTATTAGGGCAGTGTACCTTTATCTACTTGAACAAAAATATCAAACATTTATGATTATTCCACCCTGTATTTTCCATGCATCGACTGAAACATATTTCTTGTGTGCATGCTGGGCTCGTATGTTAGCAAATACGACAAAGAAAATGTGAATGACAATCACCCGCAAACAGCCATTTCTGCTTTATAAAAGTTAATGTTCCCCTGTGTTGTTATCTTTACACAAGGGCATTAGGTTTGGTAATGATTTGTCAAATAAGACTTTAAAAAGAGAGTTAGCATCTTTTAGTGTTTATCTACATTAAATCAATGTTGAGTAAATATTTGTTATCATAGCTGAGAGTTTAACATTGGTCAGCCATAAGACCTTCCAATGCCACAGGCCTACTTGTGTCACAGGTCAAGG
>JAAELB010000518.1 GCA_024227155.1 Desulfobulbaceae bacterium
GGCATTTCAACCATTTACTATTGGTTTCATAATGGCCATTTAGGATTGACGAAAGCAGACATGCTTTACCCTAGAAAAGGGAAAAGTGTCAAGAAGCAAGCCAGTCCTAACTTTAAACCAGCAGGCAAATCAATTGAAGATCGACCTGAAGTTATTAATCTTCGCTTAGAAAATGGGCATTATGAAATTGATACAGTTCTACTAACCAGAGTGAAAAATCATTGCCTTTTAGTCTTAACCGACCGTCGGAGTAGACACCAAATCAGGCGACTGATACCTGACAAAACCACTGAATCAGTCAATCTAGCACTGGAGGGAATCTTGAGGGAACATCATCTCCTGTCTAGAACTGCAGTTAATGGTACAGAATTTAGTCGTCTGGCTGAAGTGTTTCCTGAGGAGTATATCTACTATGCGCATCCCTACTCTTCATGGGAGAGGGGAACAAATGAAAATCACAATCGATTGATTCGGAGATGGTTACCAAAAGGAACCAAGAAAACGACCCCAAAAGAA
>JAAELB010000519.1 GCA_024227155.1 Desulfobulbaceae bacterium
TCTAGATAGTGCGACTAGTATGCAACATAATCAGAACATTGTTCGGTGGGAACCGTGTAGTAATATACAGAAATCAAGGATATAAAAACTGACGACCTACGGGGTAAGTGCCGAATTATTATGGGGTAAGTGCTAGCTTTACTAACTGATTCTACGGGGTAAGTGCTGGTTTGCAAAAAGTACTTTACTGTACCAGGGCATAGAATGGTGAGCTATTGCTCATCTCAGGTGCCTAGAAATATGTAAACTAATATTTGTTTGTCAAAGTGTCACAAAAATGGGGGTGGGCTCTTATATGAACATCAGTTCTTGACTGGATACATATTTAACTTTCTTACAATCAAGAACAGTGATTGACCAATATATTTGTTTAATACTGTAATCAACTACATGTTCAAGTAAGTCTATACTCACAATTAAGCCCACCCCCTTAGTATGACCTTGAATGTTCATCCATGCCCAGGTTGTGTGTGGTGGAAGTTTGTAATCACCTGTTGCAATTGGTGTTATTGAAAACAATTGTTATCATCAGACCCACCCCCTGACCCCTACACCCTGGCATAGGCACACACACACTCACACACACACACACACACACACACACACACCAGGACAATCACACACACATGCAGACACACCAGCGTGTGCGCGTACACACACACACACAGACGCACACACACCCACACACACACACACACGCGCAGACACACCAGCGAGCGCACACACACACACACACACACACACACACACACA
>JAAELB010000520.1 GCA_024227155.1 Desulfobulbaceae bacterium
AACGTGCGCTTTCATATCGGCGCCGTGGCGAACCAGACGAGTACGTCGACGCAACAGATCGCGCGTTGCTCTCATTTCCTTTGGGTAGACATAGGCCAGTGGGAAATTGCCACCGCGAATGAGCTTGGCAATTTTGAAGGACAGGGAATGTTCCTACATTCCTTCTGCATTCCCTCCATCCATGGAGGTCAATCAATTCGATCATTTTTTGCCTTACCACCATGTATAGCCCTCATATAGAGTGCATGGCCGAGTATGAAATCGACACCGATGTCATCACAAAAGTCAGAGACCCAGTACCAGCAATGCATGCATTCGACGCCGACGACAACGTTTCCGATATAGGGTTCGAGGGCGTAACGAAGTGGGTCAGGATCTGCGGGAACATTCTTATGAAAGACAGTTTCACCTGCCTGGTCTATAATGCAGACATATAGAGATCTGGCATGTAAATCGATACCACAATAATAGGTGTGTTGTGTATTATAAAAATTCATTGGGCTTTCTCCGATTTGGTTTTGGAGCCCTCAGTTTAGCGAATTTTGCTAAGCTGAAGGAGAAGGCTCAATGAGTATCAAAAGCATACACTCGGACTACCAAAAGTAGCGCTGCTTTCGCTACGCTACAGCCGCGCTACTTTTGGAAGCCGGTGATGCTAAGCGTTAACCCCTCAGGGAGAGATATGAAATTTTTACTATCATCAGTTCTATTGCTTTCGTTTGTTGCTAGTAATGCAATAGCTTGCTCATTTGCTCCTGGTTATTTCACATTTGAGGCTACTCCTAGTAAATTCCAAACAAAAATGGATGAGGGTCATATTGCTTTGCTTCCGGCACCTGTAGCGAGTGTTAAATCAATTAGTCGAGGCAAAGCGGCACCTGGGGCATCTTGTGAAGATGCTGGTATAATCGAACTAATTATTACATGGCCGCATAGCCCCTATGGCCTCGAAGAGGTTGGATTTTACTTTCAATCAGATAATGGATTTGAACCTGATCTTATCTTTCCATTAGGCCCTGTAACTGGCGAAATAAAAGGCAATCAAGCAAGTTTTATGTTTGTATGGTTAGACGGTCATCCTAAGCATCAAAAGAAATTAGATTTTAATGTAAACGTATTCGCTGTTAATAAAGGGCTTCAAGTCGGGCAGCCGACAACTGTAAACATTAAAGCAAAAAAGGGTTAACAAATTACTGCACCGGACTCCGCAAACTGTCACTTTTTGTGCAAAAAGCCGCACAAAAAATGCCAACTTGCTCCGCTGGTGAGCAAGGCGTTGGCGTTATGTGGTATGACAAGATTTTTAAAATTATGCGTAGTAAGCCTAATCGTATGCGGTTGTGAAACTACACTTGATTTCGAAGAACCCATTGAATACGCAATTGTTCGTATCCCAAACACGCAAACTGATAAATTGCTTTCAGTTGCTAATAGAAATTGGATGGTCGGAGTGTTAGAAGAGTGTTCTTGGGAACAAACGGACAAAGACCTAGTATCTAATTATCGATTTGAAATAAAAAGAATAGGAGATAGTGTTTTCGGACAAATTGTGGCAAATACTGTTTTTATTATGACTGAGCGAAATGAAATAATTGAATGCCAGATTACAGAAAATATAGCCCACGATTTTAAAGCTTTATTCAAATATAAAGGAAATTAGATTAATGCCACATAACACATATGAGCCGCTTTTAAGTCAACCCCCATAGCTAAAAATTTCCGGTTTTTTTTGAAAACCGAAAATTAGATCACACACAAAGATCGATCACTTTGCCTACAAGGACGTTGGAAAGGGGCGTGAGCAGGATGCGGAAGCTTCATCTGTCATGGTCGCTGTTAAGTTCGTCACTTACAACAAACACATATAGAGCATCTCTTATTGCGGCCTCACCGCTGCCTGTCAGTTCTCTCAATCCATTGAGTTCAACAGGGTCACTAAGAAGTGGACCCCATTGATTGGACAGTTTAACTCATTCTATA
>JAAELB010000521.1 GCA_024227155.1 Desulfobulbaceae bacterium
CATGCGAGGGTCAATTTTTAAATCCATGATGTCAATTTATGAGCCTGTTGATTTAATGCCTTTTCGCCCAATCTCTTCGTTAAACCAAAAATTTTATCCTCGGAATATCAACTATATGCCTGTGGTAAATTTTTTTGTTTGCCTCGATATTGAACAAAAATGCTATTAAATCAACAGGCTCATTTATGTATAGGGTTAGAGGATAACAAGCTCACCGTGGAGGGAGCCAGATGCTTTAATGGCCTGGAAAATTGCTATAAGATCCCTCGGGGTTGCCCCTATGGCATTTAGGGCGTTTGCTATTTCCCCGATTGAAACACCTGGTTTCATGTCAATCAGTACCAGTTGTCCCTCTTCCTCAATAGTTTCAATACTAGTCCCTGGAGTAACAACGGTTTCACCATCTGCAAAGGCACCTGGTTGGGAAACGTTAAAATCTTCTCTAATTATAAGTGAGAGGTTACCGTGGGATACGGCGACAGTAGAAAGTCGAACATCCTCGCCCATGACAATAGTTCCGGTACGTTCATTTACTACAATTTTTGCCGGGGTGTCGGGATCTACCTGCAATACCTCCATTGAAGCCACAAAATCAACAATATGGTTTTTTAAAGGTTTAGGAATTGTAACCTGGATTGTCCCTGGACTATCTGGAAATGCTGTACCTTGACCAAAACGTTTATTCACCGTTTCTGCAAGATTTGAGGCCGTAGTGAAGTCAGCATTGTTGAGTTGGTATTGTAACGTTCCATCTTCCCCTATTGCAACGGGAACAGTATTTTCTATGATTGCACCTCCCGCAATACGTCCAACGGTGGGGTGGTTCTTTTGTACTGCAGCAGCTTTACCGCCAAAAGAGAAGGCGCCAATGGTAAGTGGCCCCTGGGCCACAGCATAAACCTCACCGTCGGGACCAACCAGGGGAGTCATGAGAAGGGTTCCACCCGCAAGACTTTTTGCATCACCAATGGAGGAGACCTGTACGTCGACGGTTGAACCCGATGTAGCAAAAGGAGGGAGTGTGCTGGTGACCATCACGGCAGCAACATTTTTAACCTTGATATCATTGATATTATCAGGGTTAATTGTAATTCCGTGGCGGGTCATCATATTGTAGATCGCCTGGAGGGTGAACACGGATTTCTTCATATCATCCCCGGTACCACTAAGACCCGTAATGAGTCCATAGCCGATCAACTGGTTATCCCGTACACCATGGAGTTTGGCGATATCTTTTATCCTTGCGCTGTTGCAGGGAGGTACAAGGAGCGCAAGGAAGGCTAGGGTGAAAAAGAAAAAGTATATGCGCTTTATTATCATCTGATATCTCATTGAATTTCTAAGCCACTAAAAAGGCCACACATTATCGAGCATTCTCATGGCCCATCCGGGTTTTTGCTTATCGCTGAGCGACCCTTTGCCCGTGTAACTTATTCTGGCGTTAAGTATTTTCGATGAACTCACAGTATTGGCGGCGGTAATATCAACGGGCCTGATGATGCCTGTTAAGTAAATTATCTGAACTTCATTGTTGACCATAACTTCTTTGCCACCCCTGATCTTTAATTGACCGTTGGGGTACCGTCCGACAACCTGGGTAGAAAGAGATGCTGTAAGGTCTTCTTTTCTGGTGGTTGTACCGTTACCGGCAAAACTGTTTGTGAAATCGGCATTTACAAGGTTACTTAAGTCGATCGGATTATGTCCATTCCATATTTCATCGTTTTCAAGGCCAAAAAAATTGGATATGGAAGCGGCCATGTTGGTTGTTCGGTCAGTGGCCGTCGTTGCCTGTTTTGAGGCGCTGGCCTGCTCAGAGATAATTACAGTGACAATATCGCCGATAGCCCTTGCCTTTCGATCAGAGAACATTGAACTATTATTTTGACTCCATAGAGACCCTGCTTCCTTATGTTCAATTTGAGCTGGCTGGATATCCTCAAGAGGCTCTCGTACGATAGTGGGAGGCTCCGGCTTAGCGCAACCACAAAGGGCCGCGCAAATTAAAAGTGTAATAGATAGAAGTAGTTTATTCATGTTATAGCATTACCTCCACAAGTCCTGGCGCGGCAACACGACAAAAGAGTATTTTATGGGAACTGAGATTTTGAACTCTTATCACCTGATTTATTTGTCCATCGTTATGGGCAATGCCGGTTGCAGAAATCAACATTGAACTGGTTTTTATGACAATTTTTACCTTTTGACCTCGATGAATCACCGGCAGTGGTTCAACATAGGAGAGTTTCATTGGGGTGCCGGAACGAAGATTCTTCTTCAGTTTCATACCGATTAAATCATCTGCTTTCAGGTCCGCATCCGGGAGATCACTGATGTTTAAAATGGCGCTGGTAAGGTGATTGGGGCTAAGAATTTGACCTCTCTTAAGATTTTTTGCTGTAATAACAACTTCTGCCAAGGCTTCAATCTTACCTCTGACAGACATATTTTTGACTACACGGTTGTCCACCCGGAATATAAGCGAAAATCTTGAACTGCCAATGATGGCCGGACTGGAAGGTATAACTTCATGGCTCAGCACCCCAACAGGAACTTTGAAGGGTATGGGCAGAGAGTGGGGGATAAAACGAATATCAGCTTTTGGCAGATTAGCTTGATGGTCCTCTATGTAACCCGAAATAAGCGACTGGATTTTTTCAGCCCCTATGGTTACTCCATTTCTTAAAATTGCAACGTTGGGAGAGCCTTTCCAGTAAATATTCTGCGGAAGGTTGTGGTTTGTTTCGAGATATTTTTTGATATTTAGAGAACGTAAGAATATTTTTTCTCCGGGAGCGGGAGATTTGCCTACGGGCAAACTCGCCATCGCATCCACGAGTTCAGATTGCTCATCAAACTTCACTAGATCTCCAAGTTTAATCTGAGCTCCGTCAATTAAAGCCTTTGCTTGAAAAGTAATAACAACTGCAAATGACGGTGCTACAGCGCATGAAAAAAAGATAAAAGTGAGCAGTATCCGAATCATAGTTAGTACCTTACTCCTGAAAATCTGTCATGAAAAACAAGAAATCAGGAGATCGCTTTAAAATTAGGAGCTTAAAGTAACTGGCAAGGTACTTATCCAAGCACTTCAAAAGTTCCGATTTATTCGGGTTAGACCAGGTTGTTGGTGGTTTGCATCATTTCATCTGAAGTTTGAATGGTTTTAGAGTTGATCTCGTATGCCCTCTGGGTGGTTATCATACTTGCAAGTTCTTCTACAATATTGACGTTTGAGCCTTCAAGGTAAGACTGCAAGAGTGTCCCGTAGCCATCATCCCCCGGAGTTCCTGTTGCTGCTGTTCCTGATGCCGCTGTTTCTTCAAATAGATTTTTTCCTATGGCGGAAAGTCCCGCGTTGTTAGTAAAAGAGGCCAGTTCGAGGGTGCCAAGCTCAGTACTTTCGGTGTCATCTCCAATAACTGCACTGACAATGCCTGTATCACTGATGGTGATTTGTCTGGATCCGTCAGGGATTGTAATGGCTGGTAAGATGGGATAACCATCTGAATTTGTGAGACGTCCAGTGCTGTCTCTTTTTAAGGCACCAGAGCGGGTGTAGGTGGTATTGCCATTTGGCAGTTCGACCTGTAAAAAACCCATACCTTCAATGGCAATATCCAGTTCATTTTCTGTAAGGATCAGATCCCCCTGGGTAAAGACCTTTGTGACAGCGGCTGGCTTCACTCCAAGTCCAACGAGGATACCGGTTGGTGACTCTGTATCAGCAGAAGTTTGACTGCCTGGAACTTTCATAGTCTGGTAGAGAAGATCCTGGAAATCGGCCTTGCTCTTTTTAAAACCGGTTGTACTGACGTTTGCTAAATTGTTAGCAATAACATCAATATTTAGCTGCTGGGAGTGCATCCCGGTTGTGCCTGTCCAAAGCGATCGGATCATGGTATTTCCTTGACTTTAAGTAGTTACTTTTTCTTATCCTAAGGTGCCGAGTTCGTTCTGCTGCTCAGAGATTGTAGAATAGCTTTTCAATACCTTGTGATACGTTTCAAATTTTCGATAACCATCGATCATTTTAGCCATTTCTGTGGCCATATTTACATTGGAGAGTTCAAGACTACCCTGGAGAATACGGTACTCTTCCGCCTGGAGTTCCTGGGTGGGGTCTTCTAAAGAGAAGGTGGTATCTGACTCGCGCTTAAGTAATTTTTCGTCTTCAACTGTTGCAACACCTAGGCGAGCGACTTCTTCGCGCGTTCCCTGGGGTCCCATGGTATATAATGTACCGTCATCACCGACGGCTATACTGTTTTTGTCGGTATCAGGCAGGGTAATGGAGCCATCAGCATCATCTAAAACCGGCAAGCCATTGCTGGTCGTGAGAAGGCCGTTTGAATCAACAGCAAAATCTCCTCTTCTTGTGTACAGAATACCGTCAACACCCTGTAGCTTGAAAAAACCTTTTCCATTCACCGTCAGATCAAGAGGGTCATCGGTTTGCCTTACAGCACCAGGAGAAAAATCTGTGAAGTTTTTCCTGATACGGTTGTAGTTTATGCCTTTCGCGTCGGTGGACTGTTTTTCTCCCCGCAAAATGGACTCAAAGCTCACCATTGATTTTTTATAGCCGCTGGTACTGATATTAGCTAAATTATTGCTGATATTAGCAATGGACTGCTCTCTTGAGATAGCCCCTGCAAGTGCGCTGTATTTTCCTGAAACCATTTTGAAATCCTGAGTTAGAAGGCAGTTGTGCTGATAGTTCTTTATCGGATCATTTACCTATTTCTTAAATAATAATACTGTTTATGCTACCATTACCTACTCTTGGGTCAGTCGCCTGAGACGTATAATTTGCTCCGCCTCACGGCTTGAAATTGACAGGGTTGAGGCTATTTCTGTAACATCCATTCCTTTTTCTGCTAGAGAGTGGATAAAACGGTATTTTTCAGGTGCGCGGTTTTGTTTAAGCCCTTGTTGGGGTAGAGTCTCATTTTGAAGTCGAGGGCTTTGCAATTGGGTGGTTAGTTCTGCGTTGTTTAAAGTTTTTTGAAACGCACTGTTTTTTTGTTGATTCTGCTTGAGTTTTTGACACAGACTATCTTTTTTTTGCAGGATTATCGTCGCTTGTGTGAGCTGCTCCGACAGGAGTTTGTTGTCTTTTATGAGCATTATGGTTTTGGCAATCGCGAGTAAACAGAGGATCGATGGAAGTAGTAGGAGTACGTTTGTCAACATTGTATTCTCCAATAAAAATATTCTTGCAGGTAGGGGGCCCAAGTATTAACCCCGATAAACGGGCAATAAGTCGGGATAAGTGCCTTGGTGGTAAAAGTAACTTTACGATTTTATAAAGAGTTCCTGAGTTTCTAGTTATTTATGGCAGAAGTTCAGGACTAAGGCTCTAATGCAGTCTTGCATCGAGCTTATTCTTGAGTTTTATCAGTGCCTGGCTGTGAAGTTGTGAAACACGGCCCTCTGTCAGTTCCAGTACTTCAGAAATTTCTTTTTGGGTCAGTTCTTCATAGTAGTAGAGGGCGATGACAATTTTCTCTTTTTCCGACAGCAATTCGAGCATATCAGCGATTTTTTTTGTCAGCTGCTGCCCCTCAATTCTTGCTCCAGGTGAGGCGTCCGCCCGGTCATCCATGAGTGAATCGAGAAATGATCGACCCTCATTGGAGTTATCAAGGGTTTCATTGAGGCTGACACACCCAAGGTGGCTCACTTCTCCCAATAAAACCTGATAATCTCCCAGCGATAAATCCATGGCTTTGGCGACTTCATGTTCTTCCGGATCTCTGCCTAATTTCAGTTCAAGGTCAACAATGGTTCTGCCAATGCGACTCTGTTTGTCCCGTAGAGATCTTGAAAACCAATCAAGTTTTCGCATTTCGTCCAGGATTGCACCGCGTATCCGGTATTCGGCAAAGGTTTTGAACTTAATGTTTTTGGAAGCATCATATTTATTGGAAGCATCTAATAAACCCAGCATTCCGGCACTTTTCATATCATCTTTATTCATAAATGCTGGAACCTGAGTCACCATTCTTCCAACGAGAATGTCAACAAGGTAGAGATGATCCTTGATGATTTTTGTTTTATCGTCATGTGGAGGACTTTGATTGTACAGCATGTCTAGTCTAGCCTCTCATGTTGAGTAGTTTCTTCCAGAAAAACTGTAAATTGCCTTTGGGCATGTTCTGTGATGGCTCCAGGCAAATCCTGCTGGCCAGTTGTTGAAAAGATTGGGTTATCCGGGATGTTGGAAATAACTCGCAAATAACCTTTTGTTTTCTTATTGCGTCAATCATCTGTTTATCTTCAGGGATAGAACCTAGAAAATCAATGGATATGTCAAGGTATCTGTTGGCAACCATGGTCAGTTTTCTGTAGACATCCAGAGCGTCATCTTCATTCTGGATCTGATTGACGACCAGGTTGAATTTTTTTTCATGATATTGTGTGGAAAGCAACTTCATCAATGCATAGGCATCGGTTATGGCAGTTGGTTCAGGGGTTGTTACAACAAGTATATCCTGCGCAGCCGTGTTGAAGTAGGTGACGTTTTCGGAGATGCCGGCCTCGGTATCGATTAGCACATAATCGAAATGATTGTGCATCGAATCGAGGCCATCGAGCAGGCGCATTTTCTGTCGACCGTCGAGTCTTGTAAAATTTTGAACGCCTGATCCCGCCGGGATTATCTTAATTCCTTTGGGACCCTCAATCATCACGTCCGCAAGTGATTGTTCCCCTGTGAAAAAATGGTTAAGATTGTAGGTGGGAGATAGACCAAAAACCACGTCAATATTTGCAAGACCCAGATCTGCATCGAGAATTAACACCCGTTTTTCCATAGAAGCAAGGGTATATGCTAAATTGGCAACGACGGCTGTTTTTCCCACACCACCTTTGCCACTGGTAATGGAATAGACGTTAGTCGGTTCTTCTGTGTTAGCTTCCACAGTGTCAGACTTCACCATGTTAATGTTCCTCAGCGTGTTAGCCTGGTCATTCGCCGGTTTGGATATATCAGCCATGAAAGACCTCTTCATGTGGTGTCATTATCAGTTCAGCAACAATTCTTGGTGATATTTCGATAAGATCTTCCGGGACCCTCTGACCATTGGTAACGTATGACAATGGATTAGAGTTTTGCAGCTGCAGGTTAAGAAGAACTCCGAGGTTAGTGCATTCATCAATCTTGGTAATGATAGTGTTACATATGTTGAGTTGTTCGAATCGTGCCAGGCTGTCTATAAGCTCGCTTTCTCTTGTGGTGGCTGAAAGTACAAGATGTATATCAAGATTCAGCTCTGGTTTAAGAAAGGATGCTAGTTCATCTATTTGCAGGGTGTCCCTGGGACTTCGACCAGCTGTGTCTATAAGAATGAGGTCTTTGTCCTGATGTTTTTCTATGGCCTCTGCAAGTTGAGTGGGTGTGATCACAACATCTATGGGTAAGTGCATTATATCAGAATAGACCTTGAGCTGTTCAACTGCTGCTATCCGGTATGTGTCAATAGTTATGAGGGCAACAGACTTTGAGTGTTTCGTCAAATGAGAGGCACAGATTTTGGCTATGGTGGTAGTCTTGCCTACACCTGTTGGCCCAACCAGCGCAATCCTGTTTTGGCGACCATTGATATCAAATTCGGGAGGATTTACCTCTATAAGGCTTTCGATGGTCCGGATAATGGTTTTGTTAAGATTTTTTGTATCGGTCAGCTCTTTTTCGGTAAGGCTTTCACGCAAAAAACCGGTAATAGTTCTCGATGTTTCAACATCAATGCCTTTTTGCGTCAGCAGAGACAGAAGATAATCTCCTTTGAGATGAGTGGAGGAGAGTGTATTTGCATGGTCAAGATCATTGATTTGTAGTTGAGCTGCTGTTATTCCCCGGGTGCCACTGTGAGTTTGATAATTGTTCTGCTCTGTTTCTTTTTCACGGGAGACCATCACCTCAATTTGTTTTGATAGATTGGTTACAATATTTTTTAGCTCACGAACTTCCTGTTCTATATTGTCAGTTTCTTTAGCTGTGTTAACGGCAATGTTGTTCTCAGGTTGAGCGGTCACCTGTGGTTGTTCTTTTTGGTATCCATTGAGATATTGATCAATGGAATCGTCAACCACATGGGAAAAAGTACTCTTAGCTGGCTCCGGTGTAACAGGAAAACTATCCTTTGTCCCAGCGAAATCCTTATCGATTGCAGCGGTTATCTCAAGCTTGGGTTTACCGATAACGCCGAGTCTGCCGTTCCTGACTGTTCGTGTTGACAGGATGAGCGCGTCCGGTCCAAGCTCCTGCCTGATCATTTTAAGACCGGAGGCCATATCATTTGATTCGAAAACTCTAACTTGCATCTAGGGTCACCGTGCCAAGAGATCGTATTTTAAGATTTGGTGTCACTTCATTGTGCGAAATGACAGTTAATGCTGGATAATAGCGCTCCGTCAGGCTGCGTACATAGGGGCGAATTTGTGGAGTAGCGAGCAGAGTAGGGCGATTTCCACTATCAAACAGCACTATGGCCTCGCCAATGCCATCGAGGATGCGCTGGGCGATAGTCGGGTCTATGGCAAGGTAGCTCCCAGTGTCTTTGTGCTGGATAGAATTCTGGATGGCATCTTCTGCTGCTTTTGCAAGCGTAATACAGGCAATTACACCTTCAACCGCTAGATCGTTACTTATGGTTCTAGAGAGTGCATGGCGTACATATTCAGTCAATATATCAGTGTCATTGGTGTTTGGTGCCCAGTCTGCCATGGTTTCAAGAATGGTTCTCAGGTCGCGAATGGAAACACCCTCCTTTAGCAGATTTTGCAGAACTCTCATGATTGATCCCGTTGAAAGAATCGCAGGAACAAGTTCCTCAATCAGTTTTGGATAATTTTTCGCTAAATTGTCGAGTAATTCCTGTACTTCCTGGCGTCCAATAAGTTCATGTGAATGCTGGCGGATCACCTCACTGATGTGGGTTGCCATTACCGTGGTACAATCAACCACTGTGTATCCCGCGATATGTGCTCTATCCTTTTTGTCAGATGAAACCCAGATAGCCGGAAGGCCAAAGGCTGGTTCAGTGGTGGCGACACCCTGTATGGTCTCTGTAACCATACCAGGATCCATGGCCATAAAGTGTCCGGGAAGTATCTCGGATTCGGCGACCATTACCCCTTTTAGTGAAAAGGTGTAATGATTAGGAGAGAGTTGCAGGTTGTCGCGTATGTGAACCGGAGGCACTATAAAACCGTTATTTAGTGCAAACTGTTTACGAATTGATTGTATTCGGTTGAGTAGTTCGCCATCCTGGGCCGAGTCCACAAAAGGGATAAGACCATAGCCTACTTCCAGTTGCAGTAAATCAACATGGAGCATTTCTTCATAGTTTTCTTCCTGCTTTAGTGGTGCTTCTTCTATAGGTTCGTCGACACGTTCTTCATCAATCTTTTTCGATTTGTCGATCTGGAAGGCAAGTGCACCAAGGGACAGGGACAGGATAATGAAGGGGAAAAAAGGCATCCCAGGGATCAATGCGAAGAGTATCAGGATTCCGGAGACAACCCAGAGTGCAACTGCGTTGACAGAAAACTGTTTTTTGATGTCGCTGCCAAAATCCTGGTCCCCTGATGATCTGGTAACAAGAAGACCTGCGGCTGTAGAAATAATGAGTGCCGGGATTTGACCAACAAGACCGTCGCCAACGGTGAGGATGGTATAATTAGCAGCAGCCTCAGCCATTGGCATACCTTTTTGCACCACGCCGATTATGAAGCCCGCGCCAATATTGATCAAGGTAATGATAATACCGGCAATGGCATCACCTTTGACAAACTTTGATGCACCATCCATGGCACCATGGAAAGAAGATTCTTTGGCAATTTCTTCTCTTCTGGTGCGTGCCTCATTTTCGTTTATCAAACCAGCATTCAGATCAGCGTCAATGGCCATCTGTTTTCCCGGCATGGCATCCAGAGTAAAACGTGCGGCTACTTCAGCAACCCGGCCTGCACCCTTGGTGATAACCATGAAGTTTATCAGAACCAGGATTGCAAAAATCACAATACCTACGACGTAGTTACCACCTACAACGAATTGACCAAAGGACTGAATGACAGAACCAGCAGCAGCTGGGCCCTCGTCGCCATGGAGTAGAATGAGACGGGTCGAGGCAACGTTTAAAGAAAGTCTGAAAAGTGTGGTGGTAAGAAGAATCGACGGGAAGATAGAAAAGTCAATTGCCTTTACCGTATATAAACTGATGATGAGAATCAGCAGGGCGATGGTGATGTTTGTTGAGAGAAAAAGGTCGAGGATTATAGAGGGCAGAGGGATGATCATTATCATCAGGATGGAAATGAGGCCAACTGCGGCGAGCACATCACTGCGGCCGAGAAGCTGCTTTATAGGCAGGTTATTGAGAGTGCTTTGTACCTTGGCTATTTCCATCAGTTTGTTTTACCTTTTAATGAATATACATGAGCCAGAATTTCCGCTACTGCTTTGAAAAGATCCTCAGGGATATGTTCTCCTATTTCTAAATTATGCAATAATCGAGCCGTTGGTGGATTTTCTACTATTGGTATGTCGTTATCACGGGCAATTTCACGGATTTTCATGGCTATAAGGTCCGCTCCCTTCGCTATGATAATAGGGGCGTCCATTTCTTCTGAATTATATTTTATAGCAACGGATATATGGGTTGGGTTTGTTACAATAACATCGGCCTGGGGTACGTCGGCCATCATCCTTTTTCGCGCCATTTCCTGCTGTATTGCACGAATCTGCGCCTTTATGTGGGGGTCGCCCTCACTTTCTTTGAACTCTTCTTTGAGTTCCTGTTTTGTCATTTTCATTTTTTCCTCCATCTCCCATTTAACAAAGAGGAAATCAAGGAAGGCAATGAAAAGAAGGACAGCACATATTTTGGCGAAGATAATTAACGAAATTTTACCTAGATAGCCAATAGCCGTGGCAACATTAGTATCAACAAGAATAAGTGCCTGGGCAAAATTATCGTATACAGTCGAATAACCCACATATGCGATTAAAATTACTTTCAGCATGGACTTAACAACTTCTATCAATGATTTTTTCGAAAAAAATCGGGCCATTCCGCTGATGGGGTTGAGCTTGCTGAAATCAGGGATTAAAGGCTTTGCGGTGAATAACCAGCCGAATTGAAAAATAGATGAAAAAAAAGCAATTATCAGGACAAGGCCAAAGAGTGGGGCTATCATTATTCCGATTTGTCTGACAAGAAAAATAGCGAGGGTAAGAGTGGAGGACTCGGTAAGCTCAAATTGACCACTAGCTTGCCAGATGGAAAATATGAGAATGTTAAGTTTTTCCCAGAATACTGGTAGGTAGAAGATCCAAAAAAGGAGTACAACCGTGAATAATGCAGCGGTTTGAACCTCCTTACTTTGGGCTACCTGGCCTTTTTTACGGAAGTCTTCTCTTCGTTTTGCTGAGGGAGCTTCGGTTTTTTCTCCACCTGAGGAGCTTTCTTCTGCCATGGGTTATGATGTAGTAAATGAAAAAATTAAGAGTTGAGATGAATTGAAATATGCAAAATACGCTCCAAAAAATGTTTGGAAAGCGGAGTGTAGTTTGGCTGGTAGAGCGAGAAACAGCCTAGGAGCTTGTCCGAGAATGTCCTTTTGCCCAAACTCTTCAGAATTGCCAAAAAATAATGCTCGCAATATCTCATATATGGCTGCGCTTATTTTGTGAAAATTCTTCGATTTTGACCAAAATGCCTATTCTCGGACAAGCTCCTAGAAAGAAAGATAGTTTAAGATGGTGATAAATCGTTCGCTGAGTGCGTCAAATTCTCGTCTTAAAAGTGTTGAGATTAAGTTAAGAGTCAAAGCGATGACTATAAAAGCGGTGCCAATATTGATTGGAAAGGACAAAAGAAAGACATTGAGTTGAGGAAATACCCTCGCGAGTATACCAAGTATCAGGCCGGAAAGAAGTAAGACTGTCAGGATCGGTGCACTGAATTGAACACCAAGAGCAAACATATGTGCCGCAAGTTCCATGAGATAGGGGACAGCTTCTCCTGAAAGATCAATCTGCCCGGGTGGTAATAACTCATAGGAAAGTACAGCGGTTTGAATGAAAAGATGGTGGCCATTAATCGCAAGAAAAATCAAAATACTAAAAACATTTTGAAATTGTGATATAAGGGCGACCTGTCTCTGGTTTTGAGGATCA
Source organism: Desulfobulbaceae bacterium (assembly GCA_024227155.1). Taxonomy (GTDB): domain Bacteria; phylum Desulfobacterota; class Desulfobulbia; order Desulfobulbales; family Desulfocapsaceae; genus Desulforhopalus_A. Next base: position 12,188 of record JAAELB010000521.1, read on the forward strand.
AAAACATTTGCGGCAGCAAATCCCATCTGGAAGCCAATGACCGTTGCTCCAAATTCTACTGCAGTGAAAATAAGACGGGCGACAAGGCCCAAAATAAGGCCAAGTAGAACTTCGGCCGTTACCAGGAGCGCTAAAGGTACTGGTGAAAAATCTATCGATGGAACGTAGGGTTCCATGATGGGGAAGAGCACTAGTGACAAAGCTATTACAAGGCCTGTTTTAATCCTGCCGGGTGTTTGTGCTGAAGAAAAAACCGGAATTGCACCAATAAAACCAGCGACTCTGCTGGTTACGATGAGAAAACTCTGGAACTGGTCAACTGGTATGAGCTGAATATCCATGGTCCCTTCTTAGAGGGTGGCTATTACATCAAAAATCCCGACTGTAAATGTCGTTAGAATTTTGATCAGCCATGAACCAAAAATTAAGAGAGTTATAAAGACAGCTACTATTTTAGGGACAAAGGTCATAGTTTGTTCGTTGATCTGGGTTGCTGCCTGGAAAACGGAGATAAGCAATCCGACAACGAGTGCTACTATCAGAGGAGGTGCGGCACTCAATAAGATAGTTTGAATAGCTTTTCTGCATAAATCAACTGCCATTTCAGGAGTCATGTTACACCTCGGAAAAAGTATGACCTAAATCATGCATACGCAAAATTCAAAAAAACCTATATTGCATATATAGTTTCTTTTAATTACTTATATTTGCATGATTTATTTGTAACTACTCCAAAAGTGGTGGCAACATCCACAAAATCACTTTTTGGATCGAAGTCTACGCTATCTCCCGATAAAAGAACTCGGGAATGACAACAGGGGATTGATTGTAAATGTCATCCCCGAACGTTTTTATCGGGGATCCAGTAGTTATTTTACCATCACTTTTGGAGTAGTTACATTTATTTTAATGAATCTTTTCACACTCCAAAACTTTTTATCAACGATCCAACGACAAGACTCCAGCCATCGACCAGTACAAAGAGCAGCAGTTTAAATGGCATTGATATTATTACCGGTGGCAACATCATCATGCCCATTGACATGAGGATAGATGCAACGATCATATCAATGACCAAAAAGGGAATATAAATCATAAAACCCATCTGAAATGCTCTTTTAAGTTCAGACAGCATAAACGCAGGAATCAGCGTCATCGTCGGCACATCAGCTGGATCCCTTGGTTCGTCTTCCATGGTGATCTCAGTCAGGAGGGTGAGTTCTCTCTCACGCACCTGGGCAAACATGAAGGTCCGCATTGGCATAATGGCCCTCTCAAGGGCTGTCGGCTGGTCTATCTTTTCTTCAAGGTATGGTTGCAGGGCCTCCTCATTAATTTGATTAAGGGTGGGAGACATAATGAAAAACGAGAGAAAGAGAGACAGCCCCAAAATAACCTGGGTTGGAGGCATATTCTGAGTACCCATAGCTTGCCGGACAAAGCCTAAAACAATGACAATTCTGGTGAAGCAGGTGGTCATCAACAGTATGGCCGGTGCGACCGAGAGGATTGTCAGTACAAATAATACCTGGAGGGCGTTTGACACTTGTTTGGGTGTTTCCGCCTCTTCAACGCCAAATGTGATGGTGGGAAGGCCTACTGCATATAACTTGGTGGAAAAAAAGAGACAGAGTAGAAAAAACGAAATAAATATACAAATATTAGAGAGTTTTTCTTTAGAACCCTTCACGATGATTCACCTTTCCCGGTTGCATTTAATACCGCACTGAAAGATTTCTCATGTTTTTTTGGTAGTGTGGCAAGATGGGAAATATTATCGCCACTTATTCCTAAAAGAAAATCTTGGCCTCTGACCTGAATGAGACAGAGTGCCTTTTTTCCCATTAATGGTTTTATCTCAAGAACTTTGATATCACTGTCAGTTGAAGAAGAGAGGAGAGAAAAACGTTTTCTCAGCAGGCCGTAGAGAATCAATATAATGCCAAGGACAATGAGAAGTCCCCATATCACCCTGAAATAATTCCCTAGCTCAGCTGTGGTCTGGTCAATTGCAAAACAGTTATCCGGGTAAATGCAGAAAAATGCCAGGGTCCAGGTTTTTAGTAAAAAAATGGTGTTTTTTGGGATTATCATCAATCAGCACTAGCCGAGGTTTTCAAGTCTGTCTGCGGTACTGACAACATCGGTGAGCCGAATACCAAATTTATCGCCGACCATAACAGCTTCACCTCTGGCAATGAGTTTTGAGTTGACATAGAGATCAAGAGGTTCTCCTGCTACTTTATCAAGTTCCAGCACGTACCCCTCTCCCATTTGCAGGAGATCACGCAGAAGTATTTTGCTCCTTCCCACCTCAACTGAGATTTGAAGTGGAATATCGTAAAGGAAATCAAGATTTCTACCAGGTGATGATGTTTGAGGCTGGGCGCTCGGTCCCCGGTCATCTTGAAGCAATTCTTTAATCTCTTCCGGGTCTGGGCGGCTGTTTTCCTGTGAGATTGCCATAGTATTTCCTTATTTAAATGTGCCGGTGAGGCTAATTGCCTTATTGCCGTTATTGGTGCCGGGAACAGCATAAAATTTAGGTATATTTTCTACCAAAACCTTAAGTGGAATGTTGGGATCGTAATCCAGGGCAAGAATGTCACCTGGTTTGAGTTTAAGAACTTCATTGACATTGAGTTCCAGTGTTCCTGACAAGGCAGTGACGGTAACGGGGATATCGTGTAGTTCCTCCTCCATCACCTCTTGCCAGGCACTTTTCGTCTGGGTTGATATGGTCAGTATCTCTTTTAAAAGCTCCCGTAAAGGTTCAAGGGTTGCAAAGGGGAATACGAGATGAATTTCACCAGTATACTGGCCAACTTTAACAAGCAGAGTGCCTACAATAACTTCAGCTTCGGGCTCGACTATTGAGACAAGACGGGCATTATTCTCAAGTTTTATGAGTTGGGTATCAAGCGTAAGGAGCTGATCAAAGGCTTTGTTGATGTCAGTGCACGCATCAATCATGGAAGACTTCAGAATATTGAGCTCTATGGTGGTTAGTCTACGGTCAATTTCCGGGGATTCGAGCTCTGAGGACGCTCCCAACATAACCTCGAGCATGGAAAAAGAGAGTTTAGGGTCAAAAATAATTAGAGCACCGTTTTTAAGGGGGGGCATGTCCAAAATGCCAATGGCGCCTGGCTTCTGTTTGTCAGCCATAAATTTCTGAAATTCGATGCTGTCAAGGGAGGTCCTCTGGATTGAAAAAGTCCTTTGCAACTGGTTGGTGAGTGAAGTCGCATATACCCTGCAGAAAACATCTAGAATAATATCCAAATTTGGAATTCTAAATTGCTCTTTATCAGGTTTGGCTAATTGAAAGAGATTTAAAGGAGTACATTCCAGAAAGGAACTTTCATCCTGTTCATCAGTATCAAGTTGAACCTTCCCATCCCGTATAGCTTGAAGTAGTTCCGCTATTTCTGATTTATTAAGGATTGGTTCCATCGTATTCCTAAGCTCTTTACTAATTTATCTTTACTGTACAACAAAATTAGTGAAATAAATGGATCTCACCTTGCCACTTTGAAGAAACGAATTGATTTTACTGGTTAATTCGGCCTTAAGCTGTTTTTTTCCCTGTAGGTCTTGTAGTTCTTCGTAGGTCTTGTTGCCAATTAGCAGAAGAATAGCGTCTCGTACTTGAGGCATTCTTTGCTCGACTTCAGGCTGGACTTCTTCATTGCTAAGCTCCACAGTAAAAGATGCTTTTACGTAGTGTGGGCTATCAGCACTGATGATATTGACGATGAATTCGTCAATATCTACCATTGGACCAATCACCGATTCAGAAGATAGAACGGGTACGGGGACTTGTAGGCCGGGATCTTGCTCTTCTGGGGGGACAGGGTCTTTTTTTAAGAAGAACCATCCCGCCACACCACCGCCGATCAACAAGACCAGAACAACTGCTCCGATTATGATAAACAGTTTTTTCTTTCCTCCACTCCCTTTACTGGTTTCTTCAGGGTTTTCAGCCATAAATTTACCTTTATCTGTTTTATAGTTTCTAATTGAACGCCATTTAAAAAGGTAATGCCTTTTGGGGCGATGAAATATTTGTCTTTGATGTATTACTTTGTAACTTTAGAAAAAAATCCACACGTCTGTTTAATGCTCTTTGTGCATCATCACTGTTTGCAACAATCGGCCTGTCTTTGCCGTATCCGACTGCTGACATTCTGTCCAGTGGCAGCAATTCACTCTGGGTGAAAAAACGTAGTACCGCAACTGCTCGGCTTACAGAAAGATCCCAGTTGCCAAACTGGGAATCTGAAACCTTCTGGTCATCGGTGTGACCTTCAATCCTCAGGTCCATTGGCAGGGGTCGAATAATGTCTGCAACCATTCTTAGTATAGAATAGGACTGGGAAGAAATACGGCTTTTCTTTGGTGCAAACAACACAGAATCGTTGATTCGCAGAATGATCGACTCATCGTCATTTTTCAAAACACCAACGTTGTTGGTGAGTCGTAATGAATCAATTTGTGATTTAATTTTTTCATATACTTTTTGAGTTGTCTGCTCCTGGATAGGTGAGTAGGTGCTAATTGGCGGTGAGGGTAATATGGGAATTGCAAAATCTACATGGGCAGGTTCTTTGTGAACCCCAAAGGCGTCCTTTAATGAACTTGATGCCTCTGTGAATCTTACGGGGTCCATACTGGCCATTGACAGAAGAAGAACAAAAAAGGTCAGCAGCAGGGTTACCAGGTCGGAATAGGTCACCATCCAGGCAGGTGCACCAATAGGACATTCCTGCTGTTTTTCTTTTTTTTCTTCTACTTTTACTTCTTCTTCAGACATGCATGATCCCTCTATTTATTAAATGTTGATTCACGTAGTTTAGGAGCAATAAAAGCGTGCAGTTTCTGCTCCATTATGCGTGGGTTTTCTCCAGATAAAATAGATTGCATTCCTTCAATAATAAGAGTCTTGATAAGTACCTCTGAATCAGAGCGGTTTTTGAGTTTTCCTGCCATTGGCGAACAGAAAACATTGGCGATGACCGCTCCGTAAAATGTCGTTAGCAGGGCTACGGCCATTGCCGGCCCAATGGAGGCGGGGTCATCCATAGTTTGAAGCATTTGTACAAGTCCGATGAGAGTTCCTACCATCCCCATGGCAGGAGCATAGCCTGCGATTGCTGTGAAAATAGAGGCGCCTTTTTCGTGTCTCATCTGAATGTATTCAATTTCTGTATTAAGCATACTTTTTAGGGTTTCTGGTTCCTGTCCATCAACAGCCATTTGCATTGCTTTTTTCAGAAATTCATCATCAACCGATTCCATGGCACCCTGAAGGGCGAGGATACCTTCCTTCCGGGCTTTATTTGCAAATTCCATAAGCTGGGCAATGAGATCATTAGTCGACATCTCCTTGTGTAAGAATGTTTTTTTTGCAACGTTGAGCGCATCAAAAACATCTCCGAAAGGATAATGGACCAGCGTATTGCCAAATGTTCCTCCAAACACAATGAGCAGTGAAGGCACATTGATAAAAATAGATAGAGGTCCACCTTGAAGAATTGCCATAAGCATGAGGCCAAATGCTGCACCTATGCCAATTACAGTTGAAAGATCCAAAAAAATCCTCCGCGTTTAAAACGAATTGGTTAAATAAATTATATTGTTGCTTAAACAAAGGCGATTCCAAGTATTAACAATAGTATCATGCTTAATATAGCAAAAAATATTCCATATAGAGAAGTGTAAAGGTGATTCGAGGGGTATTTCTTTGAATTAGACGGGAGGAGTGGTGTGGAGGAGAGGAAAATAGGTAGTTACTCTACATAACCTGATGCGGCAGACTATGTAGAGTAATGTGGGATTGTCAAAAAAATGACTATTAACGTTTGAGGTTGATGAGCTCACCAAGAAGCTCATCAACAGTGGTAATTATTTTTGAATTTGCCTGAAATCCACGTTGTACAGTAATCATTCTTACAAACTCAGAGCCCATATCTACGTTTGACTGTTCAAGTGAATTGGTGAAAACTTTACCAAGTTCGGGGCCGGGGAGACCAATACGGGGTGCCCCTGAGTCAAGTGTTGCGATATAGGTGTTCGAGCCTGCCAACTCCAATCCATTTGGATTAAAGAATTTTGCCAGAGCAAATTGGCCAATTTTGGCTTCTTCTCCGTTGGAATAGGAAGCTGTCAGTATGCCATCTTCATCTATGTCTACTCCGGTGAGGCTACCCGCAGCATATCCGTTTTGTTCCCTGGAAAGCACCTTGGATTGATTGTTAAACTGGGTTGTATCCAGTGTGACAATAATTTCTGTAGGAGTTGTGCCGTTTGCCCAGTCAATATCTGCTGCATCAATAGTTATTGTGGTCGGTAAGGGGGGATCTAAAGCCGCATTGGGAAGAATACCATCCGCATTGAACGCCAGGTTATCTGCAAAAATTCCACCGAGAGCAGTGTCGTTACCATCATCAGTAACAGCACTCCATGCTGTACTCCATGTGTTTGCTGCCGTTTTTATAAAGTATACATTGAGGATTTGTGGGTTGCCAAGTGTATCGTAAACCGTTACTGCTGAGGCGAGGTTGTAGCTGTCAGGATCGTCGGCTGCAAAGGGTGCGACAGTGGGCAGTTCCGTTGTTGAGTCAAGGTTTGTATTAAATTCGAGCGTACTGGTTGCCTGGCCTTTGACAAGTCCGGCATTAACAACCTGCATGTCTGTAGGTTCTCCTGGAGCGATGTTACCATCTTCGTCGTACAATTTGCCCTGGGCTCTGAAACCCTCTGGGTTCACGAGGTAGCCATCATCATCAAAGCGAAATGCACCGGCTCTTGAGTAAAATTCGGTGTTGTTATCGGGTTCTTTCAAGATGAAAAAACCTTCGCCCTCTATAGCCACGTCTAGACCAGATTCAGTACTTTCAAAGGTACCCTGACTAAATACTTGATCGACTGTTGACATGCCAACACCACGGCCGACCTGTGAAACTCCCCCCGACCCGTTAACAGTACCGGATAGTAGATCAGAAAATACA
>JAAELB010000522.1 GCA_024227155.1 Desulfobulbaceae bacterium
GAATAATGAAATATCAACAGAACCATTTCTCTCAATGCCAGACTTCAAACACCAAATGCACTTATTTAGTGATGCCAGTGGTGAGGGCGTAGCAGGAACCCTGAGACAATGTGTGAACAAAGAGTGGAAAACAATTGCCTACTATTCCCGTACTCTACGTGAATATGAATCAAAATATAGCAGTTTCCATATGGAACTGTTGGCAATTGTAGAGGCAGTTAAACACTTCCATCCACTGCTGATAGGGGCCTGTTTTTGTCTCCATACAGATAACCAAGCACTAGTGTCACTAATGACTCAAAAACGTAAAACTCATGAAGGGAGAGTGATCCGTTGGCTCACTGTCTTGAGTCAGTATAGTTTCAAGATAGTCCATGTGAAGGGGACAGACAACAAGATAGCTGACGTGCTGTCAAGACAACCAAACCCCCAAAATAATGAACCACTGTCATTGGAACAATATGAGGATCCAGCTCTGGATATGACTATAAAACCCTTATTTATGGATGCAACTAGTGATGCCCAGGGTGAGCTAAGGCAAGCCCAGACTGTAAGTGAAAAGAGCACAGCTCCAAATGTGTGTCAAGGCAGAATCAAAACAAGCCATAAAGATAGTGACCCAGAAAAACAGGCCACTAGTGACCCACATCTGCCAATAACAACAGCCAAGAGAGCAGACATGTCTGAGCAGACAGGAATGCAGGTAGCAGCTGTTTGTTGCCCTGAGGCATTGACCCAGGCACACATGAGTGAGCAGTGTCCTAATGCTCCCAATGCAGGTAGAAAAGATGGGCAGGCAGTGCAGATCATAGATAAGATATGTGTAGGGCTAAATGAACAAGTGATGGCAATACACGAGGAAATGAAGCATACTGGAACGATTGAGTTTGCTGGCCAAATTCAAACGATCAGTAATGAACTAAGTAAACAACTATATGAGGAGGATTTGGCAGGAAATTACGTGCAGGCTGTCACTACACGTAGACAAGCAAAAGTCAAGGATGAACTTGAGAAGAAGGTGAATGCCAAACAGATGGAGTACCTCAGATCATTGCCAGTCGCTACTAAACATCGCCTAGCCCCACATATATTTGATGAATTAGGTGAAGAAATACCAGAAGTCATGGATAACGACACCCCAGACAGCTCAGACTCAGAGGAAGATGAGTGCAGCAGACCGTCTGAGGTGCAACAGACCAAAACAGACGTTGTGCACAATGAGACACCAGGTGAACCCAGCGGGCAAAATGAACCTCAAGGTGAATTGAACGCAGGAGATAGCCATAAGGTCAAGGTGCATGACAAAGACAAACCAGAAGGTGGGATAGAGACCAGACACTCAGACGAGATGTCTGAAACGTCAGTAGAGACACAGACTCTAGAAGAGATGCCTAGTGATGACGAACACGATGACCTAGTGGAAATGTACAAAGATGTAGAGCCCAGCCAGCAGTGGAAAGAGGCCACAAAAGATTATGTTAC
>JAAELB010000523.1 GCA_024227155.1 Desulfobulbaceae bacterium
CGCTGAGCCGGCCAGCAGTGTCGTAGCTGTTTGTTGTGGTGATGCCGTTGGCTCGGGCCGTTTGGGTGGTTCTGCCGTCGGCGTCGGTGGAGATCAGGGCGGTCTGGTTGTTGAGGTCGTTGATCGAGGCGAGACCACCGGCGCCGTTGTAGGTGTAGGCAACGGTGCCGGCTGGTTGGGTCATGAACACCAGCTCACCGGCAGGGTTGTAGCCGTAGGTCACTGATCCAGCAGCGGTTGACACGCCGGCGGTGCGGCCGGCGGGGTCATAGACCCAGGCCGTGGTGCCGGTGGGGTCCGTCATTTGGGTGCGGCGGCCCGCCTGGTCGTAGGTGTAGGTGACAGTGCCGTCCGGTGACGTTTCACCGGTCAACTGGCCGGCGGCGTCGAACGAGTAGTTGATGGTGACCCCGCGGGCATCGGTTGAGGTTGTGCGTCGACCGGCGGTGTCGTAGTCGTAGTCGGTGGCACGGCCGAGTTCGTCGACGGTGGTGGTCATGTTGCCGGCGTCATCGAAGCCGACGGTGCGGGTCTGGTTGTTGGGGTCGGTGACCGAGGTGCGTTGGCCGGCGAGGTCGTAGCCGAGGGTGACGGTGCCGCCCAGGGCGTCAGTCATCTGGGCGACTCGGCCGGCCGGGTCATGGGACCAGCCGGTGGTGTTGCCTCGGGCGTCGGTTACCGCGGTGCGACGACCCGAGGGGTCGTAGGCGGTGGTGGTGACGTTGCCGAGACCATCGGTGGTCGTGGTTTGGCGGCCGGCCGCGTCATAGCCGTAGGTGGTGGCCACCCCTTCGGCGGTGGTGTGGGCGGCGAGTTGGCCGGCCGGGTCGAAGGTTGAGGTGGCGGTGCGGCCCAGCGGGTCGGTGACGGTGGTTTGGCGGCCGGCC
>JAAELB010000524.1 GCA_024227155.1 Desulfobulbaceae bacterium
CCAGGCATAGTGTTCAGTGTTTGTGACGGAGATAGATGGTCTGGAGTTCACTTGAGGTATGAATAGCACACGGGGTCGCAGAAGCATAAGCCGCTTGCGTAAGTTTGTCGCGTAAGCTTGGTGCCTCAGCTCGTTGCGCAGTAATTTACCGGCGGTGCGGGTTTCTGTATCCAATGTCGGCTGTTTCGCGCACTGCGCGTGTTTCCAAGCTTCCAGTGTCATTGTAATAACGCGATGTCTGCGAGAGGGTATACTAATCGAGTGCTGCTCGGAGAAGTGCTGCTCCTCCTTCTCGGAGAGGGCACCTTTTCCAGGGCACCTCGGTTGAGTATATCCTTTCAGACATCACATCATGCTACTCGAGTGCTGCTCGAAGAAGTGCTGCTCCTCTTCGGAGAGGGCACCTTTTTCAGGGCACCTCGACCAAGCATAGTGTTCAGTGTTTGTGACGGAGATAGTTGGTCTGGTGTTCACTTGAGGTATGAATAGCAAACGGCGTCGCAGAAGCATAAGCCGCTTGCGTAAGTTTGTCGCGTAAGCTTGCTGCCTCAGCTCGTTGCGTAGTACTCTACCGGCGGTGCGGGTTTCTGTATCCAATGTCGGCTGTTTCGCGCACAGCGCGTGTTTCCAAGCTTCCAGTGTCATTGTAATAACGCGATGTCTGCGAGAGGATATACTAATCGAGTGCTGCTCGGAGAAGTGCTGCTCCTCCTTCTCGGAGAGGGCACCTTTTCTAGGGCACCTCGGTCGAGCATAGCCCGGCAGACAGTCCTGTAGGGAACGCGTGTAGAGCTCGGCGGAGGGCGGCTCCTCTTCAGAA
>JAAELB010000525.1 GCA_024227155.1 Desulfobulbaceae bacterium
AGCATCTTTCTCAGCATCAGTAGGTGCTGGGGGATGGGGCTTTTGCCCGGGGTTACTTTGAGCCATATGATTCTCAATATAACAATTACCTAGGTTGTAAACCCAGTATCCTCCGAAATCATAGACATTGCCTTCCTGGGTATTAAAAGTATCTCCTTTAATAAGATTAACTTTCCCTTTTTTTGCCAGGTTTTTCATAGTAGAAACATCGGTTGAAGAAGCTGTAGTCCCGGCTCCTACTGCAGATGCGTATTCATACATTTGCATGTCGGTGGGGGCAAAGTCCGGGCTCGCAGCATAAAACTTATCAAAAAGGTATCGGGCCTCAGATGGAACTCTATCTCTTTCCTCGAATGTTGGACCACCAATGGTATACTCTGTATACCTGTCTCGTGCCTGGAACCACAAATCACCATCTGAATGAATTATTATACGCTCATTTCCAGCGCCATCATCAAGCTCAATGAAATTATTTTTAATCTCATCAATATCATCTTTATTGTCAGCAATATCGTCTTTGTTGTCTGCTATCTTACCTCTATTCTTTTTTATTTTTTTTAAATTGCTTTTTACGCTAGCTGCTCCAGCAGATTGGTCAACAGGGCTACGGCCAGTTCTAATAATTGATTTTGTCTGATTTCCATCTGTAACAGGGCTTGATGTCTCAGGATTTGGCATAGCTCCTGCTATTACGGGTCTGTCAGGATTGCCGTCAATAAAAGTTAGAAGTACTTCTGTTCCTTTGTGCAAAGGAAAATGCATACCCTGATTCTGTCCTGCAGATGGTTGCATCATTCTGAAAAAAGCTGAGGCCTTACCGCCTGATTTGCCACTTCTGTCAAAGGGAAGAATTACCTTATATCTTCCATATTCATCCAGTTCAGCATGCTCGCCACTGCCTGCGGCATCTATCTTTGCATTAATGGTGCCTGATATTTTTGGCTTTTCACTTAAATGTTCTGCCCTGAACTGATCATCTGAATAAATAGCTGTAAAGTTATTGGAGTAAAACATTGCTTCATCTCTTTGATCTAAAGCTTTGCTTAATCCAGAAATGAGATATCCTGTCTGGTGTCCTTCATGGGTAACTTCGCTTACCAGATATTTTCTATTGTATGCATCCTTATAATGATCATTAAGATCAAAGGTATATCCAGG
>JAAELB010000526.1 GCA_024227155.1 Desulfobulbaceae bacterium
AGTTATGTTGCGAGACAAAGAAGAATAAATCTCAAAAACAGTACAACTCATTGAAATGAAAGAGAAACCAGGACACCAGAGAAACTTTGCAAATGCGGCAGTAATTTCAACAACATAGCTTAACTCGCAACATAACAGGAATTAACTCAAGGCTTTTCCAATGATTATAATATCGCTCCACGGATATCAGGTTCAAATGTCGTCTGGACTGGTTCCGATGGAGCTTCCGCAATATACTTCTTTGATGGGACAACAGTTGCTCCAGTAACCAATATTGAAGTTAGTAGCGATGCTTGGCCGGATATCTCTGGCTCAACTATCGTATGGGAAAATTTCGTTGATGCAGACAAAAAAAATATTAAACTAGGAAGGTTTTTTTATACTGCCGATGACATTAAAAAATGGGACGTAGATGGCGATAAAGCTGTCAGTCTTCCAGATGCTATTAATGTCCTAAATGTTCTAACGAATAACTGATGGGAAATTGCTTCTGATAGTGAGAATCTTAACATAAATTTCCAGTAAAGATTCTTCCTGTCGTGCCAAAATAAATCCACAACTTCGGGAATCCGCTCGGGATAAAAATCGGTTATTGATAACCAGTGGGTGCGTAGTTACAATAATGAATAATATCCGTAGGGGTAGTTATTGATTGATCCAGGACACTTGCACCCTTCTGACTCTGGATTAGAATGCAAAGGGATCCATTAGCAACCTTAACCATTTAAGCAAAACTGCAACTTAAGCATAATTACTGTGCAGGTAGACCTGACTATTTAAATGAAATTGATTGGAAATGGAGCAACTGTAAAGAAGAACTTACCAAAGATAGTCTACAATAGAGTTGTCGGATGAGATCAAGTATTTAAAGGCAATAATGTTGGTGAAGCGCTAAATCTTCATGTTGAAGGAGGGGGGGTAATTCAAGTGTAGCCAACCATGATCATGCTAAAGACAGAACTCCCAAAAATCATTCGTTAGCTCCTAACGGCAAATACGCTGTTAGGCAAAATGATGCAGCAATAAAAAACAAGAAAGCTGGAGAATCATTTAACATTAGGAACTTTAAGTCTACCACCGTGGTACTTATACCCCCTTGTGGGGTGTTAGTACTGATAAGGTGTAACAGGTTAATGGAAATATCATAGCCTATTGATTGTATGTGTAAAGAAATGGTGAGATTACCAGGTGCTCAACACCGCTCAGCATTTCCCCCGGTAAAGTAGACACCAGCAACTAACTCAACTAAACGGTGTCAAATGAGAATGAATCAGTAATACGACATTTATTAATAAAGCGCCATAAGACGGCAGAGAAATGTTGTTTATGTCGCAAATTTCAAAGACTCTATAATCTTTCATCCCATACCGGGTAACTCTCGGGCATTATAGAGAGTTTAAGCTGTTCATCATTTTGTTTGGTATAGCCTCTACATCAAAAGGAGAGATAGATGAAGGTCTTTTTCCATGACGATTTTTATGAAGAGTACAGTTCAGAACCGGCTGCGGAAAGCGGTCGTATGGAAGCAATCGTGGAAGCGTTGCGAGATAGGTGGGATCTGATCCCATGTTCACCTGCCTTTGATGAGCAGATTCTGACCGCTCACACCAGGGACCATATCAATCAAGTTAGCCGTACAGGCTTATATGAGATTGCAGCACTTGCAGCAGGTGGAGCGATAGAGACTGCCATAGCTGCCATGACTGAACCTTCCTTTGGCCTTATATGCCCGCCTGGCCACCATGCATCAGAGTCCAGCTTCTGGGGATTTTGTTATTTTAACAACATGGCAATCTCTCTTAATCACCTCAGGTATTATCACGGCCTGGAGAAGGCTCTCCTGCTTGACTTTGACTATCACTACGGTGATGGTAACGTTAATATTCTTGGGGATAAAGACTGGGTAGAGATACTTAATCCGGTCGCGACAGACAGGCAGGATTATTTAGAGGAAGTCCGGGATCGACTAGAAAATACAGACGCAGAGGTGATAGCGGTTTCAGCAGGTTTTGATTATCACAT
>JAAELB010000527.1 GCA_024227155.1 Desulfobulbaceae bacterium
AAGATTGAGGTCCCCACTCGAGGATCCAGCGCTCGAGCCAGCAGCATCGGCAGTCTTCAAGCTGGCTGTACCGGAGCTGCCGTCGTCACTGGCTCCTGATGTGATGGCCATGATTCCACCTCCAGTTGACGTGCCCGAGCCGGCCGAGATTGTTACTGCTCCGCCCTGATTGGGTCCGTCTCCTGCTTCTATGGTCATGCTACCGCCATCTGTTGATTGAGAGTCGCCAGCCACAAAGGAAGCATCCCCAGCATTGGCAGATCCAGAAGCACCGGCTTCCAGCGTGATGGAGCCGCCCAGGGTGTCACTAGACCCTACCGTGAGAGCAAGGTCTCCTGCAGATGCAGACGTGGAAGATCCAGTAGCGATTGAAATGTCACCTGAGTTAGCCGTGGATGCGCTTCCAGTTGCAAGATTGAGGTCCCCACTCGAGGATCCAGCGCTCGAGCCAGCAGCATCGGCAGTCTTCAAGCTGGCTGTACCGGAGCTGCCGTCGTCACTGGCTCCTGATGTGATGGCCATGATTCCACCTCCAGTTGACGTGCCCGAGCC
>JAAELB010000528.1 GCA_024227155.1 Desulfobulbaceae bacterium
CCTCCATACTAACCCCTTATTTCAACCATAGCGATGAACTAACATCTCATGATGGCCTCGTATTTAGAGGTGAAAGGGTAGTGATTCCCCGCACACTAATATCTAAAATGTGCGAAAGAGTTCATTCATCCCATATAGGGATTGAAGGTTGTCTTAGAAGGGCCCGTGAATGTCTGTTCTGGCCTAACATGAATTCTGATCTTAAAGAATATATGTCACAATGTTCTATTTGTTTGTCACTCGACTCCACTTCACAACAAAAGGAGACCCTTATGTCCCATGAATTACCATTAAGACCTTGGGAAAAAGTTGGTGTTGATCTATTTGAACTTGACAACAAAGATTATCTAATCACAGTTGACTATTACTCCAACTTTTGGGAAGTCGACCGACTTTACAAAACATCATCAAATGCTGTCATATCAAAACTTAAGAATCACTTTGCCAGATACGGTATACCAGATAAAGTTATGTCTGAAAATGGTCCCCAATTTGACTCTCAAACATTCAGCAATTTTGCTAGAGAATGGGATTTTGACCATCTAACATCTAGTCCCGGCCATAGCCAATCTAATGGCAAAGCTGAATCAGCAGTCAAAACTGCTAAACGTTTAATCAGAAAGGCAAACAAAGCCGGCTCTGATATTTATTTAGCTATACTTGATTATAGAAACACCCCAAATCAAGTCACTAGCAATAGCCCAGTGCAAAGTCTCCTCATGCGCAGAACAAAAACCCTTTTACCAACCACTTCTAATCTTCTCAAACCATCTGTGACTCAAGTTCGTGACAAACTGAAGCTGAGTCAAGCGAGACAAGCCCTCCACTTCAACAAGGGAGCGAAGGACCTTTCCCCTTTGGAGGAAGGAGATATGGTGGGAATGAAACCTTTCAAGAAGGCACCTTGGAGACCAGCAACAATAGTAAGATGCCTTGACAAATGCTCTTACGAAGTCTGCGCCGTTGGCACCACTTACAGGAGGAACCGAGTGCAATTACGACAAACTCAAGAGAAGCCTAGCACACCAGCCCCACAAC
>JAAELB010000529.1 GCA_024227155.1 Desulfobulbaceae bacterium
CCAATTATGAAATTCATGGGAACTTTTTGTATCACGTTTTTGAGCTTAACACTACTGGTATGGGCCGCCGCATGCGCCGGCCCAAACAACATGATGATTTCGACAGCGTAGTGATCTGGTGTAAAAAATTCAATGTAGAAATCGGAAGGGCTTATCTTTGAAAGAAGATGATGTAGCAGAATGGATCAAGCCTCCGTTTGACTTTAAAAAGTTTACCAACGCCCTACGGAGACTTGACCAGTTCATTCATACCCCATTTTGAAGCAACTGCTCCATTATGTAGCAAATTCCTTTTTTCATTACAATAACGGCATGTTAAACCGATATTCCCTCCGCGTCTGCTCCATTTTGCAGCAACCCTCCCATTGCCATTAGAATCTCCAATTTTAATTAACAATCTGTATTAATTGCGATTTCAATCTTGGCACGCAGCTTGCTCTATCAATTCTTAAATTTAAACAATAATCAAAACAACTATCAGCAACAACTCAAAGGGAGGAAAGATCATGCCAACACCAGCTTACTTATCAATCGAGGGAACCAGTCAAGGATCAATCTCTGCAGGCTGCAATACACCCGACAGTGTCGGCAACATCTATCAGGA
>JAAELB010000530.1 GCA_024227155.1 Desulfobulbaceae bacterium
ACCTAACTACCCTCCTTGGCTTGAGCTTCTACTTTACAATCTTGAGGATTTCCTTAAACTGCTCCCCCTCCGCCACCTCAAGCAATTCAAACAGAGCCATCTCTGTACTGGTCATGGTCGCACCAACATTTTTCATTTTCTGCAGAGCTATCTTCTTATTTTCTATCGTCCTTGAAGAAACAGCGTCTGTCACAACTTCAACTTCATAACCTAACTCAACCAGATTCACTGCTGTTTGATATACGCAGATGTGAGCTTCGATACCTGCAATCAAGATTTGATTACGATTGGTAGCTTTTAATGCTTGGATAAAGTGTTCGTTCTTACAACTACTGAAGCTTGATTTACTGATTGGATTGATACCGGCCAGCAGTTCAGCGACCTCAGGGATTGTCGATCCCAAGCCTTTGGGATTTTGCTCAACCCAAAGGATCGGAATTCCCATCGTCTGAATTCCCTTAATGATTTTTTGCAGGTTCTCAAACAGCGCCTCCTTACCGTACATCAATTGCGCTAACTTGCCCTG
>JAAELB010000531.1 GCA_024227155.1 Desulfobulbaceae bacterium
CACCTGGAGAAGAGGGTTAGGGCACATCTTTTTCTTTGCATGCTTGCCTATTATGTCAAATGGCAAATGATGGAGGCATGGCGCCCCCTACTGTTTGCCGATGAAGATCAGCCAGCCAAACTGACAAGAGATCCTGTTGCACCAGCTCTACGTTCTGCCCAGGCAGAAGAAAAGGTTCATAGCAAGCATCTGGCTGATGGAACGATGGCACATAGTTTTCAGACATTATTACTGAACTTGGCGACAATTGTTAGAAATACTTGTCAAAGCCAAGACGCAGAAGTCAGCACACCCTCATTTACCATCGATACTCAACTCACACAAAAGCAACTGGAGGCATTTCAGTTATTGAAAGAAATTAAAATGTAGACAGGAGCGTGTAACTCGATTTTTTGATATCTACACGATATAGCAGGTAAAATATGTCGGGCAGCAAAGGGAACTTCAGTTTAGGAAAAGGTCTCTTGGAAGTTTTTGTCATACTTTTAATTCAACGAAAATAGAGTAAACATTAAATCCTTAGCTGCCTAACACCTCAACAACATAATTAGTGCAAGCCATTCATTACCATACATCCATTATCATTCCAACTGCCTTAGGAGATAAAACCTCCATTGACACAAATGTTCTGCCCCGTTAGCCAGAAAGCCTCATCACTTACCAGCAGTGCAACCATCCCCGCAATATCTGAGGGCACGCCAAGTCTGCCAAAGGCGGCCATTCCTGCCATTGAATCCATCTGCTCCTGAGACTTCCCCATTCTGAAAAGCTCGGTATCAACTGGTCCGGGTGATAGGGTATTAACTCTAATATTTTTTGGTCCCAGTTCTTTCGCCAACACCTTAGTTATCTGCTCCACTGCACCTTTGGTAGCGGCATAGGCTCCATAGGTGGGCAGCATCACTTTGGTAACTGAAGAACCAATATTTATTATACTTCCACCCTCCTCCATACGAAGAGCGGCTTGTTTACAGGCAAAGAATACTCCTTTGACATTGAGAGAAAAGATCTCATCGAACTCCTCTTCACTGTAATCTGCAATTTTTTTATAATTAGCAATACCAGCGTTATTTACTAAAATATCAAAAGAACCAAAGGCTTCTATGGTGGCGTCAACAAGAGCTCTTACTGCTTCGACACTTTTCATATCTGCCTGAATGGCCAAGGCCTGGCCGCCTTTGGCCTCAATGGTTGTAACGGTTCTCTCAGCACTCTTGCTATCTCTTACATAGTTAACTACAACCTTGGCTCCAAGCGCAGCAAGCTTCAAACTGATCGCCTTCCCTATCCCCCGCGTTCCCCCAGTAACAAGGGCGGTTTTTCCATGTAGATCTTTCATGGTTCTCCTTCTAGAAATGTTAGATACATACGAAACTATGCCTATTTCTCTTATCACAACAACTATGCAATCTCCAAATCATTACCACTCTGTATCACAGAGCATAAGTGATACAATTTTAACACGTCAGCGTTAATAGAACCTCAGCCCTTGTTTTTCGCTATGGTGTTAAATCTGGTTTGGTGGATACAGATGGTATTGCTATAGGTGGAAGTAAATGTGGTTAAGGAAATAATATCAAGAAAAACCAATTTA
>JAAELB010000532.1 GCA_024227155.1 Desulfobulbaceae bacterium
TACGATACTTTCCATTGTGATGTCAAGTCTTTGCGCCTGTTCCGTAATCGACCTGTGCTTCCTCCCCTGGTGGGTACTCCAGTCTGTCAAATTGCTTCGGCTCCTTTAGCTTCAAGCTCCTTACGAAGCGTTTTACGCTGTTGTATTTGTGATTAAAACCATAGCGCTCAACCAGGTCCTGATAGATTGAAACCCCATTGCGTCCGAGTTGAACCTGTTGTTCAATCCATTCTCGGTGAGGCTCGCAGGCTGATTTTGCCTGATTAGCCTCTTTCAATTTGTTTTGAGCCGGTGGCCGGGGTGGGGGAGTTTGAAGTATTGTATCTTCAGAGCCGGTGGCCGGGGTGGAGGAGTTTGAATTCAGATCATCTTGTGGTATCTGAGCGTTCAATAGTGAATATTTTCTTATAGTTTTCCGATCAACTCCTGTCCTTCTGAAAATTTCTCGCTGGCTCACACCGTTGTTAAGTAGTGTAATTATTGTATTTATTATCTCTGACTTCAAAACATTCATTCCTTTATCCCTCCACAAAAAATTAATTTATTGGGAGGGTAAGTAATGTTCTATCGCCAAATAGAAAATAAAAGTTTTTTGCTGCTTTTTAGACTCTCGGGTGGGGGATTTTCAAGTGGCCATTGGTGGGGGATTTTGGGTGGCCGTCAGGGTAAACATCATTAAGTCAAAAAAGCGACCTTGTTTGCTTTCAAAAAGTACGTAAAAAGAGTGCTTTACATGTGTAAATGCTACTGCTAATCTGAGTGAAAATCAAGCAAAAAATGGTTAAAATTTTGATCAGAGTAATAGTAAATGTGCCACCCAGATATTACCCATAAGTTACTTGCAGATGGAGATGTTCTTACACCGAAACAGGTGTTGAGCGAAAATCTATTTCCAGGTGCTAGCAAATCTTGGATTTACGAAAATTGGGAGAACATCGGAGGCGTGGTTATTGGTAGTAAACGGTTTGTATTGAGAGGGAAGATCTATGCCAGTTTATCAGGGAACGAACCAGAGGTGGAGAGTCAAGGTGAAGGAGCCCGTCAAAGGTTCGAGAAAGTATCTGCATCCGTCGTCAGTCGGAATGACTCCAACAAGCTGGACCACAAAGAAAGAAGCAAAAATAGCAGAACTGGAACTGGAAAAACGAGTGCAGGAGATGTACTCGCAGACCACAGCGACGATTTTGGATTTGGTCAGTATTTGTAACAAATATATGAAGTCATTGCCTAAAACGATGAACAGCAACACCGTTAAAGCAAAAAAACACTTCTGCGAAGAAATACTGAAACGTTGGGGTAACATCGCCGTTATAGACCTAAAGGTTTATCAGGTGCAGGAATATTTGGAAGAACGTGAGCGCGAGGTATCGAGCAATTCTTTCAACGTATACCGCAAACATGGTTCGATAATGATCAACTGGGCCAAAAAACAACAGCTGCTTCCACATGATACGTTGAACGTGTTTGAAGCCGTTAAAAGAAAACCTCATCAGCAAAAAAAGAAAGGACCTGCACCAGTTGAAGATGTGTTGAAGGTGCTGGCCGCTGCAAATACTGATCAAGCAGATATTCTCTGGTTTTTGATTCATACAGGTGCCCGGAAGTCTGAAATCCTGACGATGGAGTGGTCTGATGTTGACCTAGAACACAAGACCTACTTACTTCGCACGAAGAAATCCGGAACAGGTCTGGAAAAGGTTACCAAACACAATATGTCGAAATCACTTTATGAATTATTCAAGAAACGCTATGAGATGCGACACCCTGAACTCGACTATGTGTTATGGCATAAATTCTATTCAAGCAAAGCTGGGTGTCGCATTGATGGTCGATTCCAGACGATTGGTTAAAATGACGCAATATCTGTGCAAGAAGGCGGATGTGCCTGTCTTCGGTTTACATCAGCTCCGACACCTCGCTACAGCTATATTAAAGAGCTACGGTAAATTGAGTCTAGCTGAGCTACAGTTGTTTCTGCGCCATGATAATCAGAAGACTACTGAAATTTACGCAGGGCATCTCGATACGGGTACTCAGGTGCAGGCAGATGTTCTAGATGAGTTTTGGTCGAAGCAGTTGAGTGGTGTTGCTGCTGAGTAGGGTAGGGTAATGAGTTGGAGCAGTAGAGTGGGGTTGACCATTAATTTGGTTAACCCCTTTTTTTATCGTATCTTTGGCAGTGTTTCTCCTTTGAGGATGTGCAGGAATAGTCTTCAAATTCTATCTAGAACTCAATAGTGATTTATAGTAACTTTAGAAGGTTCATCAACTGCAAGCTAATAGTCACATTTTGTCATACTCATGTATATGGTAGATATCATAAGATTCTAACCTGTATGGTCATATAGACATGGTAAATCGTAAAAAATGGTCGGTACAAGAAGTCATTGAATTGACAAAACTATATACGAGTAGAGCTCAATTTCAAAAAGATCATGGTGCACCATATTGGTGGGCTAAAAAGAATGGTCTACTGAATGAAATTTTTCCACACCTTCCACCTATCACTAAACGAGGGCATTGGGCTTCGAAATCAAATGTTCTTGAAGAGGCGCGGAAATACAAATCGAGGATGGAATTTAGAACAGGCGCGAGACGAGCGTATGATATTGTTCTTAAGAATCAATGGAATGAAGTTTTTGATTTATTCAAAAAGGAGAAAAGACCTCTAAAATGGGATGACAAACAGAGAGTGATTCAAGAAGCAAAGAAGTTCCGCACAAGAACCGAATTCCAGAAGTACTCTAATTCGGCATGGCGTTCAGCAAAGAAAAATGGCTGGGAAGAAGCTTTTGCCCACATGGAAGAACTGATAAAGCCAAACGGATATTGGGATACCTACGAAAACTGCAAAAATGCTGCTCTAAAGTGTACTACTAAACTTGATTTTAGAGATAAATATCGAACCGCATATGAGAAGGTTAAGGCCAATAAGTGGGATGAATTATTAGATCACATGACAGATCCGAGAATTGGCAGACAAGCACATAATATCGCTAAAGAGGCCAGAGAATTAGGTTGGTGCATGGAAACTATTTTACCCATTGCACAACAATACAAAACCAGATCTGAATTTAATAAGGCCCGGCCCGCGGTGTACAAAGAAGCAATGCAGCAAGGACTTCTCGATGAAGTTTGCTCTCATATGAAACCTCAAGGAAATCACTTTAAACGAGGAATATATGCTATTGAGTTCGCTGATAACACTGTATACGTCGGCTTGACCTATAATTTTAGAATGCGTTTCAACCAACATAAAAGGAACTCCAGTAACCCCGGCGTTAAGAAACGTCTCATTAACAGAATGCCTCATAAATTTATCAAGTACGATAAACTTTTATCTCCACAGGAAGCATTACAAGAAGAAGATTGTATAGCGTATGATTATATCCAAAAAGGCTACACTCTTTTAAATAGTGGCAAACTAGGCGGAGGTGCCAGTTTAGGTGGGGGTGGAAGCCACCTCGTTTCAGGCGAAAATGAAGATTTGCACGATATTAAATGGTCCCGTCCCATTGTTCTCCAAGTTGCAAAAAAGTGTAAAACCCGTTCTGCATTTAAGAAAAAACATAGTGGTGCATGGAGACACGCAAGACACCATGGGTATCTCACTGAATGTCACGAATTGATTCCAGCTGGCAAAAGGCCAAATGGATATTGGCATTCATCAGAGAATATTATAAATGCTGCTAAAGAATGCAAATCCAGAACCGAGTTTAAATCGAAATACAGTATTGCCTACGCAAAGGCTCGTGAACAGAAACTATTGGACAGTCTTTTCCCTCCTAAAAACCCTACTAAATAGTCAGTTAGTTGATACAACAAACACCGCGAATCAAAGGTTGAGGTTCTTTTACCTTATTCCTTATATGTCTGACAGAATAACTTCTCAAAAGACGATGAAGTCTGTTACGCTACTTCATAGCCCTTCTCCAATGTTACAATCGACCACTTGACCCTCCGTCAATGACTCTCTCTTGATCGTCGTTCAGCAATGCAAACAGTTCAAAGAATCTACTTCTTGAGAAACACTGTATTTACAGCTTGATGAATGATGTCTTGTGGAAATCTGAGGAGGTACAACTGGAGGCTTGTTAAGCGTAATATTGCAGATATTTGACGGTTTGAAGCAGTAAAAAATAAAATCGTCTAATATGGGTCTACAGAAAGCAAAAAAGGGTTAACTCGATGTGAGTTAACCCTTTGATATATTTGGTGGAGCTAGTCGGGATCGAACCGACGACCTCTTGACTGCCAGTCAAGCGCTCTCCCAGCTGAGCTATAGCCCCAATCAAGTCTTATTCGTAAAGAAGGGATATCAATAACAAGGTTTAAATTGTGTGTCAATAGAAAACACAATATTCTCTTGGGGTAAATGCCATATATGTTGCTAATGAAAATCAGGTTTGGTATGTTTTGGGGTTTCGTGGGAAATATTCACACATCTTCCAATAAACGTATGATTTATGCCGAATTCCTCTGGTGTTGATTGCAGGATTTTGGTTGTCAATTGATATATAAGTGGGGTGTTTCAGGGCATCTCTAATCGCAAGGGAAACTGCATGTATTCACCATTTAATTTTTTATTTGGATGGCTTTCTAATGACTTAGCCATTGACCTGGGAACCGCCAACACTGTGCTTTATGTGAAGGGTAAGGGGATTGTTCTTCGTGAACCGTCTGTGGTCGCAGTTCGTCAGGATGGGCGAATGAGTAAAGTCCTCGCAGTTGGCCAGGAAGCCAAGATGATGCTAGGAAAAACACCTGGTAATATCAACGCTATTCGTCCGATCAAAGATGGTGTCATTGCCGATTTCGAAGTAACTGAAGCGATGCTCAGATATTTTATAAACAAGGTTCACAACAGAAGAACTCTTGTCCATCCCCGTATCATGATTTCTGTACCTTCGGGGATTACCCAGGTGGAAAAGAGAGCGGTTAAGGAATCCGCCGAATCCGCAGGTGCCAGGGAGGTTTATCTTATCGAGGAGCCCATGGCTGCAGCAATAGGTGCGGGATTACCTATTACCGAACCCACCGCGAACATGATTATTGATATCGGTGGTGGCACCACAGAGGTTGCAGTGATATCCCTTGCAGGTATTGTCTACGCCAAGTCAGTGAGAGTGGCTGGTGATAAAATGGACGAGTCGATCCTGCATTACATCAAAAGAAAACATAATCTAGCCATTGGTGAGCGGACTGCTGAGCTGATTAAAACAACCATTGGCAATGTGCTTCCTGAAGAGCCCTATGAGACCATGGACATTAAGGGGCGTGATCTTGTTTCGGGTGTTCCTAAAACTTTGCAGGTCACCGCAGATGAAATCCAGTCAGCTATTGCAGAACAGATAGATGTCATCGTCGAGGCGGTACGGGTAGCACTTGAAGTTACCCCACCGGAACTTGCCGCAGATATTGTAGACAACGGGATTATCCTGACAGGGGGAGGAGCACTTCTTAAAGGGCTTGATCAATGTTTGAAAGAGGCAACTGGAATGCCAATTATAGTTGCGGAAGATCCGTTGTCATCCGTTGTCATCGGTTCTGGTAAGGCTCTTGATAATCTTGATATATTGCGTGAAGTAACCATCGAATAATATCGTATAATATCGTATAATTTTTTTTTCGTATGTGGTGGAAATCCTTCCGCCACCTTATTCTGCTCATTTGTGTTGTGATTTGTGAGAAAGAAATCAAAAACTAATCGCGGACGTTCCATCTTTTCCACCATTAGGGTTTTATTGCTCGTGGCAATAATTATGGTCGTAGGTTTGCTACTTCTCGCTTCGATGCTTGGGGGGAGGTTTGGTACTCCGCATCAGTTTACTCTCGATTTCATGGGGCCGCTACAGAGTGGTATTACACGCTCGGTGAGTGGGCTATCGCATATAAAAGATGATTATATCGCTCTATGGAGAGTACGGGCTGAAAATAAACGGCTGCAGCAACTCGTCGATAAATATTTATCTGAGCTTGGTGAGTATAGAGAAGGGTATAGCAACTATCTGCATTTTGAAGAACTCCTCTCATTCAAGGAAAAACTAAATTTTAAGCCCCTGGCCGCAAGGGTTGTTGGCAAGGAGCCGGCATTCTGGTATCAGACCATTGTTGTTGATCGTGGTCGCAAAGATGATGTTCTTGAAGGTATGATCGCTCTTGCCCCGGCGGGCGTTGTCGGGCAGGTTATCCATACAGGAGAGCATTATTCAAAAATCTTGCTGGCCAATGCCCCTAGCAGTGCCATTGATGCAATGATCCAGAAAAATCGCACCCGGGGCATACTGAAAGGAGCCAGTGAAAAAGGCTATATACTTCACTATGTTCTGAAAAATGCTGATGTTGCTGTCGGTGATCATATTGTTACAGCGGGGATTGGTGGCATTTTTCCTGCAGGAATGCCCCTTGGTGTAGTCTCGAAAATTCATAAAAAGAGGCGGGGAATGTTCCAGGAAATTGAAGTGCAGCCAATTGTTGATTTTCAAAAGCTGGAATTTGTTTTGATCGATCCAACTGATCGTCGCAAGATACTTGAGTCGATGGATCTATCGACAAAGAGGTAGATTTGTGATGGTTGTTCTTCTGTTCTGGTTACTTGGTATTGCAATAATTGTGGTACAGACTACCCTATTGCAGTTTCTGCCGTCTTGGGTAGGTCGCCCCGATTTCCTCTTTATTCTGGTCGCATTTCTTGCCTATCGCTTTGCCTGGATTCCAGGGATTATAGTTGTCTTTTCCCTTGGTTGGGTCATGGATGTTGTCACTGGAATACATCTTGGTTTTTATCCATTGATCTGCCTGATTACTTTCACTGCCCTAAAGGTAATCACCACCAAAAGCCCGGTAAAAGCGGCAACCTATGAAATACCCCTCATCGGCTTAAGTTATTTTCTGATGGAGATGCTTCTCTATTTTGTATATTCTCTTGCCTGGCCTGAGATATTGCCCGAATGGTCCTGGGGGATTACACTTCAGCGGACTGCGCTTATCATGGCTTCAGCGATACCATTATTTATTCTCTACAACTCATTTTTTGAGTATCTTAAAAGACGTCAGCTGCGTGCGAAACCGCTTCGCCGTCGTCCTCGAAAATCTATACGTTAAATTGAGTCAATGAGCTTGAAACTGGCTTTTAAAGATATTGAAGATTTTGAAGAACGCGATGATGCAGCCCTGGATCTTCTTAAAAAAAGGATCCTGGGTGCGGCTGTTGTCATTATCTTTTTCTTCACAATTGTTGTCCTGAGGCTTTGGTTTCTGCAAATAACCAGTGGTGAAGAATATGAGAGCCGCGCATATGGGAACAGGGTCCGTATACGGCAGGTTGCTCCTCCAAGAGGACATATACTCGATCGTTTTGGACGGGAGATTGTAACGAACAGGCCCTCTTTTAATGTTGCTCTGATACAGGAGGATTCACGGGATCTCAGTGATACGCTGCAAAGACTCTCCCCAATCCTTGATATGGAGGTCTCAGAGCTATGGAGTAAGATTCGCGAAGCCTCCGGAACACCGAAATATCTGCCGGTGAATTTGAAGGAAGATATTGATTGGCAGACCCTTGCATATCTGGAAAACCACAACCATGAATTTTCAGGCATTCGCACTGAAGTGCAACCTGTCCGCGTTTATCATTATGATGATCTCGCTGCCAATATTATCGGATATCTTGGATCAATAACAAAGAAGGAACTGGCAAATTCAGATCGCGATATCTACAGCGGTGGCGACATCATCGGCAAACGTGGTCTGGAAAAGCTGCGTGAGGATGACCTTCGTGGTGAGAAAGGTCGAAGCTACACGGAGGTCGATGCCAGAGGTTTTGAGCAGCAGTTACTTAAAACAGTAGAGCCACTTCCCGGAAGGGAAATTCGTTTGACCCTTGATGTTGATCTTCAACAGATCGCCGAGAGTTATATGGCAGCAGGGGAAAAGTCTGGAGCGGTGGTGGCTATGGAGGTGAACACAGGACGTGTGCTTGCCGCAGTTTCCGCACCGACAATTCATATTCAGGATTTTCTGGGCGGTATATCAAAGAAAAACTGGCAGGCCCTGCTTGATAACTCTAAGCATCCACTTATAAACAAGGTCGCCCAGGCTGCATATCCTCCGGGATCAACCTATAAAATGGTCACAGCACTGGCGGGGCTCTCCAAGGGCGTTATTGATGAAGACACTATAATATACTGTCCTGGTAGATATAGGTTTGGCAACAGAACCTACCGTTGTTGGAAGCACAGTGGCCACGGGCCTGTCAATTTGAATAAAGCCATTGCTCAGTCATGCGATGTTTACTTTTACCAGGTTGGTCAGCGAGTTGGTGTAGACGCGCTTGCCGAATTTGCGAAAAAACTTGGTCTTGGCAGGCGATCCGGTGTTGAAATGGAATATGAAAAAAGCGGGATCGCACCAACCAAAAAGTGGAAATTGAAGAATCGTAAATCGAAATGGCAGGAGGGGGAAACGCTCTCGGTTGCTATTGGCCAGGGTTTTAATCTGACCAGTCCACTGCAGATAGCCATCATGACAGCTACTCTTGCAAATGGTGGTACAGTGTATAAGCCCCAGCTTGTTGAGCAGGTGGTAGATCCTGAGGGCAAGGTTGTGGAAGACTTTAAACCTGAAGTTATTTCTCAGCTGAAGGGAGTTGAAAGGTATTTCGGTTTGATAAAAAAAGGAATGGAAGAAGTTGTTCAGGGAAAACGGGGTACTGCGAGAAAAGTCAGGATAGAGGGCTTAAGAATAGCGGGGAAAACCGGAACCGCGCAGGTGGTGAAACTGGCCCAGTATCGAGGGCTTAAAGAGGATGATATTCCATATAAATTCCGAGATCATGCCTGGTTTACCTGTTTTGCTCCCGCAGAAAATCCTGAAATTGCTGTCACAGTTATGGTGGAGCATGGGCTCCATGGTGGCTCCGGCGCAGGCCCGATTGCCCGGGCAGTTCTCAATCAGTATTTCAGTGGCCGTTTAAATCAGATTGTGCAGTGAACGAGAAAACAATGGGCAAAACTGTTCACACAGTTGAAGGAAGAGAAAGATGTTTCGAGTAGATAGAAGGTTGTTTGAACATTTTGATGTTATCCTGATGTTATTGATCGTTCTTGTTTGCGCCATGGCGTTTTTCAACCTCTACAGTGCCTCTTTTCCGCCTAAGGGATATGGTATCCCTCCCTATATCAAGCAGGGGTATTTTTTCCTGATGGGATTTGCAATATTTGTCTTTATAATCAGCTTCGACTACCAAGAGCTTCACTCCTGGAATTATCCATTTTATGGACTGATAATTATTCTGTTACTGGTTGCTTATTTTGCAGGGGCCAAGGCTGGTGGAGCGCAGAGGTGGATTAATCTCGGTTTTTTTAAGCTCCAGCCTTCAGAACCAGCTAAATTGATGCTTGTCATTACTCTAGCAAGCTATTATTCCAGAAAAGAGATCAGTGACGGGTATTCGCTCAAAGATCTTTTTATTCCGGTACTACTGACCGCGATTCCTTTTTTGCTTATTCTTTTGCAGCCGGATCTGGGTACTGCTCTTATGCTCGGTATTATTTTTGTTTCTATGACAGTTTTTGTAAAGCTGCGGTTGTCCACCTATGCAATAATGGGTAGCCTTGCGCTTGGGCTTGGTATTTTTGCCTGGGAAAAGCTTCTCAAACCGTACCAGAAACAGCGAATTCAAACCTTTTTACATCCGGAAAAGGACCCGATGGGGCATGGGTACCAGATAATGCAGTCCAAAATTGCTGTGGGCAGCGGAGGAAAGTTTGGTAAAGGATATATGGAGGGCACCCAGGGGCATTTGCATTTTCTCCCTGAGCGCCATACCGATTTTGCCTTTTCTGTCTGGGGAGAGGAATGGGGTTTTGCCGGGAGTCTCGTTTTTTTGGGCACCTATTTTAGTATGCTTCTCTGGGGACTCTATGTTGCAATGAACGCTAAAGATCGTTTTGGCGTTCTGCTCTCTTTTGGTGTCGTGACGCTAATATTTTGGCAGGCGATCATTAACCTTTTTATGATCATGGGATTTCTCCCCGTTGTTGGAATACCTCTGCCACTTGTTTCTTATGGAGGTTCCTCTTTGCTTACAACGGTTCTGGGACTTGCGATTCTTATGAATGTTAGGATGAGGCGATTTCAACCCGACATGAGTAAAAATAACTGATATCAGAATTGGGTGGAAAACAGCATTAAATCAACGGGCTCATTGAAGGGCGTAATGATGTTTCGTGAGTTGCGGATCAGACAACAAAATCACGCTGCTCTAAAACGAGATCTCGTAATCCTTCAATAAATTTATTCTTGGTGTTCAGTGAGTTACTGGATCTTAGCGTCATCCCCAGGTTTTGGGCACGGTTTTTATAAAGAATGTCAATTTCGTATAGTGTTTCAACGTGGTCTGAAACAAAACTGAGTGGCACCATGACGACATTCTTACACCCATTACTTGCCAGGCGATCCAGTGTCTCTGGTGTCGAAGGAGATAACCATTCAACAGGACCACTCCTGGACTGATAGCAGAGCAGTCCTTTATAACCGGTAAGCTTTTCCACTTCTTTAATTGTCTGGTTGAGGTGCTCGACGTATGGGTCGCCTTCCATTATGAAAGAGGTTGGCAGACTGTGTGCACTGTATACGACTTGTACCGACTCCGCCCCAAATGTCTCTATTGCTTCAAGGATATTTTCACCAAGCGCTTGAATATATGATTGTTGTGTAGGCCAGAAGCTTATAAAATTCGCTTTGAAGTCGCCAGGGAAATTACTGATACTCTTTTGCAGCTGTTTTATTGAAGATCCGGTGGTGGCCCTTGAATAGTGAGGGTAGAGGCTCAGGGCTGTTATATCATTGACGCCCTTGGCGTCCAGTTCAGTTAGGGCATGCTCAGGGTAGGGCGGCCAGTATCGCATAGCAATAGTTACATGATATTCACCGTGCTTTGCAAGGGACAGCTCCAGAGCTTTTGCCTGGGCACGTGTAATATTTTCCAGTGGAGAGCCACCACCAATCCCTGCGTAAATTGCCCGTGACTTCGGGGCTCGTTTTCTTGCTATGTACCAGGCGATATATTTTTGTAGAAAAGGGGGGCCGAGCTTAATTATTTCTCTGTCAGAAAAGAGGTTAAAGAGAAAAGGTCGTACATTATCCAAACAATCGGGCCCTCCCATATTCAGAAGGATAACACCTTTACTGCCGCCCGTCATTTTGATCTCCTTGCATTTTGTGCGATTTTTTATTTCCTAGCCGAATAACTGTACTCCTAATAGAAATCAAAAGCTATAACTCTGCGTAACTGTATGTGAAAAAGTTAAAGGTTGGGCGATCAATCTGTGAAATCGCCCCCTTCGACTTGATTAAACCGCATAGGGGAATATAATAAAACTATGAGCAGGTGTTATCAGGTAGTCTTGGTGATGTCTGTAATGCTGCTGCCAAGATAATACCTGCATGGTAGGCACCATCTGGTGCAACTGGAGAACAGCGTTAAGCGCTGTTTGAATCAGAGATGGAGGAATTATATGGAACTGAAGATCGAAGCCCGAAATGTTGAGTTGCGTAAAGGTTGGCAAACAAAGATCGAGGATGAACAGAAAAAATTAATTCGTCATTATCCAAACTTTGTTCTCCATTTACGTGTCAGCATTGAAGCCACTACCCACCATAAGGAGGGAGGGTTTGAGATCAAACTTGTTGCAACTGTGCCTAATGATACCGTAGTTGTCACTCGAAGTGCAGAAACGGTCCGTGGCGCACTGACAGATTCATTTGATGTTCTTGCTTTACAGTTAAAAGAGATTCAGAGGAAAAAACGAAAGAGCAAGAAAGCACCCCAGGCAGAAATGAGTGACGGGGTGGGTATTATACGAAAAATTTCTCCACACGAATCTTATGGATTTATTACCTCAGCAGATCAGAGGGATATTTACTTCCATGAGAATGCACTGAAAAATGTCAATATGGATGATCTTACAGAGGGCGACAGTGTCATGTATGGCGAGACCAGAGGTGATAAAGGTCCACAGGCATCATGGGTGAGATCAACAGGATAAAAAGAGATTCATAAAAATAATCAAGGCTCTGCGGAAGAAATTCCCAGGGCCTTTTATTGTTACAGACCTCGTAAGTTATGCATGTTGCTCTCTTTTCACAACACGTAACATCAGTGATTTAGAGAGAAACTGGACATTTCGATTCGTCATTCCGGCAGGCTTTTAGCCGGAATCCAAGCAATGGTGATGTTTCTGGATCCCGGCTAAAAGCCTGCCGGGATGACGAGGTACAAAAGAGTCCATTTTTTTGAGGCAAAATTAAAGCTCATTTACGATGCCTGTATTAATGTCGTACAAAAAATATTATAACTTACTATCGTTTCAAATTATCGTTTCCATTCAGTACATTTCTCCTGACTGTCTTGCGCTGAGGTGGTTCTCCTCTATATCGGGCAGTGGCGGAGCAGATTTAGTACCTTATAAATTATTTTCTGTGTTTTTGTGGCAGAGATAAGCGTAGACTTCGAAATAATTTGGTGAAGGTACTTATCCAAGCATTTTGAAAAAATCCGATTTATTCGGGTTAGAGCAATTTTAACTACATTACCTGGAGCATTGAGTGAAAGAAGAAATTTACCTTATAGATGGCAGTGCATATATCTACCGGGCCTATCATGCCATTGCGCCCCTGACTAATAGCAAAGGGGTGGCCACCAATGCCGTTCTCGGGTTTGTTAACATGATAAACCGCTTGGTGAGGGAACGCGCTCCCCGTTATCTTGCAATTGCATTTGATAGCAAAGGTCCGGTTTTCAGGCATGACCTTTATGATCAGTATAAAGCAAACCGTCCTCCTATGCCTGACGATTTAAGAGAACAACTCCCTTTTATAAAACAATTTGTCAAGGCGGCAAATATTCTGCAACTGGAAATCACTGGGGTGGAAGCTGATGATATACTCGCGACAGCGGTTAAAATGTTTTCTGCAGGTGGACATAAAACTGTGATCGTTTCAGGCGATAAAGATCTCCTCCAGCTGGTGAGTGAGAATGTGACTATGTTTGATCCCATGAAAAATAAGGAAATGGGGCCAAAGGAGGTCGAGGAAAAATATGGAGTGAACATGGAACAGCTCCTCGATTATTTTGCACTCGTCGGTGATTCAGCAGATAACATTCCAGGGGTACCTGGGGTCGGTCCGAAAACCGCTGTGAAATTGATTAATACCTTTGGTTCACTCCATGGACTCTATGAACGTGTTGATGAGATGAAGAAGTCGAAAATGAAAGAAAAAATCATCGACAACAGGGAGATGGCATTTCTTTCAAAACAACTTATTGACCTCAAAGTTGATGTGGATATTCCAAAAGAGCTGGGAGACTACACCATTGTCGAGGGTGATTCTGAGAAACTTGCTGAGTTATATACTGAACTTGAGTTTTCTACCCTGCTCAAAGGTGTTGATACGTCTAAACAAATTGAAACCGATGGGTTTAGTACGATTAGGACCATTGAGCAGCTGGAACAGCTCCGCGAGGAGCTGGACAACGCATCAGTATTGGTAATTGATACTGAAACAACCTCCCTCAATCCGAGAAAAGCAAGCCTTGTTGGTCTGTCTTTTTGTACAAATCTGGCGACCGCTTATTATGTGCCGGTCGGGCATCTCACAGAAGAGGGGCTGAGATGTGAGAATCAATTGAATGAAGACGAACTGTTGGAATTTTTAAAACCGTATTTGCAGTCAGAGAGTCTTGTGAAAGTTGCTCACAACCTGAAATACGACTATATGGTGTTGAAAAAAGGGTGTGGCTTTCAACTGAAAGGAAAGCTCGCCGATACCCTGATTGCAGCCTATCTGACGGAAAGTGGTGGCCGATCATTGAAACTTGATGATCTCTGCCAGGAACTCGGTGTGAAACTAACACCATTTTCTGAGGTTGTGGATGGAGATAAGCGGGATGACTGTTTCGCCTATGTCGAGATAGAAAGAGCAACCCATTACAGTTGTGAAGACGTGTACGGGACCCTCTTGCTATGGCAGGAGCTTGAAGGTAAGCTCAAAGAAAAAGGCGTTTCAGATCTGTTTTGGAATGTTGAAATGGAGGTGCTGGTTATACTTGCAGGCATGGAGCTCGCAGGAATATGCGTTGACCTCTCTGTGCTTGCAGAACTAAAGGAGGAATTTTCGCTCAAGCAAGGGGGCCTTGAAGAAAAGATTCATCTGGCGGCCGGTCATGAATTTAATATAAATTCCCCACGCCAGCTTGGAGTAATCCTCTTTGAAGAGTTAGGCCTGCCCCACGGCCGCAAAACCAAGACCGGTTTTTCAACCGACGTAAAAGTGCTGGAGAAGTTGGCAAAAAAACATGAGTTACCGGCTCTGGTACTGGAGTATCGCACCATTGCTAAACTTCTATCAACCTATGTTGAAAAACTCAGTAAACTAAAAGATGCGGAGACAGGTCGTATTCACACCTCGTTTAATCAGGCTGTCACCGCCACAGGCCGCCTCTCATCCAGCGATCCGAATTTGCAAAATATCCCCATACGGACCGAGGAGGGAGGGCGAATCCGAGGCTCGTTTATACCGGCTGAGGGTAAGGTATTTCTTTCTGCTGATTATTCACAGATAGATCTACGAGTTCTTGCGGAATATTCTAAGGATAAGGCACTGGTTGATGCTTTTATTTCGGGGACTGACGTGCATGCCAGGACCGCAGCAGAAATTTTTGGGGTATCATCATTGCTTGTAAATAAAGAAATGCGCAGGGTAGCCAAGAGCATTAATTTTGGCATTGTCTATGGCATGAGCGCATTCGGTTTGTCAAGTCAACTTGATATCAGCAGGAAAGACGCCCAGCGTTTTATTGATCGCTATTTTGGACTGTATGGAGGTGTGCAGCAGTTCATGGAAGATATTGTTCAACAGGCAAGGGACGATGGCTTTGTTACAACTCTTCTCGGCAGAAGGAGAACTGTGTCAGACATCCATGCAAAAAATCGGGGGCAAAGGGAGTTTGCAGAGCGGATGGCAATCAACACTCCCATACAGGGAACAGCGGCGGATATAATTAAGCTGGCTATGATCAGGTGCCAAAAGGTTATTGCAGAGAATGGACTTGACGCTACCATGTTGCTGCAGATTCATGATGAGCTGGTATTTGAGCTGCCGCAAAAAGAACTTGAGAGAGCAGAGCCACTTTTAAAAGAGGCGATGGAAGGGGCGTTAAAGCTTAATGTGCCACTTGTTGTAAATTGTGAAGTAGGGACCAGTCTTGCCAAGTAGATAACAGAATCCCAGGCCAAGCCGGCTGGGGATTCTGTTGAGCAGCACCTTATCTGTCTTTCATGGCAACAAATTCCCTTCGAGTATTGCCTGAATATATCTGTCGTGGTCTGCCTATCCTGGCATTTTCCCGGTCTTCCTTCATCTCAGTCCATTGAGCTATCCAGCCAGGAAGACGTCCCAGTGCAAACATAACGGTGAACATGTTGGTTGGGATTCCCATGGCTCGGTAGATGATGCCACTGTAAAAATCGACATTTGGGTAAAGGTTTCTGGAAATAAAATAATCATCGGAACGGGCATGTTCCTCAAGTTCCAGGGCGATATCGAGAAGAGGATCATCTATTTCCATCTCTTCCATAATGTCGGAACAGGCTTTTTTGATGATTTGTGCGCGCGGATCAAAGGTTTTGTATACACGGTGACCAAAACCGCTTAAGACAAACGGGTCATTTTTATCCTTTGCCTTATCTATATATTTTTTAAAGTCGGCCCCATCTCTATGGATCCCCTCGAGCATCCCTATCACAGCCTGGTTAGCCCCTCCATGAAGTGGACCCCACAGGGCGCTGATTCCGGAGGATATTGAGGCATAAAGATTTGCTCCTGAACTGCCAACCATGCGGACTGTAGAGGTAGAACAATTCTGTTCGTGGTCGGCGTGAAGGATCAGTAGTTTATTGAGAGCGGAGACAAACTCAGGCTTAACTTTATATGGTAAATTTGGTCGATCAAACATCATGTTGAGGAAATTTTCACAATAGTTCAATCTCGGGCTTGGATATACCAGTGGGTGTCCAATACTTTTCTTATAGGAAAATGCGGCTATCGTCCTGGTTTTGGCAAGCAGTCGAGCCGCAGTGACTGAGTATCCGCCATAGGGATCCTCCTCATCGTCCATCTCAGGGTAGTAGTTATGCAGGGAGTTAACTGTTGTTGACAGGATAGACATCGGAGAGGAATTTGGAGGAAAATTGTCAAAGAAATGAATCATATCCTCATGCAGCAGGGCGAAACGGCGCATGTCGTGCTTAAAGGCCTCAAGTGCTTCAAAGGTCGGCAGTTCTCCGTGTAGGATGAGATAGGCAACTTCTGTGAAAGAACACTGGGCGGCAAGGTCTTCAATTGCATACCCTCGATAGTCCAGAATCCCTTTCGCCCCGTCGAGATAGGTGATGGAGGAGGTACAGGCACCGGTGTTCATGTAACCACTATCAAGAGTAATGTGGCCGGTTTTTTTCAGCAGGGTCCGGATATCTATAGCTTTATCACCTCGGGTACCAACAATTATTGGCAATTTGTAGGTTTGGTCCCCGATAGATAGCGTGGCGAATTCTTGTGACATTGGCAATACCTCATGGTTAACGAAATGGTGAGCCGGACTGGAACACACACTTCATATTTAATGATTTTTCCGGCAGCCTGAATAGGGCCTTAACCCTGTGGAAGCTGAGCTGTGAAGATGTCAGTTTACTGGCTTTTTTGGAGAATATGCCGGAAGGGGCTAATAAACGTATAATATTCAGATCGTGGAGGATCGAAGAGTCGATTTTGTTGTTGAAATGATCTGTAGCGAAATACTATACTATGTTTTTGACTTTTTGGCAAATGGCATTACATTTGCCACTCCGGTATCAGGCGAAGATCAAAGATGACCCTCGTAGAAATAGAGTTCTAGAACTCTATTTTTTAGTTTTTGTGAATAAATTTTGTGAAGGTACTTAACCCGCGAGGCTGAGGAGAATTCTATCAGTTGGTCTAATAAAAGTGAGTGCCAGTATAATAAAAAAGAAGGTGGTGTATGTCATTAGAAAATAAGAGTAAACAGCTGCTTGAAGAGATAGCTCTCTATGTCAAGTTCTGTGTTACCGAAGAAGAGTTCGGTGAGGCGATGGCACTGGTAGAGAACTATAAGGACAATCAGTTGGTCCTGGGACTGTTCAAGGAATATTATTCAACTCTTCCGGAGGCGCATGAAGAAGCGGTGCTGAAAATATCTGAGTTGATACATCATCAGGGGGTGTATCTCTTTGTGGTAGTATGCACCTCTCATTCTTATGTGTATGTTGCCTCAGCAGAACATATTCTCTATCTGGCGCAGTACCAAAAGGAAATCACCAAAGAGGTTTTGACTTTCTTTGGATATTCAAGCCAGAAAGAATTTTTGGCAACATGTATTCCCGTTGAAGATCTAAAAATGTATGGAAAAGACGAAAAGGGTACAGGCGAGCCATGTCCAGCATGTGGTGTAGAGGTTGGCGAATTGCACTTACTTGGTTGTATCGTGGAGATCTGTCCCTGGTGTGACGGACAACTCAGTAGCTGTAACTGCCGTTTTGAGCAGCTTAAGACGGAAGAGATCGAAAGTGAAGAACAGTTGGAAACCTTTATTGATATGCTCAGTGAAAAAGGTCGTGTGCCCTATGGTGCGAACCAGTCTCCTGCATATCCGGGAACAAGTGAAGGCCTCGATGGCGAGTCTTGACAATGGGGTCCACTTTAGTCTGTAGCCTTTTCCCGTCTATCGGGAAAAGGCTACAGACTAAAGTGAAAAGAGTGTGAAGGGAAGTCCCAGCACACTCTTTTTTATCGTTTTGCTTCAGAAAACCTGTCTCAAAGAAGAACTATTTACTTTCCGTCCACTGATTTTAGATAACGGTACAGGTCTGAATCAGAAGAAAGCACCAGCGATGAGTTTTTGCCGACAATCTGCTCGTAGCTCTCTAATGTTTTCTGAAAGGCGTAAAAATCGGAATCCTGGGAGTAGGCCTCTCCATATATCTTTGTCGCCTCCGCATCCGCCTTACCTCTGATGGTAGTTGCCTCTTTATTTGCTGTTGAGATTATTTCTTTTAATTTACGCTCAACTGTACCAAGGATTTCAGCTTTCTCACCTTCACCCATGGATCGTTTTTCAGCAGCAATACGCTTTCGTTCAGAGATCATACGGTCATACACCTTGAGGCGAACAGACTCAATGTAATTAACTCGTTTAATCATAACATCTATAAGCTCGATGCCGTATTGTGGCGTGACCTTGGAGGCAATTTCGAGAATCTGGTTTGAAATCTGGTCCCGACCATTCTCCGGTTTAGAACCAATATTTGCAACGGCAGTGGTCTCAGACATGGTATCAGTGGACCAGTCAGAGCTTCGAATGATTTCAATCAAGTCATTCTTATTGACCATATCTCGAACGGTACCATCAATAATATCACTAAGCAGTGATTGGGCCCGTGCCTGATTATTTACAGCCTGCAGGAATTGCAGGGCGTTTGAGATTCTCCACCTGGCAGTTACGTCAAGATAGACGTAGGTTTTGTCATTGGTTGGTATCTGGTTTGGATCTCCGTCCCAGATGAGGATTTTCTTCTCAAATAATTCAGTTTGCTGAATAAATGGCATCTTGAAGTGAAGACCTGCTTCAGTTACAGGGTCGCCGACCGGTGCTCCAAATTGTGTGATTACGACCTGTTTGCCTTCATCTAAAATAAAGAAGCCGTCATATACAATGACGATGGCTAGCAGAACGAGACCGACAAGAAAGAATTGCGCTATCTGTTTCATATGTATTTCCTTTAGTACCTTAGAAATTATTTTATACCTTTTTGTGGCAGAGATAAGCGTAGACTTCGAAATTAATTTCGTGAAGGTACTTATCCAAGCATTTTAGAAAGTTCCGATCTATTCGGGTTAGGTAGAATCTGTCTATAGCTCTTTATTTAGGCTGATTGCCAAGGGTACTCGCTGAAGTAATGTTCAGCAGAGGGATGGGTGCCTGCTGGTCCTTGTCAATTACGTAGACGGATTGTACGTGGGGCAAAATTTCCTTCATAGTTTCAAGGTACATTCGTTGCCGGGTAACATCCGGGGCGTTTCTGTATTCTTTTAAGATATCATTAAAACGCTGTGTCTCACCCTTGGCATTATTGATGCGTTGAGATTTGTAACCATATGCTTCTTCGATGATCTTCTTCGCGTCACCAGAAGCCTTAGGAATCACTCTATTGTACGTTTCCTGTGCTTCATTTACGAGGCGCTTCATGTCCTGATCCGCTTCATTAACTTCATTAAAGGCGGGTTTAACAGGATCAGGTGGGTTGATATCCTGGAACTGTACTGTACCGATGGAAATGCCCGTCATCGCTTCTGGGAAAAGGCCATCAAGTTGTTCCTGAAGTTCTAATTTAACCGAAGCGGCAAGTAGATCACGATTACTGAGGACATAATCAAAATCCATGTTGCCTACAATACGTCGGGTGACACTTTCAGATAAATCGCGAATAGCCTGGCGGACATTGGCGACTTTAAAGAGAAAGGCATATGGATCGGCAACTTTATACTGCACAATCCATGCAACATTGATGACATTTTTGTCAGCGGTGAGCATCAAGGATTCCATGTCGTAGCCGCGTCTGTCGAAAGTACTCTGTTGTCCTGGGGAACGGCTCCTGAAACCGAATTCCTCTTTTCTAATGTTCTCTACATCGACCTTGTAGAGCTTATCCAGATAAGGGAATTTAAAATGTAACCCAGGGGGAGTTGTTCGAGAGTACTCTCCCAGACGGAGCACAACCCCAACTTCACTTGGGGTGATCTTGAAAAAGGAGGAGTAGACGCCTTGGAGCACCAGGAAAACAGCCGCAATGGCAAGTAGTTTTCCAATACTGGCAAAAGGCGAGGTTGGGGTTGTAGGTGGTTCCGAACCGTTACCTTGCGGTGGTTTTTTGTTGTCGGAAAAAAAATCCTGCAACTTGTTTATGAGCTGGGCTACAACTTCTTCCGGGGTCTGAGGTTTGTTCTTTTTACCCCATGGAGGCTGTTGATCCTGGTTGGACATAGATAGTCTCCTGCAAAATATGAATAGAGTTAACCTAAGGTAATCCGATAATATCCGTGCTTGAAAATGAGGATTTTTATCAGACACCTGCTTTATAATCTTTAAAACCCATAATGGTAATAATTCATGCACTCGAATGCAATCTCATTCGTGAAAATTATTCCTGTTTTTAAAAACTTATTCGCATGGATCTATACAAATGCAATTTTCCAGCAGAAATAGACAAAGAAAAATGAAAAAAAACTTAGGGTAACTTGCATACTGAAAGAATCTCGCAGAGTATTAAAAA